>CAZEIG010000087.1:0-7655 GCA_964511805.1 uncultured Faecalibacterium sp.
AAAACAAAAAACGCTGCAAACCCCCGAAAAAGGGCTTGCAGCGGTGCTTTCTGGCGTCCCAGAGAGGATTTGAACCTCCGGCCCCACGCTTAGGAGGCGTGTGCTCTATCCAGCTGAGCTACTGGGACGTATACAAAAAATATTCAATTATGCCGCTCAAAAGGATTCGAATGAACTGCCGCTTAGGAGGCGGACGCTCTATCCTACTGAGCTACCGGGGCGTATGGGGAAACCCCCGAGCAGGGGCGGGCCGATACAAGAAAACGGATACCCTTACAGTTTTCTCACCATAAGGACACCCGTCGTGGTGCGAGGGAAGGGATTTGAACCCTCAAGGTTACCCACACGCACCTCAAACGTGCGCGTCTGCCAGTTCCGCCACCCTCGCATATCTCATCCGCAGTGCCCTGCCAGAGCACCGTGGGCCGAACTGCTTGAATATAATAGCACAGTTCCCCGGCAAAGTCAAGCCATCCGCAGGGCTTTCATAGAAAAATTTTTCATCTCATATCCTATACCGAAGGAGTTCGACGTTGGAAGGAGGATTTCCATGGGGTTCTCGTTTGGATGGCTGCGGAGGGCAGGACGGTATCTCCTGCTGGCGGCGGTGAGCGCAACGACAGGCTTCGGGCTGGGGACGGCGCTGGCGGTGCGGCCCCAGCCTGGCTGTGCCGCCGCCGACCTGACCACCTGCCCCGACACCAGTTTCCTCACCGTGGGCGCAAAGGCAGAGGCCGGAAGCGAGCCTGCGCCGGCAGAGGGGGCCGGCGGCCCCGAGGCGTCCGACGTCTCAGGGGAGGACAGCGCCATCCGGCGGGTCTGTTTGACTTTCGACGACGGCCCCAGCAAGACCACCCCCGCCGTCCTGGAAGCGCTGGAGGCGGCCGGAGTACCGGCCACCTTCTTTGTGGTGGCCAACGAGGCCAACGAAAAGTATCTGCCGCTGGTGCGGCAGGCTCAGCAGGCGGGCCACGAGATTGCCCTCCACTCGGCCTCCCACAAGTACAGCGAGATCTACCGGAGCACCGACGCTTTCTGGGCCGACATCGACCTGCTCCGCCAGCGACTGGAGCCCTACGCCGACGCCGGCGCCATCCGCTGCCTCCGCTTCCCCGGCGGGAGCACCAACACGGTCAGCCGGAAGTACGGCGGCAATGCCATCATGCAGGAGCTGAAAGTCCAGGCCGAGGCCCGTGGCTGGCTGTGGGTGGACTGGAACGTCTGCGCCGAAGACGCCGCCGGCGAAAAATTGTCGGCCGACGCCGTCCGGCGGAACGTCGTCCAGGGCAGCGAGGGTCTGGACCGCTGCATCGTCCTGATGCACGACTCGGTCACCACCGGCACCACCGCCGAGGCCCTGCCCAACATCATCCGCTGGTACAAAGAGAACGGCTACACCTTCTGCACCGTCTCCCAGCTGTATGACACCCTGGCATAAAAAAAGCCCGCAGGCCCCCTACAAAGGGTCTGCGGGCTTTTGCGTGCCGTCCGGGCGGGGACGGTTTATGTCAGTCCTTCGCGCCCAGGAAGGTTTTGAAGGCGCGGTAGGCCATGTACAGGTCGGTCTTGCTGGTGACCTCGAAAGGAGAGTGCATCGAGAGGACGGGCACCCCGATGTCAACCACGGCGATGCCCTGCTGGGCCACCAGGGTGGCAACGGTGCCACCGCCGCCCTGATCCACCTTGCCCAGCTCGCCCACCTGCCAGGCAACGCCGGCGTCGTCCATCATACGGGTCAGGTAGCCCATCTGCTCGGCGGAGGCGTCGTTGGATTCGCTCTTGCCGCGGCTGCCGGTGTACTTGAAGAAGGCCACGCCGCGGCCTGCGTAGGTGCCGTTCTGGGGCTCAAAGGCAGAGGCCCAGGTGGGGTCGTAGGCGGCGGTAACGTCGGCCGACAGGCAGAGGCTGTTCTGGAAGGCCCGGATGGTGTCAGCGCCCTGGCTGCGGCAGAGCTGCCGCAGGAAGTCGAAGGTGTAGGTGCTGCCCATGCCGGTGATGCCGTAGCTTCCGATCTCCTCCTTGTCCGTCAGGACGCAGACGGTGGTGAAGGCAGGGTCCTTCATGGCCATCTCGGCCATCAGGCAGGCATAGGCGTCGACGCGGTCGTCCTGACCGTAGCCGCCCACCATCGACCGGTCAAAACCGACGTCCCGCGCGGCGCTGGCGGGGACGACCTCCAGCTCGGCCCGGGTGAAGTCCTTCTCGGTGATGCCGTACTTCTCGTTCAGGAGGATCATGGTCTGGAGCTTGACCTTCTCCTTGACCTCCTCGTCCTCGATGGCGTCGGAGCCGATCAGGACGTTCAGCTCCTCGCCGGTGATTCCCTTGGCGAGTTCCCGCTTGTCCTGGTCGGCGCTCAGGTGGGGCAGCAGGTCGGTGATGCAGAATACAGGGTCCCCTGCGTCCTCGCCCACCTGGACGTTGACGGTTCTGCCGTCAGCCCGGACCAGCACCCCGTGGATGGCCAGGGGCATGGTGGCCCACTGATACTTCCGGATGCCGCCGTAGTAGTGGGTCTTGAGGAGGCTGAAGTGGGCCGCCTCATACAGGGGGTTGGGCCGGATGTCCAGCCGGGGCGCGTCGATGTGGGCGATGACCATGTGGAAGCCGTCCTCCATCGAACGGCTGCCGATGGTGGCGCAGAGCACCGTCTTGCCCTGGTAAATCCAGTAGACCTTTTCCCCTGCCGCGTACTGTTTGCGGTCGTCAAAGGGCTGGTAGCCCGCGTCCTGCAGCGCCTTTTCGGTGTAGGCCGCGGCCTCGCGCTCGGTCTTGCACCGGGTCAGAAAATCCTTGTACCCCTCTGCAAATGCGGCGGCTGCCTGCCTTGTCGCAGGCTCCTGGCCGCCGTCGTAGGAAGGCTGATAGAGAAGCTCTTTCGCCTTCTGCTGTGCTGCTGTCATTTCCTTCATTTTCTTTTTACCTCGTTTTCCTAAACAATCTACATGAAAAGCCCTCGCGGGCCTTTCTGCTGTGGGACTGACCCTCTCCGTCACAGGGCCCCCTTTCCCGGAGGAAGAGGCGAGATACGTGCGTACTCTTAAGATATAGATGCGTCATATAGGTTTACGCATTCCCCCAGGCGCTCCGCGTCAGCTCCCTCAAAGAGGGGGCCTATAGCCTCCCTCCTTGAGGGAGGTAGCACAGCAAAGCCGTGACGGAGGGAGTGAGGCCGCCCGCAGGGCGTTCCGCTATGGGCGGCGGACGGGTTTCGGTCACAAATCAAGCAGCCTATACACATATGACGCTCGTAAATCTCGATGGAGAAACGTGTCTTGGCTCTCCCTCCGGGAGAGCTGGCACAGGATCCCGCAAGGGGGCTGTGACTGAGAGGGCCAAGCGGGCAACCCCTTTCATCCCCCATACAGCTCGGTATACCGCGCATAGCATCGCAGGATCTTCTCGACGTAGTGGTTCATCCGGCTGTAAGGGAAGGAGGGCAGGACGTTGCCGCCGGCGGAGGCGTATTCCTCCTGCGCCAGCAGGCCGTCCACCGTACCCCAGCCGCTGTGGTAGGCCGCGGCCGCGGTGGCCACATCCCCGCCGTAGCGGTCCAGGCAGAGGCGCAGATAGTACGCCCCGAACCGGATGGCCCAGGTCGGGTCGTACAGGTCGTCGAAGGTCAGGTCCTCGCCGGGGGCCAGCTTGCCGCGGAGCCAGTCGAAGGTCTCCTCGGTTATCTGCATCAGGCCGCGGGCCCCCACGCTCGACTCGGCCTGTGGGTTGAAGCTACTCTCGGTCCGGATGAAGGTGTAGATGAGCAGCGGGTCCATCTCGTACTCCGCCGCGCAGGCCTCCACCTGGCCGGCATACCGGCAGGGGTAAAGGAGCTGTCCCGCCCGCCGCAGCGCCGTGGGCAGGCCCAGCAGCAGCAAAACGGCCAGCAGCAGGGCCGCGCCCCGTGTTTTCGCTTTCAAACGGCGCCTCCTTCTGCTTCGGCCAGCAGCAGGGCCGCAAGGGCCGCGGCCTTCTGGCGGAGCGCCTCTTTGGTACCGTCATTGGCCAGGACGATGTCCGCCCGGGCTGTCAGGACGGCTTCGGGGGTCTGGGCGTCCAGCCGGCGGCGTGCCATCTCGGGGCGGATGCCGTCCCGCAGGACGATCCGCTCGACGCTGGCCTCATAGGGGGCGGTGACCACCACCAGCTTATCCCAGGCGCCGTCCAGGGCGCTGCCCACCAGCACCGCCCCGTCGATCAGGAAGAGGGGGCTGCCGGCGTCTGCGGCGGCGCGGCGGGCCGCCTCGATCCGCGCGATGATGGCCGGGTGGGTGATGGCGTCGAGGGCGGCCTTCCCATCGGGGGTGGCGAAAGCGCGGTCGGCCAGCAGCCGCCGGTCCAGCGCGCCATCCGGCCCGAGGATGTCGGCCCCGAACCGCTTCGCCAGGGCCGCCAGGGCCGGTGCGCCGGGCAGCAGAATCTCCCGGGAGATCTGGTCGGCGTCCGCCGCCGGGACCCCGCAGGCCAGAAAGACTTCTGTCACCGTCGATTTGCCGCATCCGCTGCGGCCGGTGAGGGCGACCGTCATCATAGCTTCACCACCCGGAATGCCGCGGCCCGGATCAGCCGGTTGTAGACCGCCATCGACACCCCATCTTTCCGGGGGCAGCGAGCGTAGACCACCCGGTCCCCCTGTTCGTCCAGCGCCCGCAGGCAGCGGAAGATGTGCTTGGCCTGGGCGGCGCCGTCCCCTTCCGGGCCGTAGGAGACGCAGGGGTAGCCCAGCGCCTCCAGTGCGGTTGCCTCGCCGTCAAAGCAGAGGCAGGCGGGCTGTTCGGCGGCGTGGGCCGCCAGGTAGGCCTTGAATTGTGCGAAATCCCCGTCCAGGATGGTGATGTCGGCCTTGGGGGCATAGTGTTTGTACCTCATCCCGGGGCTGCGGGCCACTTCGCCGTCGGCCAGCTTTTCCAGGATGGCCCCCGAGACGGCCACCTCCTCCCCCAGGGCCCGCTCGAGGTCCTCGAGGGTGATGTAGCCGGGCCGGAGGAGGGTGGGCCGCTCCCCCACCATCGAGATGACGGCGGACTCCACCCCGACGGCGCAGGAGCCGCCGTCCAGGATGCGGGGCCACCGGCCCCTCATGTCCGCCAGGACGTCCTGGCCGGCGGTGGGGCTGGGGCGGCCGGACAAGTTGGCCGAGGGGGCCGCAAAGGCGCAGCCGCTGGCCTCGATGACCTGCCGGACCACCGGATGGCTGGGCATACGGATCCCCACCGTGTCCAGACCGGCGCAACACTCGGCTGCAACCTCAGGTCCGCGGGGCATGATGATGGTCAGGGGTCCCGGCCAGAAGGCCGCAGCCAGCAGCTGGGCTCGCTCGGGGAAGTCGCTGACCAGCCCTTTCAGCATTTTGATGTCGTCGATGTGGACGATGAGGGGGTTATCCTGGGGGCGGCCCTTGGCCTCGAAGATTTTGGCCACCGCCCGGCCGTTCCGGGCGTCGGCGGCGATGCCGTAGACCGTCTCGGTGGGCAGGGCGATGATTTCCCCCTGCCGCAGCAGGGCGGCGGCCCGGGCGATGCCGTCTCCGTCCGCCGGGCAGAGAAGGGTTTCAATCTGCATCGTTTCTACGCTTTCCATTTATATCAAATCAATCCGTAAAATCTCTCACGGTTCCAGCCGGCTCAGTTTTTCGGCCTGTTCGTGGAGGACCAGGGCGTCCAGCACCCCGTCCAGCCCGCCGTCCATGATCTTATCGAGGTTGTGAACGGTCAGGCCAATCCGGTGGTCGGTGCAGCGGTCCTGAGGGAAGTTGTAGGTCCGGATCTTCTCGCTCCGGTCGCCGGTACCTACCTGGCCCTGGCGGCTGGCGTTGATGGCATTCTGCTGCTCCTGCCGCTTTTGGGCCAGCAGCCGGCTGCGGAGGATCTCCAGCGCCTTGTCCTTGTTCTGGAACTGACTGCGCTCGTTCTGGCATTCTACCACCATGCCGGTGGGCAGGTGGGTGACCCGGATGGCACTGGACGTCTTATTGATATGCTGGCCGCCCGCCCCCGATGACCGGAAGGTGTCGATCCGTAGATCCTTCATGTCCAGCTGAACGTCCACCTCATCAGCCTGAGGCATTACCGCCACGGTGGCGGTTGAAGTGTGGATCCGGCCCTGGGTCTCGGTGTCGGGGACACGCTGGACCCGGTGGACACCGCTCTCAAACTTGAGGCGGCTGTAGGCCCCCTGGCCGTTGACCGCAAAGACGGCTTCCCGCACCCCCCCCAGCTCGGTCTCGCTGAGGCTGAGCAGCTCCATCTGCCAGCGGCGGCTCTGGGCGTACATCCCGTACATCCGCAGCAGGCTGTGGGCAAAGAGGGCAGCCTCTTCCCCGCCGACGCCGCTGCGCACCTCGACGATGACGCTGCGGCCGTCGTATTCATCCTTGGGCAGAAGCAAAAGTTTGAGAGAATTTTCCAGCTTCGCCGCATCCTGCGTTTTTTCGCAGATTTCCTGTTGTATCATTTGTTTGAAGTCCGGCTCCTGCGCATCGGCGCTGTCGAGCAGGGCTTTTGCCTGTGCCAGGTGGTCCAGGGCGGTCTGCCAGTCCCGGTAGGCGGCCACGGCCGGCTGGGCGTCGTGGTATTCCTGCATCAGACGGCGGAACAGGGCCGGGTCGGCGGCCGTCTCGGGCTGGTTGAGCCGGTGGGCCAGCTCGTCAAAGCGGCGGCTGACCGCCTGCATCTGTTCTTCGAGTGACAAAAGAGAAGGCTCCTTTCTGCAACGGCGTTTTTCGGGCTGCAAAAAGGGGCGCTAAGCCTCGCCCGTGCCAGCAGAGGCGTCGGGCTTGATGACCTTCTTGATGTTCTTTTCGATCTTGACGCGGGGCAGCATGATCTCCCGCCCGCAGCCTGTGCAGCGGATGCGGAAATCCATCCCCACCCGCAGCACTTCAAAGCTCGAAGCGCCGCAGGGATGCTTCTTCCGCGTCAGGATGCGGTCTCCCACAGCAATATCCATAGACAGGCTCCTTTCCGCACCATCGGGTGCAAACCATAGTATAATCCAAAGCTATACAAAAATCAACGTCTTAAAATGTACAGCCTGCATATTCTGTAGTAAAACCGCCCGTACCCCTTCGGCGCGGCGCGGCGCCAGCGTATGCAACAAAACAAGAAGAAAGAGGAATGCAAGATGAGCCAGACCTTTAGAACCGAAGGCAATTACCGCGACGCCTCCCGGCTGGGCGCCGCCGAACTGCGGGCCGCCATTGCCGGCGAGGAGATCCTGCAGAGCACCGCCCTGGCCTTTGATACCCAGCGGCAGCTTCGCTTCGAGCTGGGGGGCGTGCGTGGGGTGATGCCCTTCGCCCAGTGCGCCGAGGGGGCGGACAGCGGCAGCGTCCGGGACATCGCCGTCCTGACGCGGGTGGGCCGCCCCACCTGCTTTGTCATCGAGGGGCTGGAAGAGGACACCGAGGGCCGCCCCTTCTACCGGCTGTCCCGGGCCAGGGCCCAGCAGCTCTGCCGGGAGGAGTACCTCGACACCCTGACGCCGGGGGACATCATCCCCTGCACCGTCACCCACATCGAGTCCTTCGGGGCCTTCTGCGACGTGGGATGCGGCATCAGCGCCCTGCTGCCCATCGACTGTATGTCGGTCAGCCGGATCTCCTCAGCCGGGACGCCCTGGGCCGCTTTGTCCTGAGCATCCGGGAGCTGCTGGGCACC
>CAZEIG010000088.1:0-7591 GCA_964511805.1 uncultured Faecalibacterium sp.
GCCGACAGCCTGCTGACCAGCCGGGTGTGGAGCATCCCCATCTTCCTCGTCATCATGGCGGTCATCTTCTTTTTGACCTTTACCATCGGCGACTGGCTCAAGGGCTACCTCGAGCTCGCCATCGGCTGGCTGTCCGACGCGGCGGCCGGCGGCCTTGCCGCCATCCACGCCGGGGACGTCCTGACCTCCCTCATCGTGGACGGGATCATCGCAGGGGTGGGCACCATCGTCACCTTCCTGCCCAACATCCTCATCCTCTTCCTCTGCCTGGCATTGCTGGAGGACAGCGGCTACATGGCCCGGGTCGCCTACATCATGGAGGGGATCATGAGCAAGCTGGGGCTGTCGGGCAAGGCCTTCATCCCGATGCTGCTGGGCTTCGGCTGCACGGTGCCGGCCATCATGGCCTCCCGCGCTCTGGAGAACGAGCGGGACCGGCTGAAGGTGATGCTGGTCACCCCCTTCATGAGCTGCAACGCCCGGCTGACCATCTACATCCTCTTCGCCGAAATGTTCTTTGGGGACAACGCCATGGTGGCGGCCTACTCAATGTACCTGATCGGCGTGGTGGTGGCCATCCTGGTGTCGGCGCTGCTCCACCTCATCGACCGCAAGAAGAGCGTCAACTACCTCATCATCGAGCTGCCCGAGTACAAGCTCCCCGACGGGCGGACGGTGGCCATCTACGTCTGGGAAAAGGTCAAGGACTACCTTGAAAAGGCCGGCACTACCATCTTCATCGCCACCCTCATCATCTGGGCCATCCTGAACTTCGGCCCCACCGGCTACACTGCCGACATGACCGCCAGCTTCGGCGCGGTGATCGGCCGCTGGCTGACTCCCTTCTTCGCCCCCATCGGCCTGGGTTTCTGGCAGATCGCGGTAGCCCTCATCGCCGGCATCTCGGCCAAAGAGGTGGTGGTGTCCAGCTGCGCGGTCCTCTTCGGGATCGTCAACGCCAGCTCCCCCGAGGGGATGGCCGCCTTCGCCGCCGCCCTGGAGGGGATCGGCTTCGGGCCCTTCAACGCCCTCTGCCTGATGATCTTCTGCCTGCTTTATATCCCCTGCGCCGCCGCCCTCGGCACCATCCGGAAGGAGTCGGGCAGCTGGGCCTGGATGGCCTTCACCGCCGCCTTCCAGCTGGGCGTGGCCTGGCTGGTCACCTTCCTGGTCTACCAGGTGGGGATGCTGATCCTGTAAGGAGGACGTGCAGATGGCGGCTCTCCTGATTTTGGCAGCCCTGGCGGCCTGGGCCTTCTGGGCCGTCCGCCGGATCCGCCGCCGCAGAAAGCAGGGCGGGTGCAGCGGCTGCACCCAGTCCTGCCCCTACCGCGGCAGCGGCCATTGCCAGTAAAACGCAAAAAGCGCCCCGCGCAGTTCCACAGCAAAGTGGCTACGCGGGGCGCTTTAGTTTGTCATTCGCTTCCTTCCGGGAGGAAGAGCTCCGCCCGGGCATAGAGGGCAGCCCGGCCCGCCAAGATCACCCGGTCCCCTTCCGTCCGGCAGTAAAGGACGCCGGTCCGCCGGGAGGCCTGGCAGGCGGTGATCTCACGCCGGCCCAGCCTCTCCGCCCAGTAAGGGACGATGTGGCAGTGGCCCGAGCCGCAGACCGGGTCCTCCTGAACGGCCAGCTTGGGCGCAAAGGTGCGGGAGACGCAGTCGTATCCCCCGCTGCCGGGGGCGGTGACCTGCAGCAGCAGGCCGTCCAGGGCCATGACCTTTTCCATGTCCGGCGCAAGACCGCGGACCACCGCCTCATCCTCAAAGACGCAGAGGAGGTCCCGGCCCAGATAGGCCTCCGCCGGGCGGGCCCCGATGGCGCTGGCCATGGCGTCGGTCACCTCCACCGGCCGCAGCTGATAGGCGGGGAAGTCCATCTCGTACAGCTCCCCCCGCCGGGTCACCGTCAGCAGGCCGCTCCGGGTGGAGAAAGCCACCGCCCTCAAGTCCGTCTCATAAAAGTTCAGGAGGACGTAGGCCGACGCCAGGGTGGCATGGCCGCAGAGGTCGATCTCGCCCCCGGGGGTGAACCAGCACAGCCCCCAGCCCGTATCCTCCTGCAGGACGAAGGCGGTCTCGGACAGGTTGTTCTCACGGGCGATGTCCTGCATCAGCCGGTCGGAGGGCCAGCGGTCCACCACACAGACGGCGGCGGGATTGCCCTTGAACACCCGGTCGGTGAAGGCGTCTACGATGTATTGTTTCATCCTGTTTCCCCTTCCTGCCCGGCGCTCACCCCACCCTGTGGAGCAGAAAGCGGAGGGCGCCGATCAGGTTGGCGTCGTTGCCGTAGCGGCAGCGGACGATCTCGGGCTTGCCGAAGGGGGTGATGGAGATCACCCGGTAGAGTTCGTCCACCTTCCGGCGGATGACGCCGGTGACCTCGGGGCGGGCGCTGATCCCGCCGCCGATGGCGATTTTCTCGAGATCCAGCACCACCTGCAGGGCGTAGATGCCGGCCGCGGCCATCTGGCCGAAGTCCTCAAGGGCCTGGCGGGCCTCCGGCTCGCCGGCGTCGTAGGCGGCAAAGAAGCGGATGCCGTCCAGCCCCTCCGCCGGGACCCCCCTGAGGGCGGCGTAGTGGTTTGCCAGGCCGGTGGCCGACATATGGGCCGACCAGGTGCCGCCCATCGCCCGGCCCATATCCCCCTGCATGGCGGCGAAGTCGGCCGGCAGGAAGGACAGCTCCCCCGCAGCGGAGGTGCTGCCCATCCAAATCTGCCGGCCAAGCACGATGCCGCCCCCGGTGCCAGTGCCCAGCACGATGACCGCGCCGTTCTCCACATCGGCCAGCGCGCCGGTCCAGACCTCGGCGTTGGCGGCGCATTTGCCGTCGTTGGCGATGCAGGCCGGCTTGCCCAGCCGCTCTTCCAGCAAGCTGTCCAGACTGTCCAGCGGTGAGGGGATCTTCCCGCTCTGGAGGAAACTGCCGTCCTCCCCCATGAGGGCGTACTTGATGAAGGTGCCGCCGATGTCCAGCGCCAGATACTGCTTCACGGCTGCCTCCCTCCCGCTCAAAAGCGGATGGTCTCCGACGGGTGGGTGAAGGAGCTGATGGTGGCCTCGCCGTCCTTGAAATAGAACACCTGGGTGTTCCCGTCATCGGCCGCATACATCTTTTGCAGCGAGGGGTAGGCGTCCAGCATCGACTGCCGGGCCTCGACCCGGTCGTCCTCCGCCAGCTCGCCGCTGACTCGGATCCACTCGTCCCCCTTGCAGGCGCAGAGCTCCACCTTGGGGTTTGCCAGGATCTGCCGGGACACCGCCTTGACCTTGCCGGTCTGGATGTAGAGCCTGCCCTCAAAGAGATGGGCCGTCCCGAACGGCCGGACCCGGGGCTGGCCGCCCTCGTCGGTCGCCAGGTAATAGGTGCCGGCGTCCTTCAGAAATGTGACTACCTTTTCGATTCCGCGTTCCATCTTGGTACCTCCCTTTTGCGGCCATCCGCGCGGTGTGCGGAAGGCCGGTTCTGTTTTTATTATAGCGCACCCTGCCCGTCCGGACAAGTGGCGATCCGCCCGGCAGGCAGGGGGCTTTTTCTTTCCCCCCAACTATGCTACAATAAAGCAACCGGAACACAAAGGGGGAGTGTATATGCCTGCACCGGTCAGCTGGGTGCTGCCGCTGGAAAAGCCGGCCCAGATCGACCTCGACCAGGCCGCCCGTTATCTTGGGGCCAAAGGAGAGGCGGATGAGAGCACCCGCGCCCTGCTGGCGCGATGCGCCGCCCCACTTCTGGCGGCCGCCGCGCCCCGGGCGGTCTGCCTGCGCGCCCCGGTGGAATCGCTCGAGCCCCTCTGGCAGGGGCGGGACATCCGCCGCCACCTGGCCGGCTGTCAGGAGACCGTCCTGCTGGCAGTGACCCTCGGCCCCGGTGTGGACGCCCAGATCCGCCGAGCCGGCGTCGGGGACATCGCGGCGTCGGCGGCGTCGGATGCCCTGGCCAGCACCCTGACAGAACAGGCCTGCGACCAGGCCGAAGGCCGGCTGCGAACCCTGGCCGGGGCGGAAGGGCTCTACCTGACCGGCCGCTACTCCCCCGGCTACGGGGACTGGCCCATCGGGGTGCAGCCCCGGCTGGCCGCCCTGCTGGACACCCAGCGGCGGATCGGCCTGTACGTCACCGACACCTGCCTGATGCTCCCCCGGAAGAGCGTCACCGCCGCCCTGGGGCTGAGCCCCACCCCCGCCGCCGGGCATCAGGCGGGCTGTGCCGCCTGCGCCCTGTGGGAAAAGTGCGAATACCGAAAGAGAGGCCAAACCTGTGAAAGCTGAAGAACTGTTTTGCCAGCCCCACACCATCCTGCTGGACGGCGCCATGGGCACCATGCTGCAAGCCGCGGGGCTGCCCCTGGGGGCAAAGCCCGAGCTTCTGAACCTCGAAAACCCCGCCTTGATCGAATCCATCCACGCCCGGTACGCGGCAGCGGGCAGCCGTATTCTTGCGGCCAACACCTTCGGCGCGTCGGTCCACAAGCTGGCCGGCAGCGGCTATACCGTGGCCCAGGTGGTGGCGGCCGGGATCGGCTGCGCCTGCCGGGCTGCCGCCCCCTACGGTGCGCTAGTCGCCCTGGACATCGGCCCCCTGGGCGAGCTGCTGGAGCCCGCCGGCACCCTCCCCTTTGAGGCAGCGGTGGACGCCTTCGCCGAGATCGTCTGGGCCGGCGCAGAGGCCGGGGCCGACCTGATCCTCTGCGAGACCTTTACCGACCTCTACGAGCTGAAGGCCGTCCTGCTGGCCTGCAAGGAGAACTGCGGCTTGCCCGTCCTGGCCAGCATGAGCTTTGAGGCGGGGGGCCGCACCTTCACCGGCTGCACCGTCGAGAGCTTCGCCGCCACCGCCCGGGGCCTCGGGGCCGACGCGGTGGGGATCAACTGCAGCCTCGGCCCAAAAGAAATCTTCCCGATGGCGCAGGCCCTCTGCGCCGCCGTCCCGGGGGATTACCCCGTCTTTGTCAAGCCGAACGCCGGCCTGCCCCGGGCCGACGGCTCGGGCTACGACATCACCCCCCAGCACTTCGCCCTCCTGATGAAGCCCTACCGGGCGCTCGGCCTTTTTGCGGCGGGCGGCTGCTGCGGCACCACCCCCGACTTCATCCGGGCCATCGCCTCGGTCTTTGGGGACTGCACGCCTGGCCGCCCGATCCACCCAATGCCCTCGATCCTCTGCACCCCGGTCTCCTGCGTGACGGTGGACGGGGTCACGGTGGTGGGCGAGCGGATCAACCCCACCGGCAAAAAGCGGTTCCAGCAGGCCATCCGGGAGGGGGACGTCGACTACATCCTCGGCCAGGCGGTCAGCCAGGCCGAGAGCGGGGCCGCCCTGCTGGACGTCAATGTCGGCGTCCTCGGGGTGGACGAGCCCGCCGTCATGGAGCGGGTGGTCAAAACCCTGCAGAGCGTGGTCAGCCTCCCCCTTCAGCTCGATTCCTCCAACGCTGCCGCCCTCGAGCGGGGGCTGCGGGTCTACAACGGCAAGCCCATCGTCAACTCGGTCAACGGGGAGCAGGCCGTCCTGGACCGGTTGCTCCCCCTCTGTAAAAAGTACGGCGCGGCCGTCGTCGGTCTGACCCTCGACGAGGGGGGCATCCCCAAGACCGCCGCCCGGCGGGTGGCCATCGCCCGACGGATCCGGGACGCGGCCCTCAGCGCCGGCATCTCTCCCGAGGACATCTACATCGACTGCCTGACCCTCACCGCCAGCGCCCAGCAGGAGGACGTCCTGGTCACCCTCGACGCCCTCCGCACCTGCAAGGCCGAGCTGGGGGTCCGGACGGTGCTGGGGGTCTCCAACATCAGCTTCGGGCTGCCCTGCCGCCCCCTGCTGAACACCGCCTTTCTGACCATGGCGATGTACGCCGGGCTGGATCTGGCTATCATGAACCCCGCCAGTGAGGAAATGATGGGGGCGATCTATGCATACAATGTCCTGACGGCCCGCGACCCCCAGAGCCAGCGGTACATCGACCGCTACGCCGGCCGCAGCCTCTCGATGGCGGCCGCCGCGCCGGCCCCGGCGGCGGAGTCTGCCGCCCCTGCCGGCGGGGCAGAAGGCCCCTGCGGCCCCCTCATCAAGGCGGTGGAGCAGGGGCTGAAGGGGGAGGCCGCGGCTCACACCCGGGCCCTGCTGGCCAGCCGGGAGCCGCTCCAGCTGGTGGACGAGGCCCTCATCCCCGCCCTCGACGCCGTCGGCGCGGGGTACGAGAAGGGCACCCTCTTCCTGCCCCAGCTGCTGCAGTCGGCCAGCGCGGCCCAGGCTGCCTTTGAGGAGATCAAGGCCGCCGTGGCCAAAAACGGCCAGCCCGGCGCCAGCAAGGGGCTGATCGTCCTGGCCACCGTCAAGGGGGACGTCCACGACATCGGGAAGAACATCGTCAAGGTCATCCTCGAAAACTACGGCTTCGAGGTCATCGACCTGGGCCGGGACGTGCCGGTCGAGACGGTGGTGGAGACAGTCCGCCGCACCGGCGCCCGGCTGGTGGGCCTGTCGGCCCTGATGACCACCACCCTCAAGAGCATGGCCGAGACCATCGAAGCCCTGCACGCGGCAAAGCTGGACTGCAAGGTGATGGTGGGCGGCGCGGTCCTCACCGAGAGTTACGCCATGGAGATCGGGGCCGACTGGTACGCCAGGGACGCCAAGCGCTCCGCCGATATCGCCAAGGAGTTTTACAACGTGTAAAAAATGGCAAGGCATTGAATGGTAAAATAATTTTGGGGAATTATGTGCAAAATGTGGCTTGCGTTATTTCAATCCAAGGTAAGGTGTTGATGTCGTTTTGAGAGGAGCAAAACCATGAAAGGCACGCTGAATGAAAGCTATACGGTGGAAGTGATCGGGCCGAAGCTCATCCAGGGGGAAACCATCTTGAAGTATGCATACGACCGGCAGCAATACCCGGGTTTGCTGGAATGGCTTATAGAGAGATTCTGGTCCCATAAGCCCTTTCTGTACCAAGATGAGCTGCAGAGCTGTATGGTGATAGAGGCAGGGTATTCATGTATGAGCTGTTCTTACATGGATGAGAAGGAAATCGACTTGGATAATCTGTTTTTCCCCCCTGACATCTATGGAAACTTGGGGAAAATGGTGGAGCCGGGGAAAGAAGTGGAGTATATGAAACGCTTTGCGTATGGCACCATTACGTTGAAGCCGTATGAGCCGGAGGGCGATGCCTGAGGCCAGCCCGGCTGCTTGTTTGCAAACTGTTCAAAAAGTCCACAAAAAGCTGCCACAAATTGGCAGTATACTTAGGGTGCAGTCGGGGAGGAGAACAGACCTCCCCACCAAAGTGAACTGCTACGCAGGCAGCTCCCCCAACCCCTTACCGCCGCGCGCCCCCCAGCGGGGGCCGGCCCGGCGGCTCCGACATCCTACTGTTCCCCCGCCCATGCCAGGCAATCGCCGGGCGGCGGACAGACTACCTACCCTCTCCCGCATTCGCAGGAGTTTATCATACACCAGACAGCGCTGGCTTTTTTCCTTTTTCACGGCGCTGTCTTTTTTTGCCCAGGCGCAAAAAAAGTGCTTGACAATCCGCCCGCTTGTGGTATAATGATGCATGTCCCCGTCAGATGGCGGGACAGAAAA
>CAZEIG010000089.1:0-7581 GCA_964511805.1 uncultured Faecalibacterium sp.
AACTGGTTTGCTTGTTCTGGATGTTGTTGATATTTGATGGGATTGCTCTAGGCTGGCCGCAATGGCTCCCGCCTGGCTCAGGTTTCCGATCCCGAAGGAGGCCAACACGCAGAGCAACGCAAACGCCGCCGCCAGCACCCGGCCAAGAGTTTTCCGCCCCGGTCGCCTGCCCAGCCCGGCGGAAAGATAGTACATCGGGCCGCCATGCCATCTACCGCCCGCCCGGCGGCGGTAGCGCAGGCTCAGCAGATTCTCCGCATAGGAGGTCATCATCCCGAAAAAAGCCATCACCCACATCCAGAACACCGCCCCCGGCCCGCCGCTGATGAGGGCCGACGCCACCCCCACGATGCTGCCTGTGCCGATGGTGGCCCCCAGCGCGGTGCAGAGGCTCTGGAACGGGCTGATGCTCCCCACTGCCGCCGCTTCCAGATCCGGGCGGCCCCGCAGGATGGCGCCGAGGGTGTTCCGGAGCCACAGCCCCAGATGGGTCAGCTGGAACCACCCGGTCCGGACCGTCAGCCAGAACCCGGCCGCCAGCAGCAGCCCCACCCCCAGCGGCCCCCAGATGGCACGGTTCACAACGTTCAGCATCTCCACCCACAGCACCTCCCACAGCGCAAAAAAGGGAGCTGTACTTTTTCAGTACGGCTCCCTTTCAGTGTATGGGTGTGATGCTGTTTTATGCCTTTTTGGCCAGTTTATGGGTCCCCTTGGGCTGGGGTTTGGGAAGCAGGCCGGCGCGGTCCAGCGCAGGACGGACCGCCAGATAGAGCAGCACGGCGCAGACGGTCGAGACCAGGCTGTTCACCAGGGTGACGCCCCCGGCCACTTTGGTCAAAGCCTGGGCCACGGTGTACTCCTGCCCGAAAATGTAGACGTTCCTGAAGTAGCCCAGCAGCGGGTCAGTGAAGACGTTGACCAGCAGGCCCGACCCCGCCGAAACGGTCACCCGCAAGATATAGGGCAGCCGGCGGGATGCATCCGCCTGCTCGATGCGGCACAGCCGGTGGGCCACCACGCCGCAGACCATACCGATGATGAACTTCAGGACAAAGGTGGTGACGGCATAGCCCGGGTCGCCGGCCAGCACGTCAGCCAGGGCCAGTCCGATGGCCCCCGACAGCCCGCCGGACACCCCGTCCAGCAGCAGCGCCGCCAGCGCCGTAAAGGTGTTGCCCAGATGGAACGACGACCCGCCGTAGAACGGCACCCGAAAAAACAGATAGGCCACAAAACTCAAAGCGGCCATGACGCCGGTCAAAGCCAGCTCGTGGGCGGTGAAGGTCCGCTTGAACAGCGCACTGGCGAACAGGATGGCGATGACCACCACAGCCAGCAGCAGCCACATCCCAGTCGTTGACATGAAGATCCCTCCTTGTATACTTCCTCCGCCCCTCTTGACTTTTGGGCCCCGGGCGGGTATGCTCCTATTATAGTCAAAACTGGCCTCATGAAAATATCCAGAAGGCAACTTTTTTATGGCATCAGTTCCGAAAGGAGGAAGGTTCCATGCTTCATCTGACCACCGCCCTCGACCCGGCCTCCCGGGTGCCCCTCTACGAACAGCTCTACCGCAGCATTGCCCACGAGATCAGCACCGGCGCCTTGCCCGCCGGTGCCCGGATGCCCGGCAAGCGCAGTCTCGCGGCCGAACTGTCGGTGTCGGTCAACACGGTGGACGGGGCCTATCAGCTCCTGGCCGCCGAGGGCTATTTGGAAAGCCGGCCCCGCAGCGGCTTTTATGTCCAGGAGTACCCCGCCCTGCCCAGCGTTATCCCGCCCCAGACGCCGGCCCCGCCCGCCCAGCCGGCGCCCGCCGGTCCGCCGGTCCGGTATGACCTCTCCACCGGAGGCATCGACACCAGGCTGTTCCCCTTCCGTACCTGGGCGCGGCTCCAAAAGGAGCTGCTCTACACCTCCCCCGGCCTGCTCACCCGAGGGGATCCGCGGGGGGACGCCGAGCTCCGGCAGGCCCTGGCGGACTATCTGGCCGAATACCGCGGCGTCCGGTGCAGCCCCGACCAGGTGGTGGTGGGCGCCGGCCTGGAATATCTTCTCAGCCTGCTGGCCCCCCTGCTGCCCGGCCCCGCCGCCGTCGAGGACCCCGGCTATCCCCGGGCCCGGCAGGTACTGGAAAACAGCGGCCAAAGCTGCCGCTTCCTTCCGGTGGACGAGGGCGGGCTGTCGGTGGCGGCGCTGGCGGCCTCCGACGCAGCGGTCTGCTACGTCACCCCCAGCCACCAGTTCCCCACCGGGGTGACCATGCCCGCACCCCGCCGGGCCGAGCTGCTGGGCTGGGCCGCCGCCCGGCCAGGCGAGCGGTACATCATCGAGGACGACTACGACTCCGAGTTCCGCTTCGACACCCGCCCCCTGCCCAGCCTGCAGGGGATGGCCGGGGCCGACGGCCCGGTCGTCTACCTCTCGACCGTGGCCCGTAGCCTGGCCCCCGGCATCCGGATCGCTTACATGGTCCTGCCCCGCCACCTGCTGCCCGCCTGGCAGAAGACCTACAGCCTCTATTCGGGGACGGTGGGCCGCTTCGAGCAGCAGACCCTAGCCCGCTTTATCCGGGAGGGCTACTTTACCCGCCATCTGGCCCGCAGCCGGGTGGCCTACAAGGCCCGCCGGGACGCCCTTGCCGCCGCCCTGACCGGCGCATTCGGCCGGTCAGCCCGGCTGTCGGGGCTCCACACCGGCCTCCACCTGCTGCTGCACCTGGAGGGCTGGCAGTGTCCCGATGCCCTCCTGACCAAAGCCGCCGCCCGGGCCGGGATCCGGTTGTCGGCCTTGAGCGGCTATTACAGGGAAGGCCCCGCCGCCTGCCCGCCCGGCACGCTGGTGCTGGGGTACGGCGCACTGGACAGCTCGCTCTGCGTGCCGCTGGCCGAGACGTTGAAGAAGGCCTGCATCGCCGCTTCTGATTCTTCATTCAGGGTGTAAAGGCCGGTGCGGCGGCTGTAGTCGCCCGGCAGGGCGCCGCTGGTGACCGCCACGCCGCCGTTGGCCAGCAGTTCCAGGGTGTCCTCCAGGGTAATCAGCTCCCCGGCGGTCAGGTCGGTGAGAAGGGCGTTGCTGACGCTCCGCAGGGCGTCCGGCAGGGTGGTGGGCAGACGCTTCAGGTTCTGCCGGAAGAAAGCGTCCCAGACCGCCGCCCGGGCCGCCGCCACAGAGTCGGGCGTCAGGTCGCCGGCAAGGCTTGACAGCAGGGCGTGGGCCGTCTCGACGCTCCAGTCCCCGACGCCAGTCAGGTCATGGGCTTCCAGCTCGTCAGGGGTCAGCGCCCCCGAAAAGGCCACCCGCAGATTCCCGTAGAACGCGCAGACCGAGGCCAGGGTAACCGGCGTGGCCGCCAGATACCGGGCGTCCTCCGGCAGGTCGGTCACCTCCCCCAGCCCCTGCAGGCAGCGGGCCGGCCCCGCCGCGGCGTAGCAGTCGGCGAGGGAGGCCGTCCTGTCGCCGAAGGGGACGGCCAGCTCCCCCGGCAGGGCCAGCAGGTGGATACAGTTCTGGTCCGCATTGAGGTAGAGCAGGACGAAGGCGGGGTTCTCCCCGGCCACGCAGGCCAGCAGAGTCAGATGATTTTCCTCCCGCGGCAGCGCGATGGGGACGCCGCTCTGGCTTTCGGACGCCCGGAGCCGCTGGGCCGCCTGCCGCTGGGCCAGCAGCACCGTCCCCGCCACCAGCGGCAGCAGGACCAGCAGGGTGACCCACAGCGCCGTGAAAAAGCTCTTCCAGCCTTTGGTTTCCATCTTGTACAGCCTCCTTTTCGGCATACGCCGCGTATAAATTATGTGTCCGCCGTTCAAACTGTATGCAGCATCACAGCAAAGGAGGACAATGCCAATGACCGATCACAACGACCCCGCCGAGGGGATCAGCCTGCCCAACCCCGAAGACTTCTGGCTTGAGCTTGGCCCCGCCAGCGCCTACTACGGCACCGACGCCTACGAGACCGCGCTCCGGGAGGGGGACCTCTCCCCCGACGCCAAGCGCCTGGGCTGGCCCGAGAACTATCGCCCCCAGGACGCTGAGGCTGAAGCGGCCCACCGCGCCGGCCTTGCTGCCGCCGCCGACTTCGACTTGGATGACGTCCCGCCCGAGGACCGCTGAGCCCCGAGCCCCCGCCCCGTGAGCGGGGGTATTTTTGTGCGTCGTATACCGGCTGGAATATCTCCTTTCGGGGGTGGGCATCCTGAGAACAGAAGGAGGAGTTGCCGCAGGTATGGAAAAGGAAAAGAAGAAGAAAAAGCACAGCCCGGAGAGCCGGGCCGGGGACGCCGCGCCCGCCCCCGACGAAGAGACGACCGAGCGCCGCGCCTTTGCCCAGAGCCAGATCGAGGAGATGGGCGCCGTCAGCCTGACCAAAGGCGCCCACGCCATCCACTGCCTGACCGTCATCGGACAGATCGAAGGGCATGTGGAAGCGCCCCAAGGGCAGAAGACCACCAAGTACGAGCACGTCATCCCCCAGCTGGTGGCCATCCAGGAGGACCCCGCCATCGAGGGGCTGCTGGTGCTGCTGAACACAGTGGGCGGGGACGTCGAGGCCGGCCTGGCCCTGGCCGAGCTGATCGCCAGCATCCGGAAGCCCAGCGCTGCCCTGGTGCTGGGCGGGGGGCCACTCCATCGGCATCCCGCTGGCCGTCAGCGCCCAGCGCAGCTTTATCGTCCCCACTGCCACCATGACCATCCACCCGGTCCGCCATTCCGGGATGATCCTGGGGGTGCCCCAGACCATGCGCTGGTTCGAGCAAATGCAGGAGCGGATCACAGGCTTTGTGGCAGGACACAGCCAGATGAGCGCCGAGCGGTTCAACGAGCTGATGCTCCACACCGGCGAGCTGGTCATGGACATGGGCACCGTCCTGGACGGCCGACGCGCCGTCGAAGAAGGTCTGATCGACGAACTGGGCGGCCTGGCCGAGGCCACCAGCTGGCTCTACAACAGGATCGAGTCGTCCTGAAACGCCGCCCCCGACGCCCCCGGCGCGGTTTTTTTTCTTTTGAACGGGGCGGCGGAATGGGCCGCCCACCGCCGGATTTTTCCGTCCGGGGCAGAGTGCAAGGTGAAATTTTCTCAAAAACATTGACAAGGGTTTGACATTCCATCCGAAAGCTGTATACTTATACGTAGAAAATGGTCTGTTTTCAGGCCAAGTTGACCAAATTTTTCTGCTAACCGCAAGAGGGGGTCTTTCCATGTATCCATCCTCCAAGGCTTCGGTGCCCGTCATCCGTCGCCTGCCCAAGTATTACCGCTATCTGCGCAGCCTCAAGCAGTCAGGCACCCAGAACATCTCTTCGCGGGAGCTGGCCGCACAGATGGGCACCACTGCCTCCCAGGTGCGCCAGGACTTCAACTGCATCGGCAACGTCAACGGCCGCCAGGGGATCGGCTACTCGGTCGACACCCTCCTTGCGACGCTGGAGGGGCTGCTGTTTGGCGACGGCAAGCTGCTGCCCACCATCCTGATCGGCTGCGGCCGGCTGGGCACGGCGGTGAGCAGCTTCATCGCCAACGACACCAACGGCTACAAGCTAATCGCCGCTTTCGACGTCAAGCCGGAGGCCATCGGCCAGACCATCAGCGGCATCTCCATCCGCCACATCGATGACCTCGTGGCCTTCTGCGCCGAGCACAAGCCTCAGGTGGCGGTCCTCTGTCTGCCCCGGGCCGGGGCCGAGCAGATCAGCGACCGACTGTTGGAGCTGGGCATCCGGGGCTTCTGGAACTTCTCCCACTATGACCTGTCGGTCCCCTACCCCGACGCCATCGTCGAGAACGTCCACCTGGGCGACAGCCTGATGAGCCTGGGCTACCGCCTGCGGAACCGGGACTGATACATCACAGAAACGAAAGGCAATCTATGGCAAAGCTCTATTTCCGATACGGCGCGATGAACAGCGGCAAAAGCACCGCCTTGATGCAGGTCGCCCACAACTACGAGGAACAGGGGATGCGGATTCTCATCCTCAAACCCCAGATCGACTCCAAGGGCGGCGGCGAACTGCTCAGCCGGCTGGGCGTCCGCCGGAAGGCCGACCTCCTCATCGGCCCCGACACCGACGTCTTTGCAGCCGTCCAGGCCGACCAGGCGGCCCATGACCGCTCCCTGGCCTGCGTCCTCTGCGACGAGAGCCAGTTCTTCACCCCCGCCCAGGCCGAGCAGCTCTTCATGGTCACGGTGGATCTGGGGGTGCCGGTCATCTGCTACGGGCTGCGGACCGACTTCTCCCTCAAGGGGTTCCCCGGATCCACTCGCCTGCTGGAGCTGGCCCACACCATCGAGGAGATGAAGACCATCTGCACCTGCGGCCGGAAGGCCATCTGCAACGCCCGGAAGGTGGGTGGCCGCTTCGTCTTTGAGGGCGAGCAGGTGGCCATCGACATGGAGAACGACGTGGAATATGTCAGCATGTGCCCCCAGTGCTATTTCCGCGAAAGGCACGCATTTTATGCCGCCCGCCGGAAGAAATAAAGCGGCCGCGCACAAATTTTGCCCATACAGATCCGGAACGCCACAGCCCGGCCGGCTGCGGCGTTTTGTTCTCTCCGCCCTTGGCGGGCAGGCGCCGGAAGGCCGGAATTTCGTTAATATATCAACAAAATCAAGAATCCGCCTCTTCCTTTTCCCTATTTTCTGTGCAAATCGCCGTTGTATGCAAGTTGCACAGTTTTTATCCCTAAGTTTATACATTTCGGCAATGGCGCTCAAAGTCACTGGAAAAGCATAGCAAGATATGTTCGTTTTTCCTCTTTAATCCACAATTTGCGTCTTTCTTTTCCGTACGTTTTTTGCTATCATAATTGTATACAAGGGGTCTTGTGAAGACCCCCGAGAGTTTTGTGTTTTACAATTAGGAGGAGAAAAAAATGAGCAACGCAATTTCTCGTCGTGACTTTCTGAAGGTCACTGGCGCTGTTGGCGCAGCCGGCCTGCTGGCGGCCTGCGGCGGCAGCAGCAGTTCTTCCACTGCCTCTTCGACCGCTTCTTCTGTGGTTGCCGCCTCTGACGGTGACGTCTCCCTGACCATCAGCTGGTGGGGCGGCGAGTCCCGTCACACCGCCTACCAGGAAGCCATCAACGCCTTCATGGAAGAGCACAGCAACATTACCGTCAGCCCCACCTTCGCCGCATGGTCCGGCTGGGAGGACACCATGTCCACCAAGTTCGCCGGCGGCGTGGCTGAGGATGTCTGCCAGGTCAACTGGAACTGGCTGTACAACTATTCCGGCAACGGCCAGACCTTCATCGATCTGAACACCGTGTCCGACTACATCGACTTGTCTCAGTGGGATGAGACCACTCTGAACGCCTGCTATGTCGCTGATGCCCAGCAGGCTGTGCCCGTCCCGATGACCGGTCGTATCTTCTACTGGAACATGACTACCTTCAACAAAGCCGGCATCACCGAGGTTCCCAAGACCCTGGACGACCTGTACGCTGCAGGCGAGGCTTTCCAGAGCCAGCTGGGCGACAACTACTATCCCCTGCACCTGGGCGGTTATGACCGTATGATCCTGACCGTCTTCTACCTCGAGTCGATTTACGGTCAGGACTGGGCCGACCCCGC
>CAZEIG010000090.1:0-7537 GCA_964511805.1 uncultured Faecalibacterium sp.
CTTTTGTAAAGTTTTTGAAACTGCTTCACGATATTTTATGGGATTGCTCTAGGGGATCACCCGCAGGGCCTGGGCCGCCTCGTCGTAGTAGCGGATGGCGACACGGTCCGCATAGACGGTCTCCATCTTGGTGACAAGCTGGTAAATGGTTGCAACGTCAATCTTGATCTTAGCCATAAGTTCCTTTCCGTCCAATGGACGCTTTGCCGGGCGCGCGCGGCCCGGCAGAGAGGAACTCAGCCTCTCCGCAGTTTGCCAAGCGCGTTGCGGGGCAGGGGTTGGTCGGTAAATTCCACCGCTGTGACCCGCTTATAGAGGGGCAGGGAGCGGTTGGTATCGTTGACAAAGGCCCGGACGCTCTCCCGGGCGGCGTCCCGGCAGGAAATACAGGCGCAGATCTTCCCGTCCTTCTGCTGGACCAGAACCTCCCGCACCGCGAGGCAGCGGCCCAGCAGGGCCTCCAGCTCTTCGGGGCTGACGTTCTCCCCGCTGGGCAGGATCATTAGATCGTTCTTCCGGCCGGTCAGGTAGATGTAGCCGTCCTCGTCGATCCGGGCCAGGTCCCCGGTATGGAACCACCCGTCCTTCAGGACGGCGGCGGTGGCCTCGGGGTCGTTGTAGTAGCCCAGCATGGCGGCATCCCCCTTCATGCAAAGCTCGCCGTCCTCCAAACGGTATTCCATGTCTGGGTCCCGCAACCCCACCGAAGAGAGGTGGGCGATGTCCTGGGCGCTGTTCCACCCGCCGTCCCCCACCGTCTCGGTCAGGCCGTAGGTCTGGATGATCAAAAAGCCCTTGCCGATCAAATCGGCCAGCATCCGGGGGTCGTAGGTGGCCGCGCCGCAGGTGAACATCCGCAGCTTGCCCAGTCGGGCGGTCTTCCCCTTCATGACGTCGTGGTGGATGGACTTGAGGAGAGTCGGCACCACCGCCATGACGTCGCTGGGCATCAGGGCCAGGTCTCGGTAAAAGCGGCGCAGGTCGGAGCAGAAGTTGATGGCGTTGCCGCTGATGCTCCAGGAGATCAGGCTGGTCAGGGCCGCAATATGGAAGAGGGGCAGGACGCTGAAGGCCGAAAACTGGTAGTCTGCGGGGTAGCCCAGCTGCCCCCGCACCGTCTCAAAAGGCTCGGTGAAGAGGCGCATCGGCGCAAAAAGGTTCCGCTGGCTGAGCATGACCCCCTTGCTCCGGCCGGTGGTGTCGGAGGTGAAGAGGATGAGGGCCAGGGCGTCCTGGTCGGGGCACTCGGCCAGTTCGGCCAGCTCGGTGCAGCCGGAAAAGGCGCCGATATCCAGCACCGGCCCGCTGAAGTGGGTGAAAGCGTCGGCTTCCCGGGCGCGGTACGCCCCGTCAGCCAGCAGACAGTCCACATCGGCCCGCGCCAGCTCGTCCGACAGTTCGGCCCAGTTCTTTTCCATGTTGAGGGGGACGGCCACCGCCCCCGCCAGGATGCAGCCGAAGAGGGCCACCGCATAGGGGTAGCCGCTGCGGGCCAGCAGGCCGATGTGGCGGCCTTCCACTCCCGGCAGGGTACGCCGCAGATACCCCACCATCCGGCGGATGTCGGCGGCATATTCCCGGTAGCAGACCTCCCGCACCGCCTGGGCGGCCTCGTCGTAGTAACGGATGGCCACCCGGTCGGGCCAGGCGGATTCCATGTTGAGAACGTTCTGGTAGATGGTCGAGATCCAGAAGGTCTGTGCCAGGGACTGTTCCATCACCTGGCGGGCACGGGCCGAATCCCGGGCCTCCATCGCCGCGACCACCTCCCGGTACCAGTGGAGGGCCACCGGCACACTCTGCCGCCGAACGTTCTGGCGGTAGGCCGACTGCATCGCCTCGTCGATGATCCGGTAGATCTGCTGCATCATTGTGCTGCGGGTCAGCCGGGCCATCATGCAGTGGAAGCTGCTGTCCAGCTCCGCAAAGGCCGGCAGGTCGGCCTCGGCGCAGGCCATCTGGTCGACCAGTTCCCGCAGCTGGGCGATCTCCCGGTCGGTGGCCCGGCGGCAGGCAATCTCACAGATCGGCCCTTCCACCATCCGGCGGAAGATCAAAATGTCCCGCAGCGTCTCCCGCCCGAGGTAGATCATCGGGACCAGTTGGTTCAGGGCGGCCTCGGTGCCGGGCCCCCGCACAAAGGAGCCTTCGCCGAAATGCGTCTCCAGCAGGCCCAGGCCGCTCAGTTTTTGCAGCGCGTTCCGGACCGTGACCCGGCTCACCCCGAATTGGGCGGCCAGCTCGTTTTCAGAGGGCAGCTTGTCGCCGGACTTCCAGTTTCCGGCCAGGATCTGCTCCCGCAGCTGGTCGAACACCTGCTGGCTGACGCTGCTCTTTACCACTTTTTTGATAGCCATTTCTCGGATGCTCCTTTCGAGATATACATCTTTATTGTAGCATCCGGCGGCAGATTTGACAATTCTGGCTTTTCCCTTTCCCGCCGGGGCCGGCGGGAAGGGATCGGCTGACAGGGCGGCGGAAAAGGCAAAGCCGTTCTATTTGTATACTTGTATTACAAGTATACAAATGATACCACGCCCTTGCCCGCTTGTCAATGGCCCGGCCGGAAACTTTCGCCAGCCCAGCCGGCCCCGTACACGGCCCGCGCACAAAAAAGCCCCGCCGGGCCAGCGGCCGGCAGGGCAGGGGAGAGTTATATGGTTTACACTGTTTTCAGCTTCAGCCCTTGGCGTCCGGCGCAGGGCCGTCGGCGGGCAGGGGGCCGCCCTGGCGGGAGGCCGCCTGCTGGGCCAGATACTCGGCTGCATCGTCGGGGACGTCATCCAGATCGTCGCCGCCCACGTCGATGACCAGCGGCATCCTCTTGAAGAAGACGTCGTACATCATGGGGACGATGTAGAGGGTCATGAAGGTGGCGTAGGTCAGACCGCCGATGATGACGATAGCCATACTGCTCATCAGCTGGCTGGCCATGTCGTTGCTGAACAGGACCATCACCATACCCAGGACGGTGGTCAGGGTAGTCATCAGGATGGGCCGCATACGGGTCTTGCCGGTGGCGACCAGGGCCGCGCGGCGGTCCATACCGCCCAGACGGAGCTGGTTGGTGTAGTCGACGAAGAGGATACCGTTGTTGACGACGGTGCCCATCAGGACGATGAAGCCCATCAAGCTCATCAGGGAGAGCTGCTCGCCCAGAATCAGCAGGCCGATCATGCCGCCGGTGAAGGCCAGCGGGATGGTGAACAGGACGATAAAGGGGGACAGCAGGCTCTGGAACTGGGCCACCATGACCAGATAGACGAAGGGCAGGGCCAGGGCCAGCCACTGGATCATCTGGCTCATGATGTCGTTGACGGTGCTGGTTTCGCCGCTGAGGGAGACGCTGTAGCCCTCGGGCAGCGCGCCCGAGGCGGCCCACTCGTCCAGCTTGTCCTGCAACTGGCGGGCCTGGACGGTGGTGTTGTAGCCGTCCATGGTCTCGGCCGAGACGGTCAGGCAGCGGGTCTGGTCCTCGCGGGTGATCGAGTCAGGGGTGGTGCCGTAGGTGATCTCGGCGAATTCGCTCAGGGTATGGACCTCCGCCACCTGGGTGCCGTCGGCGGCATAGTTGGTGGTGTTGAAGGTCATATCCATCAGGTTTTCGACGGTCAGGGGGTCGGTGTCGTCCACCACCTGGACCGACATGGTGGTGCCGTTGACGCTGACGCTGGTGGACTCGGTGGAGGTGGTCAGTCGGGCCGCAATGGCCTGGTAGACCTCGGCCACCGTCAGGCCGGCGGCGCGGGCCTTGTCCTTGTCGATTTGCAGCTCGATGGTCTGGTCGCCGGCGCCCAGGCCGTTGGTGGCGTTGGCAAAGCCCTCGGTGCCGTTGACGATGTCGATAACGTCGTTGCTCAGCTCCTGCAGGGTATTGATGTCGTTGCCGTAGATGGTCACCGACAGGCCGCTGCCCAGCAGGCTGGTGATCTCCGAGATGCCGTCGATGGTGACGGTGCTGGTGCAGTCGTACTGGGTCATGGCCTCTTCCAGGGCCGCGCCCACCCGCTCCGCGTCGGAGGCTCCGGCGCCGTCCACAAGCGTGATGTCACAGGCCTAGGTGCCGTAACCGGCGGAGGTGGTGCTGAGCAGGTTGCTGATGGTGCTACCCAGCATCCCGACGTCGATGCCGTAGATGGTGGTGTCGGTGGTGACGCCGACCTCGTCCACCATCTCGAGGCTCATGGCGGTCTCGAGGATCTGGCCCGCCATATCATAGGACTCTTCCCGGGTCATGCTGCTGGGGGTGGTGACGCTCATGCTGATCTCGGTGCTCGAAACGTCGGGCAGCAGGACCATACCCATCGAGGCCACACGCCAGACGCAGAAGGCCAGCAGGACCACGACGGTCCCCATGGGGGCGGCCTTGTGGTCCAGGCACCACTCAAGGCTGCGGCCGTACTTTTCAAGCATACGGTCGAACCAGGGCCAGCGCTTGACCTGGGCCTCCTTGAGGAGGGTGGACGACGAAGCGGGCACCACTGTGACGGCCACCAGCAGGGAGGCCATCAGGCAGTAGCCGATGGTCAGACACATGGGCAGCATCAGCTCGCGGGTCATCTGCCTGGTGAAGACCACCGGCGCAAAGACGCAGACCGAGGTCAGGGTCGAGGAGATGATGGAGGCGAACACCTGCCGGGTGCCCTGGACGGCCGCCCGGGGGGCGGCGACGCCGCGGGCCCGCAGGCGGTAGATGTTCTCGATGACGACGATCGAGTTGTCCACCAGCATACCGATGCCCACCGACAGGCCGGCCAGGCTCATGATGTTGAGGTCGAGGCCGGTGAAGTACATCAGGACCACCGCAAACAGGACTGACAGGGGGATGCTGATGCCGACCACCAGGGTGGGCTTGATATCCTTGAGGAAGAGGGCCAGGATCAGGATGGCGAGGGCGGCGCCGCTGGCCATGCTGGTCAGGATGCTGGCGATCAGGACGGTGATATAGTTGCCCTGGTTGGACAGGACACTGAAGTTCAGCCCCTCGTACCGGCCGGCCAGGTCGTCAAAGGCGGCCAGGCAGGCATCCGAGACGGCATTGGCGGAGGAAGAGGTACTCTTGTAGATGTTCAGGACGACGGCCCGCTCATCATTCAGCCGGGTGAAGGACTCGGCGGCGTTGTCCACCACCACCACGTCAGCCACGTCGGACAGGTGGACGTCCACCACCCCGTCAACGCTGAGGAGGAGGGCGCCCTCCAGGTCGTCGATGCTGTCGTACTCCTCGCCCACCTTCAGCAGCCAGGAGTTGTCGTCGGCGTCGTCGATGTAGCCGGCCGGCATCGAGAAGTTCTGGGCATAGATCAGCTGGCTGAGCAGCTCAATGGTCAGCAGGCTGTTGACGTCCGCGTTGGCAAAGGCGCTGGCGCGGACCTCCTCATACTGCTGCTGGTACTGGTCAAAGAGAGCCTGCCCCTCGTCCACCTGGCGCTGGGCCTCGGTGATCTGGAGGTAGGCTTCCAGCTGGGTCTGGCTCATCTGGGCGTAGGCGCTCTCAAACTGGTCCAGCAGCTGGGGCAGGTTGTTCAGGGCGTCCAGAACGTCCTGCATGGTGGAGTAGACAACGTTGAGGCTCTCCTGGATCTGGAGGGTGTCCATCAGGTCGCTGGCGGTCGAGCCGTCCGAGCCGGTCTCCTGGTCCAGACGGGCCTGCAGCTGCTGCAGGGCCACCGTCAGCTCATCGGTCAGGTCCCGGATCTTGGACATGACGTCGATCAGGTCGTCGATGTCCCGCAGGCCGGTGGTGGTGATCTCATCCATGATGTCGGCCAGGTCCTCCCGCACGTTGATGAGAGCGGCCTGGATCTCCGGTTCGTTGACAAAGGCGATCAGGTTGTCGATGGCGTCCATCAGGATCTGCACCTTGGCCCGGATGTCGTCGGTGGCCTCCGAGACGGCGGCGGCCACCTGCTCGACCACCCCCGAGGCGAACACTTCGCCGAAGGTGTCGATAGCCTCCTGCAGCTGGGCCTTGCCGGCGTTCAGCTGGGCTTCGGCTGCGTCCAGCTGGTCCTTTGCCAGGGCAAGCTGGGCGTTGATCTGCTCCAGCAGCAGGACGTTCATGTTTTCGATCTTCTGCTCGTTCAGCTGGACCTGGATGTACTCATTCACCAGGCCGGTGGTCGAGACGCTGGACACGCCGTCCTGCCGCTGGATCTCGGGGATGACGCTCTGCTGCAGAAAATCGCTCAGCTCATAGATGTCGTAGCCGTCCCGGCTGACTGCCACCGTCATCAGGGAGCTCATGTCCATGCTCAGCTCCAGGATGGAGGGGGTCAGGCAAATGTCGGGCAGCCCGTCGGTGTTCTGGTCCAGGGTATTGGACACCTTGACCAGAGCGCTGTCCATATCGGTGCCCTCGGCAAACCGCAGCTGGATGATGCTGTAGTTTTCCGCCGAGGTGGAGGCAATGCTCGACACGCCCGCCACCGTGCCGAGGGCCTCTTCCAGCACCTCGGACACCTCCGACTCTACCTTTTCAGGACTGGCGCCGGGGTAGACCGTCACCACCATCAGGTAGGGCGTGCTGATATCGGGCAGCAGGTCGGTCTGCAGGCTTGTGACCGACACAAAGCCCATCAGGAACACGATCAGGACCGCCACCAGCACGGTGAATGGCTTTTTTACACTGTACTTTTCCATGAAACTTCCCTTTTTTCGCGACCCGGGCCGCGGGGTCCGCAGCGGCCTGGATCAGATCTATCTTACAAAGCTGTACCCGGGCGCTTTGGGCGCCGTGGTACGCACCCCATACATATTCAACACGCGCGGCCCCGGCTGTTTATTGCGGTCGGTTCAGAATTTCGTCCTGTCGTTGTTTCGGCCGGGGTGCACAGTCTTTCCTAATTATACATGAAAGAGCTGTTGTTGCAAGGTGTAAATTGTGATTTTTTTGGGTACGGTCCCCACTTTTGGTGCGGCCCGGAATTTTCCGATGGAAAAGGCCAAAAAAATATGATATACTATAAAGATGACAGCCCTTTGTCGCGGGCTGTCCTCTTTCAAACAACACGTCAAGTGAGGATCATATACATGAAACAAGCTGTTGCCGTCCGTTTTGAAGAAAACGGCAAAGAAGAATACTTCGACCCCGCCGGCCTTGCCCCCCGCGCCGGCGACTACGTCATGGCCGACACCGCCCGCGGCCCGGCCTGCGGCCAGGTGACCCGGGAGGCCGGCCCCGTGGCCGACTACCTGCTGCCCAAGCCCCTGCGCCCCCTCCTCCGCGCCGCCGACAGCGTCGACATCCGCCGGATGAACCAGCGCCGGAACGAGGACAAAAAGGCCTGGCGGATCTGCCGGGAGTGCATCGCCCGCCACGGCCTTGAGATGAAGCTGGTTAAGGTGGAATACGCCCCCGACCACTCCAAGGTCACCTTTTATTTTACCGCCGACGGCCGGGTGGACTTCCGTGAGCTGGTCAAGGACCTGGCCAGCACCTTCCATATGCGGATCGAGCTGCGGCAGATCGGCGTCCGGGACGAGAGCAAGATGATCGGAGGGATCGGCCTGTGCGGCCAGACCTTCTGCTGCAGCC
>CAZEIG010000091.1:0-7530 GCA_964511805.1 uncultured Faecalibacterium sp.
ACCGAGCCGAAGTTGCCCTGGCCGTCCACCAGCGGGTAGCGCAGGGAAAAGTCCTGGGCCAGGCGGACCATGGCGTCGTACACCGACGCGTCGCCGTGGGGGTGGTAAGAGCCCAGCACCGCGCCCACCGTGTCCGCCGACTTGCGGTAAGGGTGGCTGGGATCGTTCCCACGCTCGTGCATGGTGAACAGGATCCGCCGGTGGACCGGCTTGAGGCCGTCGCGGACGTCCGGCAGGGCGCGGGAGACGATGACTGACATCGAATAATCAAGGAATGCCGTCTCGATCTCCTTCTTCACGTCCCGGACGATCTTTTTGGTCCCGGTGCCGGGTATCATCACATAATCTTCTTCCATAGTTCCTCCAGTTATCCCTCTTTGTCACGGCTTTCGCCATACTCCGTCCCCCGGCAGGGGGGAAATACCGCGGCGACAGGTCATCGAGGCCGCGAGGGGTTATACATCCAGCTTGGCGTACTGGGCGTTGTTCTCAATGAAGCGGCGGCGGGGCTCCACCTGGTCGCCCATCAGGATGGTGAAGGCCTCGTCGGCCTTCTCGGCATCCTCGATGGTGATCTGGACGATGACCCGGTTGTCTGGGTTCATGGTGGTTTCCCAGAGCTGTTCGGGGTTCATCTCGCCAAGGCCCTTGTACCGGTTGACCTTGGCCCCCGGCATCTCCTTGGTGAGGGCTGCCATCTCCTTTTCGTTGTAGGCATACTTGACGGTGTTCCCCTTCTGGACCCGGAAGAGGGGCGGCTGGGCGACGTAGATATGCCCCTGCTCGATCAGGGGGCGCATATAGCGGAAAAAGAAGGTCAGCATCAGGGTGCAGATGTGGGAGCCGTCCACATCGGCATCGGCCATGATGAAAACCTTGTCATACCGCAGCTTGGAGATATCGAACTCGTCCCCAATGCCGCAGCCCAGCGCCAGCACCACCGGCATCAGCTTGTCGTTGCCATAGATCTTGTCGGCGCGGGCCTTTTCGACGTTGAGCATCTTGCCCCAGAGAGGGAGGATGGCCTGGATGGCCGAGTCGCGGCCCATCTTGGCCGAGCCGCCGGCCGAGTCGCCCTCGACGATGAAGATCTCGGTCTTGGAGGGGTCGTTTTCGCGGCAGTCGGCCAGCTTGCCGGGCATCCGGCTGTTTTCCAGCACGCTCTTCCGGCGGACCAGCTCCCGGGCCTTTTTGGCGGCGGCGCGGGCGCGGGCGGCCTGGGTCGCCTTTTCAAAGATGGCCTTGGCCACCGAGGGGTTCTCCTCAAAGAACTCGGTCAGCTTGCTGTAGACCATGTTGGACACCAGGGTCCGGATCTCGGTGTTGCCCAATTTGGCCTTGGTCTGGCCTTCGAACTCGGCCTCCTGCAGCTTGACCGAAATGACGCAGATCAGCCCTTCCCGGACGTCCGAGCCGGAGAGGTTCTCGTCCTTTTCCTTCAGCAGGCCGTGGCTCCGCCCGTAGTCGTTAAAGACCCGGGTCAGGCTGGCCTTGAAGCCCTCCTCGTGGGTGCCGCCGTCGGGGGTGTTGACGTTGTTGGCAAAGCTGAGCAGCAGCTCATTGTAGCTGCTGTTGTACTGCATGGCGATTTCCGCCTCGCCCCGGTCGGTCTTGCCGGACAGGTAGATGACGTTGGGGTGGAGGACTTCCAGATTCCGCTTCTCGTTCAAATAGCTGACAAAGCTGCGGATTCCGCCCTCGTAGCACATGACTTCCTGCCGGTAGCAGGGCTCGCCCTCCTGGCCGTCCTCCAGGATGGGGGTATATAGCTCACGCTCGTCGGTCAGAGTGATCTTCAGGCCGGCGTTCAGGAAGCTCTCTTCCCGCAGACGCTTTTCGAGGGTGTCGAAGTCGAAGACGGTGGTCTCCTTGAACATCTCGGGGTCGGGCTTGAAGGTGACCCGGCTGCCGGTGGAGCCGTCCGGGACAGAGCCCATCTCATGCAGGGGGCCGTCGGGGTCGCCGCGGCGGAAGGTCTGCTCGTACTCCTTCCCGTTGCGGCGGACGCGGACGTTCAGCCATTCGGAGCAGGCATTGACCACCGACGCGCCGACGCCGTGCAGGCCGCCGGCGACTTTGTAGCCCGAGTTCTCGCCGCCGAACTTGCCGCCCGCGTGGAGGACGGTAAAGACGACGGTGACGGCGGGCAGGCCGGTGTCGGGCTGGATGTCCACCGGGATGCCGCGGCCGTTGTCGGTCACCTCGATGATGTCGCCCTTTTTGATCTTGACGTCAATCTGGTCGCAGTGGCCGGCCAGGGCCTCGTCGATCGAGTTGTCCACGATCTCGTAGACCAGATGATGCAGGCCCCGCTCGCCGGTGGAGCCGATATACATACCAGGCCGCTTCCGGACGGCCTCCAGCCCCTTGAGGACCTGGATCTCACTGCCGTTGTACTCGTGGTCGGTCGCGGTATCGGCACTGGTGATGATTTCCTCTGCCATTGTATCTCTCCCTCTTGTTCCAAATTCTCTTTTCGTTTCTACTCTCTATTTTATCGTATATGCGTTGTTATTGCAAGCGAAATGCCCATTTTGCCGGCCCCTATCTACGGCGCGGCGGCAGGGGTGCCGTCTCGACCCCGTCAGGCAGCAGCTGTTCGGCCCGCCGGCGCATGGCGGCGCTGGACAGCTCGGACAGATAGACCGTCTCCACAGGGCCGTCCGCCAGGACATAGCACTGGGGCAGCTCGTCCGACAGGCTGACCACCGCCTTGTTCTTCTGGGCATAGTCGAGAAAAGCCCGTCCCCGCGGGGAGACGGTGGTGGTCTCGAGATTGAAGATCCCGATGATGTCCCGGGTGTGCAGGACGTAGTCCCGGCCGATGTGCAGATACATATCCCTATCCCTCTTCGATCTACAGCCGGGTGATCTACAGCCGGGTCAGCACGCCGCCCTCCATCCGGCAGATGACCCCGTCTGTGTGGAGCAAAGCCGCGTCGTCGCAGCTGGTCACAAAGGTCTGGCGCTCCCGCATACGGGTCAGCAGGTAGGCCCTGCGGCCCTCGTCCAGCTCGCTGAGGACGTCATCCAGCAAAAGCACCGGCCTTTCGCCGGTAATCCGTGCCGAGGCATCCGCTTCGGCCATCTTGAGGCTGAGGATCACGCTCCGCTGCTGGCCCTGGCTGGCAAAGCTGCGGGCCGGCTGGCCGTCCAGGCTGAAGGCCAGGTCTTCCCGGTGGGGGCCGCAGAGGCTCTGCCCGGCCCGCAGTTCCTCGTCGCGGCGGGCAGCCAGTAAGGCGGACAAACCGCCCGGCTCAAACTGGGCCTCGTAGCGGATGGAGAGTTCCTCTGCCCCGTGGGAGAGCTCGGCGTAGTTGGCGGCGGCCATCGGGGCCAGCAGGGAAAGGTATTCCCGCCGGCGCGCCTGCAGCTCCTCGCCGCAGGGGGCAAGCTCGACGTTCAGCACCTCCAGCAGCTCCAGCTTTTCCCGCAGGGGACGCTCCGGCTGGATGGAGGAACTGCGTAGCAGACTGTTCTTCTGCTGCAGAATCCGGATATACCGCCGGTAAAGGGTCAGGTAGCCGGGGTAGAGCTGGCAGAGGGCCGCGTCCAGGAAGCGGCGGCGGCCGTCGGGCGGGCCTTTCACCAGGCTGAGATGCCCCGGGTCAAAGACCACCGCGGGGAAGCTGCCCGCCAGGCTGGCGGCCCGCTTGGGGGGCGCACCGTTCCGGACCGCATACCGGCCGGCCCGGGCAGTGTTCGCCGCCCCGACGGTCAGCCGGATCTCGTTTTCCTTCCCGCTATCCTCGGTGGTGCGGGCTTCCAGAGCCGCAAAGGGGGCGCCGCGGCGGATCAGTTCGGCGTCCTTCCCTCCCCGGAAACTCTTCCCGCCGGTCAGCAGCCAGATGGCTTCCAGCATATTGGTCTTGCCCTGGCCGTTGTTCCCGCAGATGACGGTCAGCTCAGGGCCGGGGATCAGCTCGGCCGCAGCAATGTTCCGGTAATTTTCCAGTGTCAGGGAAGTCAGCCGCATGGGTCACTGCCCCTCGGCGATCCGGACGGTCCGGCCGTTCAGTTCGATGGTGTCGCCCGGGACACACTTTTTCCCCCGCATGGTGCAGACCGCACCGTTCAACAGGACCTCGCCGGCCTGAATCCACTCCTTGGCCTCGCCGCCGGTCTCGCAGAGGCCCGCAAACTTGAGCAGGGCGTCCAGTTTGATATAATTGGTATGGATGACAATTCGTTCCACGGCAGTCTCCTTACTCGTTTCGGAACCGGACCGGCAGGACCAGATAGAGGAAGTCCTCCCCCTCGACCGGCAGAATCTTGACCGGGCTGAGCGGCCCGCTGAGCTGGACCTGCACCTGTTCGGTCCGGGCGGTCCGGAGGGCATCCAGCAGGTAGCGGTTATTGAAACCGATTTCAACTTCGTCCCCCTCGCAACTGGCGGCAAACTCGTCCATCACCCGGCCCAGGCTGGTCTGGCAGCGGACAACAACTTTACCCTCTGTAAAGGTGATCCGGAGGGGATTTTTTAAACGCTCTGTAATAATCAAAGAAGCCCGCTCGATGGTCTCAATGAACCCCTTGGTGTCCAGCACCGCCTGGGTGCGGTAGCCGTCGGGGATGACGTTTTTGTAGTTGAGGAATTCGCCCTCAATCAGTCGGCTGGTGATGGTATAACCAGCCGTAATAAACACGATGTAGCGTCGGTTTACGCAGATCCGTACCTCGGCCTCGTCGTCGTTGGCCAGCAGGCGGAGGACCTCGTTCATGGTCTTGCCGGGCACGATGATCCGGATGTCCTTGCTGGCGGTGACCGGCCGCTCGACGATGGCCAGCCGGAAGCCGTCCAGCGCGACGACGGTCAGCTTATCCGGCTGGATCTCGAATAGCTCGCCGGTGTGGGCCGGGCGCTTTTCGTCCTGGCTGACAGCGTAGAGGGTCCGTTCCACCATCTCGCGGAAGACGCCGGTCTTGATGGTCAGGGTGTCCTCGGCGCCGGTATTGGGCAGCTGGGGGAAGTCGGTGGCCGAGATGCTCTGGATTTCAAATTGGGCGACTCCGCCTTGGATCGTTGTTTTTCCGTTGTCGGCTACCTCGATGCTAACCTGTCCGGTCGGCATCCGGCGGATCATGTCGCTGAGCAGCTTGGCGTTCAGGACGATCTCGCCCGGCTGGAGGACGTTGGCCTTGATGGTGGTGACGATCCCCATTTCGAGGTCGTAACCCGTCAGGGTAAGTTCAAAGCCGTTGGCTTTCAACAGGATGCCTTCCAGCACCGGGATGGTGGAGCGGAGGGTTACGGCACGGGAGACACCGTCGATGGCGGTGCTTAAAAGCGTTTTGTCACAGATGATCTTCAAGATAATTACTCCCTTATTTGGCATGGACCTGTGAAAGGTCCGGTGTGGTGTGTATGAAAAGGGGCGTTTGCCGCTCCCATACAATAAACTTGTTGCAGAAGCAGTAGTAGAGGGTGGGGATTGTGTGGAAAACCCAAATTTACCTTTTCCTGACAAGGGTTTTCCTTTTCCACCCTTTTGTGAAGGGGTTGTGGATGGATTGTGGAAAGCGGCCAGGCCGCTCTACTTTCCACTTGGGCTGTGGAAAAGAAAAGTTGAATGTTGAAAACACGGTTGAAAAAGTGGAGAACTTTTCAGCCGCGTCCGGCTTCGCCGGCAAAAAGGGGATACCGGGCGGCCGTCCTTCCACTTTCCCGGGCAACGGAGTGGAAGAAGCGGCCTCAGGCCTTGACGTTTTTGATGATGTCGTCCACTGTCTCCCGCAGGTGCTGGTCGTTTTTCATGTCCCGCTCCATCGTTTTGAGGGAGTAGACGATGGTGGAGTGGTCCCGGCCCGAGAATTCCCGGCCGATGTCCTCCATGCTCATTCCGGTGACCTCCCGCAGGATGTAGATGGCGACCCGGCGGGCGGAGGCGATGGAGGCGTTTCGTTTGGTGCCCCGGATGTCGACGGCCGAGACGTTGAAGGTGCGGGAGACCTCCCCGATGATCTTTTCGACGGTGACCGGGATGGGTTGGGTCTCGTTGAGGATGTCCTTGATGGCGTTCTGGGCCACCGAGATGACCGGCTGGATCCCCTCCAGCATATAGTAGGCGTTCAACTTCTTGACGGCGCCTTCCAGCTGGCGGATGTTGTTTTTCAGGTGGTTGGCGATGAACTCGGCCACATTTTCGGGCAGGTCGAGGTGGAGCAGCTCAGCCTTCCGCTTGACGATGGCTACCCGGGTCTCGAAATCCGGCGGCTGGACGTCGGCGGTCAGGCCCCATTCAAAGCGGGTCCGCAGACGCTCTTCCAGGCTCTTGATCTCCTTGGCGGGGCGGTCGGAGGCAATAACAATCTGCTTGTGGGCGTCGTGGAGGGAGTTGAAGGTGTGGAAGAACTCCTCCTGGGTGGACTCTTTACCGGCGATGAACTGGATGTCGTCCACCAGCAGAAGGTCGGCCACCCGGTACTTCATCCGGAAATCTTCAGTGCTGCCGGCCCGGATGGCCGCAATCAGCTCGTTGGTGAACTGCTCGCAGGTGACGTACATGATGACGAAGTCGGGGTGGGTCCGCTTGATTTCGATCTGGATGGCGGTCAGCAGGTGGGTCTTCCCCAGCCCCGAGCCGCCGTAGATGAACAGGGGGTTATAGGCACCCGAGGGGTTGGCCGCCACCGCCTGGGCTGCCGCGAAGGCGAACTGGTTGGACGGGCCCTTGATGAAATTTTCGAAGGTGAATTCATAGTTGCCCTGAGGGCTGGCCGGGTTGAGGTCATACTGCTGGGCGAGGACCACTTCATGGGGCGGGGTGGTGGGGACGACCAGCTTGATGTCCACATCAAAGCCAAGGACTGCCTTGAAGGCTTCTTTGAGCAGACCAAGGTAGCGGTCCGACACGATTTTGCAGATGAAGTCGTTCCGCACCGAAAGGGTGATCTGGCTCGAGTCCTCAAAGCTGACCGGCTCCAGCCCGTCGATGTAAAGGTTGTAGGTGGGCTCTGCCATCTGGCCTTTGCAGTAGAGCTGGGCGGCCTCTAATACGTCCTTGAAAGAATCCATAAAACATCCACTCCATTGAAGTTTTCAACATAGATACCGATACCCTGTCAGTATACCACAAAATAGCCCAAACGTCCAGAATACAGCCCTGTATTATATAATGTAATCAGTATGGCCTTGAAAAAGGAGCCTCATACCGGGGGCGGGACTTGTGTCCGGCCGCCGGTATGGGCACAAAATGTTGTGTGTGGGGATGTTTTCCACTGCGGAAAGTGAAAATGTTGAAAAACTTTTCACCGAAAAATTTTGAAGGAAAGCGAAAAAATGCTTGACAGAAGGTAAATCCATGCGATATACTATTAAATCGCAAGCCTGTCCCCTGATCTAAAGGGGCGCATGATCGAATCAAGGACCCCGCACCCCGGGGGGCGAGTTTTAGGAGGATACCACCATGAAGAGAACTTACCAGCCCAAGAAGCGCCAGCGCAAGCAGGTCCACGGCTTTCTGAACCGGATGAGCACCCGCAACGGCCGCAAGGTTATCAATGCCCGCCGTGCAAAGGGCCGCAAGAGCC
>CAZEIG010000092.1:0-7356 GCA_964511805.1 uncultured Faecalibacterium sp.
TGCGTAGCACTCGGCCCATCTGGGAGCAAGCAGCGCGGGCTTGTCCACCGAGTCGGGGGTCAGGGAGGGCATCGAAGGCCGGATGGCCTCGTGGGCGTCCTGGGCGGCGGTGGCGCTGCGGTTCTTCCAGGTCCGCTTATAGGGGCAGATATACTGTTCCCCGTAGGCCCCGGCGATATATTCCCTGGCGGCGGCCACGGCCTCGTCCGAGATCCGCAGGCTGTCGGTACGCATATAGGTGATCAGGCCCACCGTCCCATGCCCGGCGATGTCCACCCCCTCATAGAGGGTCTGGGCAGCCCGCATGGTGCGGGTGGCGGTGAATCCCAGCCGCCGGGAGGCCTCCTGCTGGAGGGTGCTGGTGATGAAGGCGGGGGTGGGCTGCTTGGTCCGTTTCCCCTTCTTCAGCTCGCCGACGGTGTACACCGCCCCCTGCAGCCCCTGCTCGATGGCGCGGGCCTCGGCCTCAGTGTGGGGGAGCAGCTTCTTGCCGGCGGCGTCGGCGGCCAGCCGGGCGGTGAACTTCTTGCTGCCCGCGCCCAGGGTGGCGTCCACGTTCCAGTATTCTTCCGGGACAAAGGCCTCGACCTCCTTCTCCCGGTCGTCGATCAGCCGGACGGCCACGCTCTGGACACGGCCGGCCGACAGCCCCCGGCGGATCTTCCGCCAGAGGAAAGGGCTGAGCTTATAGCCCACCAGGCGGTCCAGCACACGGCGGGCCTGCTGGGCGTTGAAAAGATTCTCGTTGATGGGGCGGGGGTGGGCCATCCCCGACTGGACCCCCTTCTTGGTGATCTCGTCAAAGGTGACCCGGTTGGGCTCTTTGGGGTCGATCCCCAGCAGGTTGGCCAGGTGCCAGCTGATGGCCTCGCCCTCACGGTCCGGGTCGGTGGCCAGCAGGACGCCATCGGCCTTCTTGGCCTTGGACTTCAGTTCACGGATCAGCTTTTCCTTCCCCTTGATGTTGATGTACTGGGGGGTGTAGCCGTGCTCCACATCGATCCCCAGCTGGGAGGTGGGCAGGTCCCGGATATGGCCCATGCTGGCCGTCACCTCGTAATCCTTGCCCAGGTATTTGCCAATGGTCTTCGCCTTTGCGGGCGACTCCACGATAACCAGTTTCGCCATTCTTTCTCTTACCTCAATCTGTCCCTGCCCTGCGGCAAACCACGGCGGGGCTTTCTCTTGGAATCGGAAATGCTTTTGGGGTGTTGTTTGCTGTTTTACAGAAGAATATACCTCTGACCCGGCAGCGCCTTGACCCGGCCGGACAGTTCCAGCCGCATCAGCACCGCCGTCAGGGCGGCCGCTTGCATCCCGCAGTCCGCGGCCAGCTCCTCAACACTGCGGGGCTGGTGCTGCAGGCAGGCCAGCACCAGCCGCTCCCCGTCCGAGAGGGGCGGCTGTTCTGCGGCCGGCGCCGCAGGCAGCCCCGCCAGGCCGAGGGCGTCCAGCAGGTCCTCCGCCGAGAGGACCATCCGGGCCCGCCCCGCCTGGATCAGCCGGTTGGTCCCGCTGGAATCCTCCCGGCTGGCGTCGCCGGGCAGGGCGTAGACCGGGCGGCCGTACCGCTCGGCATGGGCCACGGTGGACATGGTGCCGCTACGCTCCCGCGCCTGGACTACCACCAGCGCCCGGGACAGGCCGGCGATCAGCCGGTTGCGCTGCAAAAAGCCGTTCCGGCCCTGGGATTCCTCGCCGGGGGCATACTCCCCCACGACACAGCCGTGCTCCTCAATCCGCTGGCGGAGACGGCGGTTGGAGGCAGGGTAGGTCTGGTCGATGGCGCCCCCCTGCACCCCGACGGTGGGGGCGTCCTCTTCCACGGCGGCCCGGTGACACTCGCTGTCCAGCCCGTCGGCCAGGCCGCTGACGATCACCGCTCCCTGCCTGGCCAGGCCCCGCCCCAGGGCCGCCGCGCCCCAGCGTCCATAGCTGTCCGGCTGGCGGCTGCCCACCATCCCCACCAGGCCCGGCGCGTTCAGCCAGGCGGGGTCGCCAGTGCAGTAGAGGACCAGCGGCATATCGAGGATGCGGGTCAGGGCCAGGGGATAATCCGGGTGGTCAAAGGGGATGATCCCGACCCCCAGCGCCCGGCAGCGGGCCTCGACGGGGGCAAAAGCCCCAGGGGTGTTGTCGGGCTGGAGGGCGCGGCGCGCGGCCGCCGGCCCCGCCACCTCCCGGAAAGCCCGGCTGTCCCGAGCCTCCCAGGCGTAGAGGGGGTCCCCGCCGCACCAGTCCATCACACGGCCCGCCCGGGGGCTGGCCGGGCCCAGGGTGTGGGCCAGCCAGAGCCAGCAGAGCAGCGGCGAAGGCAGTTCCCGTTCCTCCTCCGGGTAAAGGCTGAGTTGCCCGGCCGCCGGCATCACAGATCCTCCCGCCGGAAGTGCCACAGCAGGATACTGCCGGCGATGCCGGCGTTGAGACTTTCCACCAGATCGGTCATCGGGATCCGGACTGTCCGGCTGCAGGCGGCCACCGTCTCGTCGGTCAGGCCCTGGCCCTCGCTGCCGATCACCACGCAGACCCCGCCGGGGCCTGCCGTCCGGGCGGCGCCCAGGGGCTGGGAGTGGTAGAGAGCCGCCGCAAGGCACTCAATCCCCTTCTCCCGCAGGGCGGTCAGGACCGGCGGCAGCGGCCCTGTCTCGATCACCGACAGGCGTACCGCCGCCCCCATCGAGGCCCGCAGGGTCTTGGGGGCATAGGGCGCAGCGCAACCCTCCGACAGGATGACCCCGTCGAAGCCGAAGGCCGCGGCGCTCCGCAGCAAAGCACCCACGTTGCCGGGGTCCTGCACCCGCTCCAGGACGAGGTAGCGCCCGCCGGGCTTTACTTCATCCAGGGTGTGGGCCGGCGTTTTGAAGACCCCGAACACCCCCTGATGGGCGGGCACATCGGCCAGCTTGTCGGCCACATGGTCCTCCACCAGGAAGTGGACGCCGGGCAGGCTGGCCAGAGCGGGGTCCTTTTCGGCCGCGGCGGCGGTATAAAACAAGGTCTCCAGCGCCGTACCCTTGGCCAGCTCGGCGCAGAGCTTGGGCCCCTCGGCAAAAAAGCGGCCCTCGCTGCGGCGGAAAGCCGCGCTACCGGCCAGGCGGCAGGCGTATTTGATCTTGACGTTCTCCCGGCTGGTGATCTTCTCATCCATGGCGCTCCTCCTTCGGGGTGCAAACAAAAAAGGGCCGACCCGCCGGGTGTCACACCACGGCAGGGCGCCGGCCCCGTTCTGTCCGCCTGCCAGGCTTTGCAGGGCCTGCATTCCAACTCCAACACATACAAAATCGACGCCCGCGTATGCGCGCGGGCGTCTTAATGGATCCTATCAGGCGTTCTTGACGGTCTCGACCAGAGCGGCGAAGCTCTTGGGATCGTTGATCGCCATCTCGCTGAGCATCTTGCGGTTCAGCTCGACGCCAGCCTTCTTCAGCCCGGCCATGAAGGTAGAGTAATTCATGCCCAGGGGACGGACGGCATTGTTGATGCGGCAGATCCACAGATTGCGGAACTGACGCTTCTTCATCCTGCGGCCGGCCAGAGCGTAGTTGCCGCTCTTCATGACCTGCTGCTTGGCCATCTTGAAATGCTTGCTCTTGGAGCCGTAGAAGCCCTTTGCGAGCTTGAGCATCTTCTTGCGACGTTTGTGAGTCATCGTAGCGCCTTTAATACGTGCCATTTTGTTCTATCTCCTTTTAACGAAAAAATCTCAATCCTGTCACACAGTCAGACGGGCGGCTCAGCCGTAGGGCAGCATCCGCTTGAGGGTGGCGGCGTTGGTGCTGTCCACATAGCAGGGCTGACGGTAGCCGCGGGTGAGCTTGGTGGTCTTCTTGGTCAGGATGTGGCTGCGGAAGGCGTGACCGCGCTTGATCTTGCCGTTCTTGGTGAGCTTAAAGCGCTTTTTAGCGCCGGAATGCGTCTTCAGTTTCATCTTAGCCATTTTCATATCCTCCTAAATGTCAGTCCTTATTGGGTTTCGGCGTCAACAGAATGGACATGGTGCGTCCTTCCAGGACAGGCGGTTTATCCATCGATGCCTGCGGCAGGGCGGCGGCAAAACGCTTAAGCACCTCTACGCCCAAAGCACTGTGGGCCATTTCACGGCCACGGAAGCGGATCGAGGCTTTCACCTTGTGCCCTGCGGCAAGGAACTTGGCCGTCTGGTTCACCTTGGTGTTGAAGTCGTTGGTGTCAATGTTGAGCGAAAGGCGGGTCTCCTTGACCTCGACCACTTTCTGGTTCTTCTTGGCTTCCTTCTCCTTCTTCTGCTGCTCGAAGCGGTACTTGCCGTAATCCAGGATCTTGCACACAGGCGGCGTAGCCTGCGGTGCGATCTTGACCAGATCCAGCCCGGCCTCCTCTGCGGCGCGCATCGCCGCCTGAATGCTGACCACACCCTTCTGGTTGCCGTCGGTGCCGATCAGGCGGACTTCACGATCACGAATCTGACCGTTGATTTCGAGTTCCTTCGATTTCCCAGCGGTAGCGATTTTCGATACACCTCCAAACAATGATCCATACGTTGAACACAGTAGAAAACGCGGCCACCCAAACCTGAGCAGCCGCGCATAGATCCACACAAAACACAGTCCCATGTCGCCATGAGCTGTCTTCCGGTATAGCCCGGGGTCCTCTGGACCCGCAAGGCGAGCGCGGCGATTGGCCGTAGCTGCTTTCTTCACCTAATGATTTTAGCACAGGACGGCCGCGCTGTCAAGAGCAAATTTTGCAGTTTGTCAGACCTGGTGGGATGCGATCCAGTCGGCCACCGGCTGGGCGATGGCCTTGACGCTGCCCGCCTCGAAGGGGGTGCGCAAGCCGGCGGTGGCGCACAGCTCGGCGTAGCTGGCGGTGCCGCCCTTTTTGACCAGACGCAGGTACCGCTGCCAGGCGCCGGCGTGGTCAACCTCCCCCAGCAGGAAGAACTGGAGGGCCGCCATGGTGGACAGGCAGTAGTCGATATAGTAGAAGGGCATCTCGTAGATGTGGAGCTGCCGCTGCCAGCCCGCACCCCGGCCGTAGAAGGGCAGCCCGTCGAAGTCGATCCAGGGGCGGTACTTCTTCTCCAGCCGCAGCCAGACGTCGTTCCGCTGGTCGGGCGTCAGGTTGGGGTGCTGGTACACGATGTGCTGGAACTCGTCCACCTCGCAGCCATAGGACAGGAAGATCAGGCTCTCCTCGGCGTGGCTGAGGGCGTACTTGTCGGTATCGGCGCCGAAAAGCAGCTTGTGCCAGGGCGCGGTCAGGAACTCCATCGCCATCGAGTGGATCTCGGCGCTCTCCATCCCGGGGCACTTGAGGTCCTCGGGCATACTGTCAGCCCGGGCGGCCAGGTAGCCCTCGAAGGCGTGGCCGGCCTCATGGGTCAGGACGTCCACGTCCCCGGCGGTGTCGTTCCAGTTGGCGAAGATGAAGGGCGCCTTGTAGGCGGGCAGGGTGGTCATATACCCGCCGGCGGCCTTGCCGGGGCGGCTGAGGACGTCGAAGAGTTCGTTGTCCTGCATGAAGTCGATGAATTCGGCGGTCTCGGGGCTCAGCTCATGGTACATCTGGCGGGCGGCGTCCATCCGCACCTGGTAGCCCTTGACCGGCACCGGGTTGCCATCCGGGAAGGCCACGTTGAGGTCGGCGAAGGTGGGGTGCTCGATGCCGGCCCGCTTGGCGCGACGGGCCACCACCTCGGCCAGCAGGGGGACAACGTCCTCAGCCACCTGGTCCCGGAAGATGCGGATCTCCTCAGGGCCGTAGCCGATCCGATTCATCCGGGCATAGGACAGCTCGCTGTAGTCCTTGTAGCCGAGGATGGCGGCCTGCCGGTTGAAGTTCTTGACCGTCTGCTCATACAGCTCGTCGAATTCGCCGCGGTGGGCGTCAAAGTAGCCGGCCTCCGCCTCAAAGGCGGCCCGGCGGACGGCGGGGTCGAGGCTCTGCTTGTAGGGGCCCAGCTGGGGGATGGTGAGCTGCTTGCCGTCCATCTCCACCATGGCGCCGCCGTACAGCCGCTGATAGAGGCTGGAGATGGTGTTGGTCTCCTGCTGGAGGGCAGTGACGCGGCTGTCCACCGACAGGACCGCGTTCTTCATGCTGGGCACGCAGGTCGAGCCGAAGGCCTCGATTAAAGCGTCCAGGTGGGAGTTGGCCAGGATGGCGCGGTAGATCTCGGTCACCGCGTTGGAGACTGCGGGGCCGTTGTTGTCGAAGAAGTCCTGCTCGGCCTGCCAATAGGCGTCCCGGGTGTCGCAGGTGTAGTGGATATTGGCGAGGTTGGCGGCGGTGGTGTAGTCGGCCATGGCGGCGTTCTGGTCGTAGTAGACCTTCACCAGGGCCTCGCCGCTGGCGGCGGCTGCCGCGTCGGCGGCAAACTGGGCGCACCGCGCCAGGATGGCGTCGATGTCAGGGCGCGCGTAGGGCATTTCACTGAACTTCATAGAAGATGGTTCTCCTTCCTTTTCTATCTCTGACAGGATTGCCAGGTATGTCTTATAGTAAGCATAGGATACCACGGAAGTGTAAAAAAAGAAAGAGCAGCCCGCAAAAGGCGCAAAACCCCCGGGCGGGAGGCCCGGAGGTCAGATAACACCTTATTTGGATTACAGGATTCGCACCCGGATTACCGCCGGAATGGCGGCCAGCTTCTCTTTCAGCTCGCCGCCCATCGGGCCGGTGACGTCCAGCATGGTGTAGGCCATGTTCTTCTTGCTCTTGTTCACCATGTTCTCGATGTTGAGGCCGGCGGCGGTGGTCAGGGCGGTGATCTGGCTAATCATGCCCGGCTCGTTGCGGTGGATGATGCAGATCCGCTTGCCGCCCGCCCGGGGCTGCTGGACGTCGGGCAGGTTGACCGAGTGGGTGATGTTGCCGTTGCGGAGGTAATCGCTCAGCTCCCGGGCCGCCATGATGGCGCAGTTATCTTCAGCCTCGGGGGTGGAGGCGCCCAGGTGGGGGGTGCAGATGACCCCCGGCTTGCCCAGCAGCTCCTCGGCCGGGAAGTCGGTCATGTATTCGGCCACCTTGCCGCTCTCCAGCGCCTCCAGGATGGCCGCGTTGTTGACCAGCTCGCCCCGGGCATAGTTCAGCACCTTGACGCCGTCCTTGCAGAGGGCCAGGGTCTGGGCGTTGATGGTGTCTCGGGTGGAGGGCAGGTAGGGGACGTGGATGGTCAGATAGTCGCAGAGGGGGAGCATATCGTTGAGGTTGACGCAGTGCTGCACCCGGCTGCTCAGGTTCCAGGCGGCGGCGATCGAGATGTAGGGGTCATAGCCGTAGACCTCCATCCCCAGCTCGATGGCGCAGTTGGCCACCCGGGACCCGATGGCCCCCAGGCCGATGACGCCCAGGATCTTGCCGGCGATCTCGTTG
>CAZEIG010000093.1:0-7285 GCA_964511805.1 uncultured Faecalibacterium sp.
GGAACTGGTTTGCTTGTTCTGGATATTGTTGATATTTGGTGGGATTGCTCTAAAGGAGGTTTTCCCCATGGCAAAAAAGAAGTGCCGGGCCGATGGCCGGATGGAGATCAAGCGGAAGATGCCGGACGGCAGCGTCTGCCACTTCCTGGGCAGGACGGCGGCCGAGTGTGAGCGCAAGTACCGGGATGCCCTGGTGAACTTTGAGGCCCGGAAGAAGGCGGCAGCCGAAGGGCCGCCGTTTGAGGAGGTGGCCGCAGCCTGGTGGTTTCAGGCCCAGCCGGCCCTGAAGCCCGGCACCATGCGGAGCTACAAGGCCAGCTATCAGGCGGTGATGGAGTACTTCGACGGCCGCCGGATGGCACAGATCAAGCCCCAGGATGTGGCGGCCTGGTTGAAAAAGCTGAAGACCCAGGGCCTGGCCCAGGCCACCATGCGGAACCGGCACAGCGTGTTGAACCTGATTTTTTCCTACTGGTGCACCGATATGGGCGGGGATGCAAATCCCAGCCTTTTGGTTCGCAACTTAAAAGGAAAGAAGGTGGAGCGCACCCCGCCGGCAGACGATGTCATCGAGATCATTAAAGCCCACCTGGAAGGGAAGATGGGACTGATGGCCGCGGTGGCCATGTACACCGGGCTGCGGCTGGGGGAGATCATGGCCCTCACCTGGGGAGACATCGACCTGGAAAACCGGGTGCTGTCGGTGACAAAGTCCATTTCCTGGGGAAATAACCGGCCGATGATTTCCACCCCGAAAACCAAAAATGCCATCCGCCAGGTGCCCATCCTGGAACCACTGGCGGTCCGCCTGACCGAAGAAGGCAGCCGGCCCGCCGGAGAATACCTCATCAGCGGCACCTGTGAGCCGCTGACCGCCAGCCAGCACCGGAAGCGGTGGCTGGCCTACTGCAAAGAATTGGGTCTGGTCCATGAAGCAGGGGAGTACAAGCCCTGCAACGGCAAAAGGCAGGCCCACTGGCAGGTGGATGTCACCGTCCACCAGCTGCGCCACTACTGTGCCACCCTGCTGGATCAGGCCGAGGTGCCAATGAAGGCCCGCCAGCTCTGGATGGGTCATGCTGACATTCACACCACCAGCAGATCTATACCCATCTGTTCACCGACGGGTTTTGTTGCTTTAAGCCCTCCAAACAGGACGCCATCCGCAGCGAGCCGGGCAGCATTTTGTCCCTGGTCCAGGCGGATACCCTTGCCTACCGCGCGGCGACCGACACCCGGTCGGTCCGCAAAAATGTGTCTCTGCCGGCCTGGATGGCCGAGCTTGCCGATAAGCGGGGGATCAACTGTTCCCGGCTGCTGCAGAGTGCGCTGAAAGCAAAGCTGAACGCAGGCTGACCACAACACAACAAAACACCCCCGGCGGCCGCCTTGAAAGCGGTTTCCAGGGGTGTGCTGTGTTTCGGTGTGCTTGGGGTTACAACGGACTCTCCTGCCGCCCTCGGCGGTAGAACTGCTCCATGAAGGCGATGTCACTGGCGGCGCGGGCGGGGACAGCCTCCTCGCGGAGGACCGGCAGGGTGGCCTGGGGCAGCTGGCGGAGCATGGCGAAGCCGCCGGCGTAGTCTACCACCGAGTCCTCGAGGCTAGTGGAATAGAGGGTGCCGTCGGGCTTGAAGGCCTGGCCCTTGAAGTGGACGGCGCAGATCTTCTCGCCGTAGAGGCTGCCGACCTTGTCCCAGATCCGGCGCTGGGCGTCAAGGGAGGTGTCGTCGGGGCCGATGTAGTTGGCCAGGTCACAGATGACCCGCAGGTTGGGGCTGGCGATGGTGTCCAGCACCATCTTGACGGCCTCGGGGGTGTTCATGGCGTGGTAGTAGACGCACTCCACCCCGAAGAGGACCCCTGCCTCCTCGCAGGTGGGCATGATCTCGGCTAGGCTGCGCAGCAGGGCCTCTTGGGCCTCTTTGCGGGTAACGCCGGGCTGCTTTTCCATCTTGGTGGTCTCGCTGCCCATGCAGCCGGCCGCCAGGGTCTTGGCGTTGGCGATCTGGCCGAGGACCTTGGCGGTCTCGGCGCGGCGCTTTTCCTCGTCGGCCAGGCCCAGCTCGACGTAGGTACCGTAGACGGCGATCTGGACGCCGGTGGAGGCGACGGCCTCCCTGGTCTGGTCGACCAGGGTCGGGGTGACGTCGTCATAGCTTTTGACCCCTTCGATGGCCTTGGTGTAGGCCAGCTGAGTACAGGCAAAGCCGGCCTGGCCGATGGCGGACAGCAGGTCCTGGGGGGGGTGGCGGCCGAAATCGTGGCCGCGGGCGCCGGTGATGAATGCGGGCATAGTGGATGGTCTCCTTTCAAGTCAGCTAAACAGGCGGTTGGAGAAAACGTCCCAGGCGCGGGCCCACCAGTACCAGTCGTGGTTGACGTCCTGGCCCCAGGCCTCAGTCTGGACCGGGATGCCGGCGGCCTTGAGGGCGGCGTCCAGCGCCTGGGTGGAGGCGAGGGCTGCGGGCTCGGGCTGGGCGGAGGACTGGCCGGCGCAGAGGATGAACTGCCCGTCCTGGAGGGCGGCCCGGGCGGCGCTGTCGGGCAGGCCGACGGCCAGAGCAGCCAGGGGACGGTTCCGGAGGGCCAGGCCGTCGTCATCTGCGCCCTGCAGCGCGGCGGGGTCGTAGAAGCCGGACAGCCCGATGGCACCGCAGAACAGCCCCGGACGGCGCAGCCGGCAGTTGACCGCCTGCCAGGCGCCGGCACCGGCGCCGATGCACCAGATGCGGGGCTTCCGGGCGGGCTTGTCCGCCTTTTCCGCCCCGGAGGGAGCGTCATCCGTCGCAGGGGCGGCAGGGGAGGCGGCGTTCAGTGCCAGGATGCGGGGGACCAGCTCGCCGGTGATATAGTTGAAGTACTTCTCCTGCAGGGCAGCGGCCTGGCCGGGGGAGTCTGCGCCGTCCAGGTCGACGCTGTCGGCGCAGAACAGCTGAACCCGGCCGTTCTGGATCAGCCAGCCGGCGGCCTCGGGCATACCGTGGTCCTCCCAGTCGTAGAACCGCCCGCCCCGGCAAGGGAAGGCCAGCACCGGCACACCGCCGCTGCCGTAGACTTTGAACTCCATCTCCCGGCCAAGGGCCGCGCTCCACTCCTTGTAATAGTTGCCTTCCATGATGCAGCCTCCTTATTTGAATTGGTTTTGCTGAGGGTCGTAACGATAGCCGATGGCCTCCAGGCTGGCGCAGAGAGCGGCCTGGTTGGCGTCGAGGTCCTCGCAGAGGGCCCCGAGGGTGGGGTAGCTGTCCCGCAGCTTCATGTTGACGACGCTCAGCAGCAGAACGGGGTCGGCGGGCAGCGCCATAGCTCAAACACCTCGCTTTTTGGGGCGGCCCCAAAGGGCCGGATATGCAAAAAGCCGGCCACGGAAAACGTGACCGGCAACATATACCACAGACTTAGACAGCGCGGGTAATCTTGCCAGCGCGCAGGCAGCGGGAACATGCATAGACATACTTGGGGGAACCGTCGACAACAGCCTTGACGCGGCGGACGTTGGGCTTCCAGGTACGGTTGGAGCGGCGATGGGAGTGGGAGACCTTGATACCGAAGGTCACGCCCTTGCCGCAGCATTCACACTTAGCCATGATACTTGCACCTCCTGTGAAGTGAGATAGGAAAAAATCAAAACAATCAAATCAGCCCTATTATTCTACCAGACAGCGGGCCAAAATGCAAGTCCCTTTTGAAAAAATGCGGCCGATTTTTTGCGGCTTTGCCGCCGGGCCTTGTGTCCCCGGGGGAAAAATAGTATTATAAGTGTTATTATAAGGTTATATTGGGGGAGGAGGCCCTCTCAGTCTCGCTTCGCTCGCCAGGTCCTCTTGCGCTTGGCCGGTTTTTGCGGCGCATCTAAAGATGATACTTGTAAAAATCGGAGCGCTGCGCCAGACACGCTCCGCCTGTTTCGTCCGCAGGACGCGGCGGGCCATGTCTGCCCCCGGAGGGGGAGGTGGCACAGGCACCCGGCAAAAGCTGGGCCCTGTGACGGAGAGGGCAACTCGGGCCTTATGACTGAGAGGGCCAACAACGCCCCCGCCCCGGAAGTTCAAATCATCAAAATGAGGAGTGTTTCAAATGTTGGCAACCATCCTTTTCTACACAATGCGGACGGTGGTGGCGCTGGTGTCTATCCCCTGCCATGAGGCGGGCCATGCTTTGGCAAGCTGGCTGCTGGGGGATCCCACCGCCCGCCGGTATGGGCGGCTGTCCCTCAACCCGCTGCGGCATTTCGACCTGCTGGGCACCGTCTGTCTGGTGCTGTTCGGGGTGGGGTGGGCAAAGCCGGTGCCCATCGACGCACGCTGTTTCAAGCGGCCCAAGCTCGGTATGGCCCTGACCGCCCTGGCCGGGCCGGCGGCCAACCTCCTGCTGGCCTATCTGGCGATGGCGGTGTGGAAGGTGATCTACTACTGGGCGCCGCCCACCGACGCCTTCTGGTATCTGGCCTACTTCCTCCAGCTGGTAATCCTGATGAACGCCAGCCTGGCCGTCTTCAACCTGATCCCGGTGCCGCCGCTGGACGGCAGCCGGGTGCTGCTGGCCTTTCTGCCCGAGCGGCTCTATTTCGCGGTCATGCGGTATGAGAAGGCCATCCTGGTCATCTTGCTGGCGGTGGTCTGGTACGGTGCACTGGACGGGGCCATCACCTGGATGACCGACGCCGTCTGGGACGTGATGGACCTAGGCACCCTCTGGGTGGACCGGATGGCTTACGCCAGCTACTGGGTCAGGATGGGTACAGGGGTGTGAGATGGCAGAGCTGACCTTTCACCTTAAGGACTTCGACGGCCCGCTGGAGCTGCTGCTGACCCTGGTGCAGCAGCACAAGATGGACCTGCACGACATCCCCATCCTGGCCCTGATCGACCAGTACACCCAGGTGGTGGCGGACGCCCGACGGCAGGAGCCGGAGGTGGCCAGCAGCTTCATCGAGATGGCGGCGCGGCTGGTGGAGATGAAGAGCTGGCTGCTGCTGCCACGCAGCCAGGAGGCCGAGCAGCTCAAGCAGGAGCTGACCGGCCGTCTGATCGAGTACGACCGCTGCCGCCGCCTGGCGGCAGAGCTGGCGGCCGGTGCGCGGGGGGTGGAGCGGTACACCCGTCCCCCCGCCGCCCTGCCCGCCGCTGACCTCTATCCGCTCCGCCACGCGGCCCAGACTTTGGCCGACTGCTGGGCGGCCATGGCCGGCCGGGCCCGTCCCCAGCCGCCCCGGCCCGAGCAGTTCGAGCCGCTGGTGGCTGCCCCCTTCGTCCCGGTAGAGAGCCGGGTGGTCTACATCCTGCGGGGTCTGACCACCGGCCGGGTGGGCCGGCTGAATCAGCTTTTCCGAAAGTCGGACAGCCTGTCGGCGACGGTGGCCACCTTCCTGGCGGTGCTGGAGCTGGTGCGGGCGGGCCGGGTCGAGATCGCCCCCACCGGGACGCTGGCCGTCCGCCGGGGCCGCTTGCCCCAGCGCATAGACCAAACTACCCTGCAAAAGGAGAACCAAGATGGACCATACTGAGATCGAGGCCTTGCTGGAAGCAATCCTCTTTGCCCAGGGAGATCCGGTGCCGGCCAGCAGGCTGGCCGCCGCCCTCGAGCTGCCCCAGGGCCTGGTGGAAGAGGGACTGGAGGGGCTGCGGCGCCGCTGCGACCGGCCCGAGAGCGGTCTGGCCCTCCTCCGCCTGGGGGAGGACTGGCAGCTCGCCACCAAAGACCAATACGCCCCCTGGGTGCGGAAGGCGCTGGAGACCCGCCGCGCTGCGCCCCTGTCCCAGGCGGCGATGGAGACCCTGACCGTCATCGCCTACAACCAGCCGGTCTCCCGTGCCTTCATCGAGCAGGTGCGAGGGGTCGACTCTTCCTCCAGCGTCTCCAGCCTGCTGGACAAGGGGCTCATCGAGGAGGCGGGCCGGCTGGACCTGCCCGGCCGCCCGGTCAGCTTCCGGACCACCAGCCACTTTCTGCGGGTGTTCGGGCTGTCCAGCCTGGAGGATCTGCCCCCCATCCGTGACGCTGCCGGCGATGCCGAAGGAAAGGAGGATGCCCCATGAGCGCCGTTCTGGGTGCGCTGGCCGCTGTGGGCGGCGCGGTGCTTTTCCTGCTCAAGGTGTTGGGCATCCTGCTGGCCGTCCTGCTGGCGGCGGCGGTGCTGGTACTGCTCTGCCCCTTCTGCGCCGACTTCGCCTGGGAGGGCCCCGCCGAAGGGGAGGACGGCCCCGGTGAAGTGAAGGTCCGCGCGGGGGCGCTGGGGCTGACCTTCCCGGTTTTCCAGTACCCGAAGCCCGCGCCGCCCCCGCCCGCCGAAGAGGCTACGGCCGGCGGCAGCCGGTCCGGGCCCTTCCGGCGGTGGCTGGCCCGGCTGAAGGAGAAGGCAGCCGCCCGCCGTGCCGCCCGGAAGGCCAAAAAGGTCGCCCGCAAACCTGCCCAGGCTGCGCCGGCGGCCCCTCGCCAGAAGGGGAAGCTGACCCTTCACATCCTCTGCACCCTGCTGCAGGGGGCGGGCCGGCTGACCCGCGCCGTCTTTGGGGCGCTGCGGGTCACCCGTATCCGGGTCCGCCTGCCGGTGGGGGAGGGGGAGCCGGACGCCGCCGCCCGGGCTTACGGCGAGACGAACGCCTGGCTCTACCCGGCGCTGGGGGTGCTGGACCACTTCATCTACCTCGACTTCGAGGAGCTGCGGCTGGTCCCCTGCATCGACCCGGCCGCACCCCGGCCCCGGGGCCGTATCTCCTTCCGGGTGACGGCCCGGGTCCTCTTCATCGTCATTGCGGCGGCGCAGATCCTCATTGCCTTTTACAGGGAAAAGGTACTGGACGTATTCCTCTGAGCTGTGCTATACTGAGACGGTATAGACGTGTTTTCGCCGCGGGCTGCCCGGAGGGCCGGCCCGACTGATTTTATGACCAAAGGAGGCCAAGACTTATGGCTGAACATCCCATCCAGGGGCTTATGAACGTTACGATGGACAAGATCCGCCAGATGGTGGACGCCAACACCGTCATCGGCAAGTCCATCAAGACCGACGATGGCACCACCATCATCCCGGTGTCCCGCATCACGCTGGGCTTCGGCACCGGCGGCAGCGACTTTAGCGGCAAGAACAGCGCCAACAAGGACCTGTTCGGAGGCGGCAGCGGCGCCGGAGTCAACATCCGGCCGGTGGCCTTCCTGGTCATCAAGGACGGCCTCGTCCGCACCATCCAGCTGTCGGACGCCCCCAACAGCGTCGACCGCGCCCTGACCATGCTGCCCGAGCTGGTGGACAAGCTCGCCGCCATGCTCGCAAAGCCCGAAA
>CAZEIG010000094.1:0-7229 GCA_964511805.1 uncultured Faecalibacterium sp.
AGGATGTTCCCCTGGATGGGGCGGCCCTGTGCCAGGCCGGCGATGGTCTGGCTGACCACCGCCTTGTAGATGCTGGCGGCGATGTCCTCGGCCCGGGCGCCCTGGTTGATGAGGGGCTGGACGTCGCTCTTGGCAAAGACGCCGCAGCGGGACGCGATGGTATAGGTGCGCTGGGCGCCCTCGGCGGCCTTGTTCATCTCGTCGGCGCTCATCTTGAGCAGGGTGGCCATCTGGTCGATGAAGGCACCGGTGCCGCCGGCACAGCTGCCGTTCATCCGCACCTCGGTGCCGCCAGTCAGGAAGAGGATCTTGGCGTCCTCGCCCCCCAGCTCGACGACGCAGTCGGTCTCGGGCACGAACCGCTTGACCGCCACCCGGGTGGAAAAGACCTCCTGCACGAAGGGTACGCCGCAGCTGTCGGCCAGGCCCATGCCGGCCGAGCCGGAGATGCTCAGCAGTGCCTTTGCGCCGTGGAGATATTCGGTATCGATGCGGCGCAGCAGCTCCTGCGCCTTTTCCAAAATGTGGCTGTAGTGACGCTCGTAGGTCGAATACAGCAGCTTCTCGTTTTCATCCAGCACGGCACATTTGATGGTCGTGCTGCCTATATCAAGACCAACTCTCAAAGTTTTGATCCTCCTGCCAGGGAATGGCCTTCCGGCACACGCCCGCCCGGGGCCGGCCGGAAAGATGCCGGAAATAGTTAGATAGCCAACAGAGCCATCCGTTCACATACAGTTAAATTATATCGTATTTTCACGCAAGACGCAATCGGCTGAGCTTATTTTACACGAAAATTCTATTTTCTCTGTATCCAAAAAGCAAACATTCTGTGAATGACGCCGGATTTCTGCCGGTGCCACGCGGGGCCGGCCGGGCAGACAGCCCCATCTGGACGGCGTCCGCCGGCGGAAATTTTTACCTCCATTTTTTTGAAATTTTACTTGCATACCAGCCTCATCCGCGGTAAGATAAAATATAGAAGTATGCCGCAGGCCGCGCCCGGACGGCCCTTTCTCCCCTGCCGTGACACATTTTGACGCATTTTTCCCGTTGCATACCGGCCGGCACGTCATTAAAATAGGAGTGTAACTTCAACTCCGGACTGTGCAGAAAAGTCAAAATGGATACTTGCGGGAGGAGAAGGATCTATCATGAAAGCATACCCTCCTTTGACCAGGAAATTTTCAGCGATCGAAAAGCTGCAGGCACCTTATGCGCTGACCTATGCGCTGGACACTGCGGGCGCGGGCGGCGGCTGCCGCCTGTCCCTTTCCCGCACGGGCGAGACAGCCTGCAACGACAGCCTGGTCCTGGACGCGCCGCCGCAGCACTGCTATCCCCTTTTGCGCTATCTGTACGAGAACGCGGTTCAGCCCGAGATCTGGCGGGACGTTGTCGCAGACTTCTACCCCGCCGTCCTGCAGCAAAACAACGGGAGAGGCGGTGCATCCAGTGACAGATGACAACAAGACCACCGGCCTGCGAATCGCCGTTGCCAGCTACGACGAGCGCTTCCTCCATATCTGCCAAAACTTTCTGACCAGCCTGGACATCTCCCTCCGCTGCGACCCCTACCGGACGGGCGCCGAGTTGCTGCGGGTGCTGGAAAGCGGCCTGCGCTGCCACGCGCTTCTATCGGACATCACCCTGGCCGACATGGATGCCGGCGAACTCTGCCGCCGCGTCCTCGCCCTGCAGACCGTGCACCGGCCCAAGCTGCTGCTGATCGCCGCCGCTGGGCTGTCCGGTTTCCAGCTGCCGGGGGAAACCGACGTCCACAGGCTGGACCTGGCCACCGTCAAGCATATGCTCCTTGATTTGCGCTCCATCCAGCGGGTCCGAACGATCCCGTCGGAGGTGGCCCTCCGCCGCCAGCTTGCCGAGTGGGGCGCGCGGGAAAGCCCCCTGAACCGCGACTATATGGTGGAAGCCGTCTGTTTTGCCATGCAGGGCGAAGAGCGGCTCGCCATCCGCAAGGACGTCCTGCAGCAGGTCAGCGAGCAGCATCAGGTCTCGGTCAAAGCCGTGGACAGCGGCATCCGCCGGCTGCTGGCTGAACTGAACCAGGCAGACCTGCCCGCCTGGCGCGCCTTCAAGGCGCGTCACCCCCCTCCGGAAAGGCAAATTCACCACCAGCACCTTCATCTATGCCGTCCGCGCCGAACTGCTCTGCCCGCCCCAACCGGAGTCGGCTTGCAGCCGCCCGGTCGAAAATTCATCAGAAGGAGATCCCGACCGCGATGAACGACAACCCCAGCTTGTATGATCCTTCCCCCGATGCCGAGCCGCAGAGTCCGCTGGCGCACTTCCCGCGGGAAGCGTTCCAGAATGAGTGCCAGCGCTCGCTGGCCATGCTCGAGATGTGCCGGCAGTTTTTGTCCAACACCATCGACCCCGACGCCGACGCCCATTATACAGAGCTGTACACCACTCTGAACGACATAGCCGCGACGTCGGCCAGGCTGAACCGCACCATATCCAACATGCTGGACCTGCTCCGCTGTATGCAGGGCGCGGCCGCCCCCCAATGGGAGACGGTGGACTTCTGTGCGCTGCTGCAGACCCTCTGCGCCGAGCGGGAGCTAATCCGCGAGATCCTGGGGATCGAGCTGGTTTTGGACTGCGGGGGCTGGATTCCTTCCACCAACAGGCCGACCTTCATTATCTCTTCCGGATCTGCCTGCACCTGCTCTCCAACGCGCTGCGCGCCTGCCCTCCGGGCACCGGCCGGGTCACCGTCACCCTCCGCGCCTGCGCCGGGAAGGCCAGCACCATCTCCTTCACTGACACGGGCTGCGGCCTGCCGGATGCCGGACGCCTGGACAGCCTGGAGGAAAACCGCCGCCACTTTCTGGGCGGCACCCAGACCGGCCTGCTGCTCTGCAGGGAATACTGCCGCCTGATGGGCTGGACGTTGGAGATACGCCCCCGCGCCCGGAGCCGCGGCACCGAGGCCATCCTGACCATCCCCCAGCGCAACGTCTTTGACCCGTACCCCACCCTCCGCTCCTACGACGAGGAGGACGCCATCCGGGACGAACGCCAGCTTTGGCTCGACCTCGTCCTCGAACTGAGCTGCGTACCGGGGTTGGAATCGGCCAAATTCAAAATCCCTCCAAAATACACTTGACATTTCCACCCAAAAGAGGTAAACTGATATAGTCGTTGAGCCATAGCCCCGCACCGCGGCTGCTTGGCTCTCCGCCGTATCAAAACCACATATGGGCCTATAGCTCAGCTGGGAGAGCGTACGGTTCGCATCCGTAAGGTCGTCGGTTCGATCCCGATTAGGTCCACCAAACTGCCGCAGCGTTTTTTGGCGCTGCGGCTTATTTTTTTGCGTTTTTCAGGAACAAATTAGTTACTGTATGTCACTGAAGCGCGAACGAGGTTCCTCGGCAAAATGTTCAAAGGTTGGTCTGCATTTTCGTCTATTGCGACGATGCTGGCATTCGAGCTACCGGACAAATTTTCAGGGGCTGGTTTAAGGTCCATCTGCCCCGCTTTTTTCGTGCTTCCGGCCATCGAATGAGCCTTAAATTCCTCGAATTCTTCCAGCGACACATTCAGGACGATATCGACTTCATAATTTCGCCCCACCCGAACTTCTTTGATGAACTGATGCAGAATCGCCTGCCGTTCATTGAAGTCCGCATTGTCGTAAACATTTGCCCAGGTGAAAAGATCGCTGCATTCCCGCTGCATTTTTTTGGCAGCTTCCTCCACCTCCTTCTGTTCCTGTTTTGCTTTCTGGAGTGCATCTCCAGCCCGAAGGACTGCTTCCTTGTTTTCAGCGACTAGATCAGCCAGCATATCACGGTCAAGGCCGCTCTTGCCCTGGATCACGCGAAGGGTTTCTTCTTTCAAAACATCCTGTTCCTGCCGCTTTGTCTCAAGCTCCCTTTCAAGCTGTTGGATCTGCTTTTGGATTCGATTCAGCTCTTTGCTTCGCATTTCTTCCAGGAGCTTTTGCTTGGAACACTCCCGAATCTCTGCGAACTTCATCCGAATAACGCTCTCTACGATGTTGTCCACGGTGATCACACCATAGCCAGACTGACCGTCGCACTGGTCAGGATGGCGGACATTGTAGTTGCAGCTGTACCGGATGCGCTTTTCTCGTATCACGGTGCCGTCAGCACGGATACGCTTCCGGGTGCTGCTGGTGAGGCTCATCCGATTTCCGCAGTGGGCACAGAAGATGATCCCACACAGGAGTGCCTGGGAACTGTAACTGATGGGGTTGGCGCCCTTTTCCCGCTTTCGGGCCTGGCGTACTTCCTGCGCCCGCTCAAACAGGTCCGGTTCGATAATCTGCAGCTCTGGGCAATGGGTTTCTACGTTTCCATTGATGAGGTATCCGGTGTAGCTCTTGTTTTTGAGCATCCGAACAATGCTGACATTCGGAATATTCTGGCCGTTCCGCCCCATGATGTTCTGTTCGCACAGATAATTGCAGAGACGTTTTGCACCATACCCTTCATAAACATACTTCTGAAAAATCAGCCGGACAACTTCGGCTTCTTTCTCGTCGATCTCCAGATCGTATACTTCATGGTTCCTCTTGTTGATCCGTCCGCGCTTGACCAGGCGATATCCGTAGGCTACCACACCGCCAGTGTACAATCCTTCTTCGGTCAGCTGCTCCATCCGGGTACGGGTTCGGATAGAGGTTTTAATACTCTCTCCCGATGCCTGCCAGTACCGAATGTAGTTCATCAGCTTGTCCACATGGGTATCAAACCGCTGCTCCCCTTCCTGGGTACTCCACACCTCAATCCCCTGCTTGACGAACCACTCCACCACAAAAGGGGTTTCGTCATCACGGCGGCCCAGCCGGTCGAACATAAAGACAAGCAGAACATCAAACTCCTTGGCCATCGCCGCCTGCTGAATCTTTTACAGCTGATCCCGTTCTTTGGCGGACTTCTTAAAGCCGGAGACGCCTTTTTCGGAGAATTCCTTAACGATCTCCCAGCCCTGTGCTTTCGCAAAATTCCGGCAGGCCTCCTTCTGCATCGGGATGTCATCCTTCTCGACCTGTCCCAGTGTCGAAACGCGGTACAATGTATAGACTCGTTTTTTCATAGTTGTTTTCTCCTTTTCTAGGATGCAAAAACAACGATTATTCGCTTTTCAAGGTACAGGCCGGATGACTTTCACCTCATCCTATCGTCATTTTAATGCATCATGGCCAATGGAGCAAGGATGTCGAATCAGGGGCTGAGTTTCGTACTGCTGCGCAGCGTGTCCTGAACGACCTGATGGAGAGCCTCCATCCCTTTGCTGCTCGATGCATATGTGATTCGCACAGTACAACCATTGACTTTAATGGTTTCTTGTTTGCCCAAATTGCTTTGCTCTTTCATTTGGCTTTTTCCTCCTCTCGAATCATCCCCAGGCTGATCTTGATCGCCCTCTCGATCTGCTTCATCTCCTCTTCACTGGTCTGACCCGCGAACCGCTGTACGCGGCGCTTGTCAATAGTGAAGATTTGCTCCAGCTGTACGATAGACGGAACTTTCAGTCCGGGGTTGTGGTCAAGCAGGACGTGGGTGGACAGATGGCGTTTCTTATCCACCCTGGATGTAAGGGTGGCAATAATGAGTGTGGGCGAATGTTTATTACCCGCATCATTTTGCAGCACCACTACTGGTCTCTCCCCGCCCTGTTCGGAGCCAACATTGGGGTCCATGTTGGCGTAGTAGATGTCCCCTCCGGCTGTATCGCCAGTTCTTGGGAATCATAGGCTATGCACCCCCTTGTGCTTCATTATGTAAGAAGCCGCCTGTTGATTTTCAGGCGGCTTCTGTGCAAAAAGGGGGATGAAATGGCAGGTTAGAACTTCATGGGCAGCACGTTCTTCTTGCTGCTGCCGTTGTAGATGCAGAAGACCTGGTAGGGGTCGGTCTTGTGCAGGCGGCTCACAAGGCACCGGGGATCATATTCATCGCGGTACAGCTCGATGAAGCGGGTCACGCTCTAGATCGTTTCAGCTCGCAGGGACTCAGGGTCCCCATGCCAGGCGGCCACAATCATGGATAAGGCTTCCTTATAAAGATCAGCACCGACCCGTTTGAATTCTTCAAAAGCGGTGCCGATACAGCCGATCCGGTGCTTCCCGCGGCGCTGTGCGTAATCCAGACGCAGGCCAACCGATTCAGTGGCCTTGAGGAAAGACATATACTCGGGGTCGCCGCCGTAGATCATGGCACGCATCTTATCGCCGGGTGTCAGTGGGGCGGATTCACCGGTCTGCTGGGCAAAGAGCATGGCCTCTTCGCTCTCGGTCATGCCCGTGTACACGATGCAGCGGACCATCAGGTCCCTGCCGCCATTGAGCAGCTTGAGGACTGCAATGGTGTGCTGTCCATCGAATACATAGTAGTGACCGTTTCGGTAGCTGACCTTGGGCGGGTTGACCAGCCGGGGGTCAAACTTCGCTGCAATCTTTCGCACTCAGTGGATGTTCAGCTCTCGCTGGTAGCTGCCACGAGGGACTTCCAGCAGCTTGCTGTTGATCATCATTTCCTGATAGGCGCTGGTGTTGTTCATTCTCATGTAGTCCTCCTCATCTCTTTCAGGTACTGAATTCCCTTATCTGTAAGGCTTCTGATATCATCCCGGCAGGCCCTGCGTTGCTCCTTGTTGTTTTCCAGGCAGGTGTCCCAGCGAAAAATCATGGTGTCCAGGGCGTCTTCCAGTTCTGCACAGATATCGTCTGCGTCGATTTCCCCGTTGGACTGCAGCATGTTGGCTGAGATATCCCGGATGGCTTGCAAGGTTTCTGCGGCGCTGCGCTTGGGTTTCGGCTTTTCTTCGGCTTTTTCAGGTTCTTTTGCCTGCCGGAGCTGCTGAACCAAAGCGGGCCTTTCCTCCAGTGGAACCTTTGCGATGGCCGCCACGGCCTTTTCAGTTGGTTTGATGCTGCCGGTCAGGATTTCCTGTTTGATACCCGGTTCGGCCTCCTCGGCAGCATCTACACCTCTTGAAAATTTGCTTGCACGCTCAACAAAACCTTCACTTGTTTTTGTTTCTCGCGCAATTTTTAAACGAGTTCTCGTTTGATTTTGCTTGTGACCAATTTGGTCACAAGCACTTCTGTTTGATGAAGTGTACTGATTGCCTCGAAATCGACTTGCCAGCTTTTCGGCGTCGTACTGCTGCCCAACTAGAGCAATCCCATCAAATATCAGCAATATCCAGAACAAGTAAACCAGTTCCTG
>CAZEIG010000095.1:0-7201 GCA_964511805.1 uncultured Faecalibacterium sp.
CTACCCGATGTACGACTTCGCCCACCCCATCGAGGACGCCATCGAGGGGATCACCCACAGTATGTGCAGCCTGGAGTTCGAGAACCACCGCCCCCTCTATGAGTGGGTCATCACCAATCTCTTCGACACCGAGTTCCCCAAACAGCGGGAGTTCGCCCGGCTGAACATGACCAACACCGTCATGAGCAAGCGCTACCTGCGGGAGCTGGTGGAGACCGGGATGGTGGACGGCTGGGACGACCCCCGGATGCCCACACTCTGCGGCCTGCGCCGCCGGGGCTATACTCCCACCTCCATCTTCACCTTTGTGCGGGAGGCGGGGATCGCCAAGGCCGACAACCTGATCGATATGCGCCAGCTGGAGGCCTGCGTCCGCAGCGAGCTGGACCTGTCCGCCCAGCGGCGGGTGGCGGTGCTGCACCCGGTCAAGCTGATCGTCGACAACTACCCAGAAGGGAAGACCGAGACCTTTGAACTGCCCAACAACCCCAACCGGGACGCCGCCGACAACACCACCCGGCCGGTCACCTTCAGCCGGGAACTCTGGATTGAGGCGGAGGACTTCGCCGAGGTGCCGCCTCCCAAGTTCAAGCGGCTGACCGTCGGCGGCGAGGTCCGGCTGATGGGGGCCTATATCGTCCGCTGCACCGGCGTGGAGAAGGACCCCGACGGCAGCGTTGCGGTCATCCACTGCACCGCCGACCTCGAGACCGGCAGCGGAAACCCCGCCGACGGCCGGAAGGTCAAGGGGACCATCCACTGGGTCAGCGCCGGTCACTGCATCGAAGCCGAGGTGCGGCTGTACGACAAGCTCTTTGTCTGGGAGAACATGAACGTCCTGCCCGAGGGCACCAGCTATAAGGACTTCCTCAACCCGGAAAGCGTCACCGTCTGCACCGGCTGCAAGCTGGAGCAGTCACTGGAGGACGCTAAGCCGGGTGAGAAGTTCCAGTTTGTCCGCAACGGTTTCTTCACCCCCGACTCCAAGCATCCCGGCGTCTTCAACCGGGTGGTCACCCTGCGGGACAGCTTCAAGCCGGGCCAGTCTGCGGGCAAGTAAACCGATATACCCACAGAAAGGAGGAGCTTTGCGATTATGCCAAAACGCATCCTGCGCAATGCTCTGCTGATGGCCGCCGTCACTTTCCTGATGGCGCTGGGCCTGGTCTTTTATATCCACAGCACCGGGCCGCTCTCCATCGGCGAAAACCCCGACACGGTCCTGCTGCATGACGGGGTCTATACCTCGGTGCAGCAGGGTTACCTCAGCGAGGTGACGGTCACGGTGGCCGTCTCCAGCGGGATGGTGACCAACGTGACGGTGGACGCCTCGGGCGAGACTCCGTCCCTGGGCGGGGTGGCCGCCGCCCAGCTGGCCATCGCCCTGACCGAGGCCGGGTCCACCGACCATGTGGACGCGGTGTCCGGCAGCACCTACACCAGCGAGGCGGTCCTCGCCGGGATGGATGACTGCCTGGCCCAGGCCGCGGCCTGACATCAATCTTGCAGAATGGCCCCGTCTGACAGGACAGCGGACGGGGCGGCTGCGGAGGGGCGACCCCTCTGCGGCCCGGAGCGCGCCGTCCCGCCGGCAGAGAAGATGCCGCGGCGGCGCTTTTTTTGGGATGGAGGCGTCCATGCGGTATATCTTTGACTACACGGCCCTGCCGGACGGGACGGCGGCCCTGGCGCGGGCCTACGGGGACAGCCCTGTCCTCGCCCTGCCCGAGGCGCTGCCCGGCCCCGGCGGCCCGCTGCCCCTGGCCCGGCTGGGGAGCTACTGCTTTGCCGAGACCACCCAGGGGCTGCCCCCCGGCCGGCCCCTCCGCTGCGTCATGGGGGAGGACGGCGGTATGGCCCTTTTGGGCGCACCGGCGGGCAATGACGGGCTGCACCCCATCGCGGGGAAGTTCCTGGAAGAGATCGCCCTGCCGTCCGCCCTGCGGGAGATGGACAACTGCGCCTTCTACAACTGCCGCGCCCTGGCCCGGATCCGACTGGGGGAGGGGCCGCTGTCGGTGGGGAGCGACGTCTTTCTCAACTGCTTTGCCCTGACCGAGCTGGTCCTGGATGCGGACCCCGGCGGGGCCACCGGCCTGCCTGCCCTGGTGGGGAACATCACCGGCAACCTGCGGGCCGTCTTTGCGCCGGGGGGAAAGGTCTGCGCGGCCTTCCGCTACCCCGAATACTGGGAGGACATCGAGGAGACCCCCGCCCACATCCTGCTGCACACCTTCTCGGGGCAGGGGTACCACTACCGCCAGTGCTTCCGGGACGGGCGGTTGCTCTGGGATGAGTACGACGCCGTCTTTGCCCAAGGGCACGGCGGGGACGACCCGGCTTATATGGCCCTCCTCTGCTTTGACCGGCTGCGGTACCCCTGGCAGCTGGGGGAGGGGGCGCGGGCACTCTACCGGGACTTCCTTGCCCGACAGGGCGGGACGGTGGCCGCCGCCCTCATCCGGGCCGAGGACCTGGAGGGGCTGCGGGACTTGTTGGCCCTGTCTGTCCTGGACGGCGGCGCCCTGGCGGATGCTTCGGCCTGTGCCCGGCGGGCCGGGGCTGCCCAGGAGGCCGCCCTGCTGGCCGACGCCGAGTACAAAGCCGCCGCGGCCGCCCCCAGACGGAAACGGCGTTATGATTTTGATTTTTGATTTTACATTGCGTATAGAGAAAGGAGGCGGCCCGGATGGCGCCCAAAGCGCCCGTTGACTTCAACGCGCCCTTCCAATCGGCGCGGCCCGAGACACAGGAAGAGTGGCAGGCCCGGATGGGCGGCGAGGTGCTGGCTGTCCTGCGCAGCGGGCTTTACCTGGACTTCCGCTTCCTGGATCAGGCGCTGGGGGCCCTGACACCCGTTCCCGACGAGCGGTGCGGGGTGCTGGCCACCGACGGGGTCAGCCTTTTCTACCAGCCCAGTGCCCTCCTGCGGCTCTACCGGGAAAACCCAAAATATCTCAACTGGTTGTATCTGCACACGGTATTCCACTGCGTATTCCGACATCTCTGGCTGCAGGGCAGCCGGGACCCTGCCCTCTGGCAGGTGGCCTGCGACATCGCGGTGGAGAACGTCATCGACAGCCTGGGGCGGAAGAGCGTCTCCCGGCCCCTGACCTACGTCCGCCGCCGCGCCTATGATGCCCTGACCGCGGACGGCCATGTGGCGGCGGCCGCGCCGGCCTACCGCTGGCTGCTGACCCAGACCCCCGGCGTCCAGAAACAGCTGGCCCGGGAGTTCTACGCCGACGACCACCGCCTCTGGCCCCGGCCCGGCCAGCCAAACCAGCCCATCCCACAGGCCCAGCAAAGCTGGCAGAAGATAGGCCGCCGGATGGAGACCGAGCTGGAGCTCCATGACAAGGAGGCGGGGGAGAGCGCCGGCAGCCTGGCCGAGGCGGTCAAGGCAGCCAACCGCAGCCGGCGGAGCTACCGGGACTTCCTGCGGCGGTTCTGCGTCCTGCGGGAGGAGCCCCGTCTTGACCCCGACACCTTTGATCTGAATTTCTACACCTACGGCCTGTCGGTCTACGGCAATATGCCCCTGATCGAGCCGGTGGAGACGCGGGAGAGCAAAAAGATCGAGGAGATCGCCCTGGTGGTGGACACCAGTTATTCGACCTCGGGGGCGCTGGTCCGGAGCTTTCTGTCCGAGACTTACGCCCTGCTCAAGCAGCGGGAGAGTTTTTTCCGCCGGATGAACCTCCACATCATCCAGGCCGACAACGCCGTCCAGCGGGACCACCTGGTTACCACCGAAGAAGAGCTGATCGACCTGATGGACCACTTTGAGCTGGCGGGGGGCGGCGGCACCGACTTCCGCCCCGCCTTCGCCTATGTGGACCGCCTCTGCGAGGAGAAGAAGTTCAAGAACCTGCGGGGGCTGCTCTACTTCACCGACGGGATGGGGACCTACCCCGTCCGGCGCCCGCCCTACGAGACGGCTTTCCTCTTTCTGGGGGAGCGGTTCGACGACGCCAACGTCCCCCCCTGGGCCATGAAAGTGGTGCTGGAGGAGGACGAGTTCACCCGGCCCGAGACCCCCGCCGCCCCGCCCCTGGCCGGCGCCTTCGACGAGGAGGAGGCCGACCTCTACCGTGACCTGAACAACTCATAAGGAGTTAGACCCATGAACATCAAACGTGCAAAGGAAGAGATCGAGCGGACCGTCAGGGCCTATCTGGCCAAGGACGCCCTGGGGGAGTACGTCATCCCGGCGGTCCGCCAGCGGCCCATCCTGCTGATGGGCCCGCCGGGCATCGGGAAGACCCAGATCATGGAGCAGGTCGCCCGGGCCTGCGGGGTGGCCCTGGTGGCCTACACCATCACCCACCACACCCGCCAGAGCGCCATCGGTCTGCCCTTCATCCGGCAGAAGCATTACGGTGGCCGGGACATATCGGTCACCGAGTACACCATGAGCGAGATTATCGCCTCGATCCATGAGAAGATGGAGGCCACCGGCCTGCGGGAAGGGATCCTCTTCATCGACGAGATCAACTGTGTCTCCGAGACGCTGGCCCCCACCATGCTCCAGTTTTTGCAGTGTAAGACCTTCGGCAACCAGGCGGTGCCGGCGGGCTGGGTCATCGTGGCGGCGGGCAACCCGCCCGAGTACAACAAGTCGGTGCGGGACTTCGACATCGTCACCCTCGACCGGGTCCGCCGGATGGACATCCAGCCCGACCTGCCCGCCTGGCGGGAGTATGCCCACACGGTGGGGATCCACGGGGCCATCCTGAGCTATCTCGAGCTCCACCCCCAGAACTTCTACCAGATCAACGCCGACGTCGAGGGGACCCAGTTCGTCACCGCCCGCGGCTGGGAGGACTTGTTCAACCTGCTGGACACCTACGAAAAACTGGGCCTGCAGGCCGACGAAGAGGTCATCCGGCAGTACCTCCAGCACAAACAGATCGCCGAGGACTTCGCCGCCTACCTTGACCTCTATTACAAGTACCGGGACGACTACGGCGTCGAGGATATATTGGCGGGCAGCCCCCGCCCGGCGGCCTTTGCCCGACTGCTGAACGCCCCCTTTGACGAGCGGCTCAGCCTGGTCAGCCTGCTGCTGGCCGGCCTGAACGCCCGGTTTGCAGCCTCCTGCCGGGAGGACGCCGTGACCGACGACTGCTACGCCTTCTTGCGGCAGCTCAAACAGGACCTGGCGGCCCTGCCTGACGCCGAGCCGGGGGATCCCGAACAGCTCCTGCTGGGGCAGATGGAGGAATACGACGCCGAGACCGCCCGGCTGCGGACGGCCGCCGCCCTGGACAAGAAAGGGCTGGCCCGCCGTCTGGGGGTGTCGGCGGCCCTGCGGGACTGGTCGGGACGGCTCCGCCGCGCCCACGCGGCCGGCACCCAGGAGGCTCTGGACCTGCTGCGGGGCTACTTCGAGGACATGGCCGCCCAGCGGGAAGAGGCCCAGGAGAGCGCCTCCGCCGCCCTGGAAGCCGCCTTCGACTTCATGGAACAGGCCTTTGGAGAGAGCCAGGAAATGGTAGTCTTTGTCACAGAGCTGACCGTCTCCCCCGCGGCCCACACCTTCATCACCGAGAACGGCTGCCAGCGGTATTTCCGCTACAACAAGGACCTGCTGCTGGACAGCCGGAAGGCTGCCCTCGACCGGGAGCTGGCCGCCGAAGAGCAGCGCCACAACCCGAAAGGCTAAAAATAAAGAGGCCCGCACAGGTTTGGAAAAACGCCTGTGCGGGCCTCTTGCTGTTTTATTATAGGTTGTGCTTTTGGCAGAAACGCTTGGAGAGAAGGTACATCCCCGTCCAGAGCAGAACGGCCAGGACGAGGTAGAAGGGATTCTCGAGGGCGCTGGTCAGAGACTGACCGAAGATGGTCATCATCCCCACCATCACCGCCTTGCCGGCCAGCAGAGCCATGATGTACCGCCGGGCGTCGAAGTCGGAGATGCCAAAGGCAAGATGGAGAAAAGAAGTGGGGGTGAAGGGCAGCATAGCCAGGGTGAAGAGGGCCGAGGTATCGCAGTTGCTGACCCAGCGCTGCGCCCGACGGAACCACTTGTACTTGCTAGCATGGCGCCAGAAGAAGTGCTTGACCACTCGCCGCCAGAACAGGAACATAGTGACGCCGCCAATGGCTACCCCGCACCAGCTGTAGAGGAAACCCATCACCGGGCCGTGGGCTGCTACGTTGAGGGCCACGATGGCGATCAGGGGCAGGGGAGGGACAAACGACTCCACCATCGCCAGCAGAACCGAGACAAGGGGGCCCAGCCCCTCAAAGCTGTCCAGCAGGTTCTGCCAGAACGCCAGCGAAGTGATCTGGCTGCTCCAATACAGCAGCGTTTCTTCCATCTACGGTCCTCCCATCGTGCCGGTATCCGTCTTTATTTTATCTCTTCTCTTTTCTAGTATACCCAGCGATTATGACAAACCAATGAACGAACTGTCAAGTTCCTGCCAAAAATGGCAGAAAATGCGCCTTTACTCTGCCTCTTTGGCGACGGCGCGGGCCTCTGCGGCCCGGACCCGCTCGATCTGCTGGCGGCGCTGCTTGTTCCATTTGACCAGCAGTTCTTCAGTGGGGATCTGGAGGCAGCGGGCGTAGGTCCAGTGGAGGCCGTCCCGCCGGGCCAGCTTGTACCGCTGGAAGACCCCCTGGCCGGCCTTGCTGTCGGTGCCGGCGCAATGGGGGCACTGGGCCAGGGTGTACCAGCTGTTGTTCCCCTTTTTCAGCCAGACCTCGTCGGGGGTGAGGGGAGCGCCGCAGACGGGACAGTCAGCGCTGAGGAGGCGGGGGTCGTTCCGCCAGGCAAACTGTTCCACAAAGCCCTCCCACAGCCGGAAGTCCCGGTAGTCGCCGGGGGGCGGGCAGAGGCTTTGCCGGAGGGTCTCGGCCTCGGAGGGGTATTCAGCCAGACCCCTGGCCAGGTCGATGCAGCGGCAGATGTCGGCGGTATAGAGGGCGTCGGACAGGGCGTCGTGGAAGGGCCGGTCGGCGGGCAGGCCCAGCCGGGTGACGACGCTCTCGAGGGTCAGGCCGTCCCCCTCCTTCCGGGGGCACTGGCTGAGGAAGATCTGCTGCAGGTTGTACCAGACGGTGGGCTGGCTCTCATCCAGGCTGCACAGGAAGAGGTTCTGTTTGAGGACCGGCACATCGTCCAGCCCCCACTCGGCAAACGCGGCGTCGGGGCCGCACCACTTCAGGAGCCGGCGCAGCCCCTTCAGGA
>CAZEIG010000096.1:0-7157 GCA_964511805.1 uncultured Faecalibacterium sp.
GGAGACGGTCTCCTCCATGGTGTAGGAGGTCAGGCTGTAGGTGCCGGGCAGGTCCACCAGATGGATGTTCAGGTCGTGGTGGCGGATGGCGCCTTCCACCTTCTCGACGGTGACGCCCGGCCAGTTGGCCACCTTGAGGTTGGCGCCAGTGTAGGCGTTGAACAGGGTGGTCTTGCCGCAGTTGGGGTTGCCGATGAACCCTATGGTCATATCATGTTCTTCACACATGGGGGCTGCCTTCTTTCACTCGGATGTTTTTGGTAATGTTGTACCCCAGCGCGAAGCGGGTGCCCCGCAGCCGGATGATCAGGCTCCCTTTGCCCTTTCGGTTCAGCACCGAGATCGGGGTCCCTTTGGTCATCCCGAGGGCTTCCAGCCGGCATTCCAGCTGGAAGGGCAGGTCGATCTCCTCCACGACGTAGGTCTGCCCGATCTGTGCGTCTTTCAAAAGCATATCTTTCACACCTCCAAACCGGCAAAAGTTGTGTTCATGCAACTTTTGCTCCTCTATATTACAAAGAAGCGAGCCGTTCGTCAATGGGTGCGGGGCGGGTTTGGGGCAGGAAAAATTTCAAGCAAAAGGGCCGGCGCCCTTCCCGCCCACAGGAAATGCAGGCAGAAGAGGCGCCGGCCTCGGCCACCATCCAGGACAAGACCGAGCGGCAGCGGATGTACGGCATCACCCCGGCGGAGTACCGCACCCGTCTGCGGGGGACGTCCGGACAAAAATAAAACGCCCCCCGGCGCTGCAACAAGCGCCGGGGGCATCGTTATGCTCTTATTTCCGGATGAAGTTGGTGTAAACAAAAGGTTCCTGGGGCGGGGACCAGCTTGCTGCCCACCTCCTTGCACTTGAGGAAGTAGGCCATGTTGTGGCCGAGGATCTCCATCGTCTGGATCCCCTCCAGGTCCTGGGCCATACGTTCCCTGTGGGTGGACTTGGGGATGACCACCACGTCCGACTGGATCAGGAAGCGGAGGGCTGCCTGGGTGGAGCTCTTGCCGTACTTGGCGCCCACCTCGTTCAGGACGGGGTTGGAGAAGAAGTCGTTCCGCTCTTCGGCAAAGAGGCCCCAGCTCTAGCCTCTTTGCATCGTTTTCGTTTCCAGACGGACGGGACACAGCGTTCGTCCTGTTGTGCCCTTATTATACCCCATGCGCCGCGCAGGGAGAAGTCTCGATTCGTGAGGCGGTAGAAACCCAAGGGTTGAAAGTGGGGGCTCTCTCCGTCAAGCCTACAGCACCCCCGCCTGGGCGGCGTAGACGGCCAGAGTGCTCAGCAGGTCGGCGTTGGCCTTCTGGTAGGTGGTGCGGCCGATGTGCAAAAGGTCCAGAACCTCTTCCTCAGTGTGGTGGCGGCGGTAGCGCTGCTCGATGATCCCCGCCCGGATGGGGTCCCGGCGCTCGTAGTAGGCCGCGGTGCGGCGGGCCGCCGCGGCCCAGCAGGCGGCTTTGGGGTCGGTGGTCTGCCGCTCCAAAAGCTGCCAGTGCCAGAGGGCGGCCCGGCATTGGTGGCGCTGTTCGGTGGTCATGGATGCCTCCTTTGCGTTTTGCTTGGTTGATTTTCCGTCTACTTGGATAAGTCTATCACAAAAGGGGATTGATTATCAACAAACAGAGGCGAAATCGCCGAAAATGTTGATTGAAAAGAACTTTCGTGGTACAATACCCTTGAAAGGAGGCTGCAACCGTGTCCGTACTGTCAGACCACATCCGCCAGCGGCGGGAAGAGCTGGGCCTCAGCCAGGAGGCGCTGGCCGCCCGGATGGGCTACCGGTCCAAATCTTCCATCACCAAGATTGAGAAAGGGGTCAACGACTTCCCCCAGAATAAGTTGGACGACTTCGCCGCCGCCCTGGACACCACCACCGCCTGGCTGCTGGGGCTGGATGACGGGGCGGTGCCGCCCGGCTTCGAGCCGCTGCCCCCCATGACCCAGGTGCCGCTGGTGGGGTCGATCGCCTGCGGCACCCCCATCACTGCCGAACAGAACATCGAGCGGTACATCGGGGTGCCCGCCGACTGGCACGCCGACTTTGCCCTGACCTGCCACGGGGACAGCATGGCCCCCACCATCCGGGACGGAGACATCGTCTGCATCCGCTGCCAGCCCGAGGTTGAACAGGGCGAGATCGCCGCCGTCCGTGTGGGGGAAGAAGCCACCCTCAAACATTTCCATCGGCAGGGGGACACCATCATGCTGCTGGCTGACAACGCCGCAGTCTGCCCGCCCATGATCTACGCCGGCCCCCAGCTGGCCGAGCTGCAGATCGAGGGCAAGGCGGTGGGCCTCTGCCGCAGCCTGTGAGGAGGTGCCGGGATGGACGAGACCTTTGTCATGGAACCCATCGCCCACATCGAGAGCGATTTCAAGGAGAAGTTTGGCATCCCCCGGCAGAGCGGCCTGGTGGACGCGCTGCGGGCCAGGGTCGTCTTTACGCCGGCCTACCGTGACCCCAGCGCGGTGCGGGGGCTGGAGCAGTTCAGCCATATCTGGCTGCTGTGGCAGTTCACCCGGGCCGCCCGGGACGGCTGGAGCCCCACCGTCCGCCCGCCCCGGCTGGGCGGGAACAGGCGGGTGGGTGTCTTTGCCACCCGCTCCCCCTTCCGGCCCAACCCGGTGGGGCTGTCCTGCGTCCGGCTGGAGCAGGTGGCGCAGGACCCCGCCCTGGGGCTGGTGCTGCTGGTGCGGGGGGCCGACCTGCTGGACGGCACCCCCATCTACGACATCAAGCCCTACATCCCTTATGTAGACAGCCACCCCGACGCCGCCGAGGGCTACACCGCCCGGACCCGGGGCTATCGCCTGGCGGTCTGCTGCCCCGACGGGCTGCAGGCTAAGCTGCCGCCGGCCCAGTGGGAGGCGCTGGCTGGGGTGCTGGCCGGAGACCCCCGCCCCTCCTACCAGGACGACCCCGCCCGGGTGTATGGGATGCGGTTCGGTAGGTGGGAAGTGCGGTTTCAGGTGGCGGACGGGGTGCTGACGGTGACCGGCCTCGACCCCGCCCCGGAGGGCTGAGCGATGGAACTGCGTAACATCAACACCTTCCTCCATGTGGCCGAGCTGCACAGCTTCTCCCACGCCGCCCGGGCGCTGGACTACTCCCAGTCGGCGGTGTCCGGTCAGATCGCCCAGTTAGAAGAGGAGCTGGGCCAGCCCCTCTTTGACCGTGTGGGGCGGACGGTCCGTCTGACCGACGCCGGCCAGACCTTCCTCCACTATGCCCGCAGCCTGCTGACCACCGCCCAGCAGGCCAAAGCGGCCCTTCAGCCCACCCCCGAGGCCCGGGGCACCCTGCGGGTGGCCATTGCGGACAGCCTGTGCAGCGCCATGCTGCCCTCCCTGCTGGGGCGGTTCCACGCCCTCTGCCCCCGGGTGGAGCTGAGCTTCCGCACCGCCACCACCCAGGAGATGGAGGCCCTGCTGGCCTCCAACCGGGCCGACCTGGCCTATACCCTGGACCACCCCGTCACCCATCCCTCCTTTGTGGTGGCGATGGACGAGCCGGAGCCCTGCTGTTTTCTGGCGCCGGCGGATCACCCCCTGGCCCGCCGGGGGCCCCTGACCCTGGCCGACCTGGCCGGGCAGGAGTTTCTTCTGACCGAGCGCGGGATGAGCTACCGCGAGGCGCTGGAGCAGCTTCTGGCGGCTCGCCAGCTGACCCTCCACCCCTACCTCGAACTGGGGGACGCGGCCCTCCTCTGCAAGCTGGTCGAGCAGGGGATGGGGCTGACCTTCCTGCCGCGTTACATGGTCAGCGCCTGCCTGACCGGTGGCGCGGTCCCGCTGGAGGTCACCGACTGCCCCATCGAGATGCGCCGCCAGCTTTTCTACCACCATGAAAAGTGGGTCACCCCCCAGATGGAGGTCTTCCTCTGCCTGGCCTCCGGCCAGGAACCGCCCGCCCAAGCGATGTAAAATCTCCCACCCGGACGATATAAAAAGCCCCCGCCGGGGCGTTTGTCCCGGGCAGGGGCACAGGCAGGGCTCAGCCCTGTTTGTCATCCTTCTTGGTCTGAGGCGTCTCGCAGCGCTGCTGGCAGGAGGCGCAGTTGCCGCCGCAGCCTTCGCCTTTCCAGCCGCCGTTCCGGGAGATCCAGATGACGGCCAGCGCGAACAGGACGACCAGGACCAGCAGGGTGATGATCCCGCGTACAGTCAGCATGAAAAACCCTCTTTTCTGTTTGTTTGGATAGGTCTAGTATACACGATTTTGTCCGCTGGGGCAATGCCCGCCGGGACCAAAAGGCACAGCCTAAAAAAGGGCTTGCATTTTAGCCGCGGCCGTGCTATAATAATCCCGTTCCCAATTCGGAGGATTAGCTCAGCTGGTTAGAGCACCTGCATCACACGCAGGGGGTCTGGGGTTCGAGTCCCTAATTCTCCACCACAAGCCCAAGGGTAGCAGCCCTTGGGCTTTTTTGTTTGCGCCGCGCAGAAAAAAGAGAGTCCGTCGGCGCGGCGTCCCTCTGTCTCTTTGCCGGGCTTTAGCGGGCGAACTTGCGGGCGATCCAGATGCAGACGCAGGCGCCCACCACCGAGACGATAAAGTCCCCGATGAGGCCGGTGGCATGCAGCCCGATCAGCCCCAGCAGGAAACTGCCCACAAAGCCGCCCACCATCCCCAGCACGATGTTGTGGAGGGTAGAGGCGGGGTAGGTGCCCATCAGGCGCCCGGCCACATAGCCGGCCACGGCGCCCACGATGAGGCTGAAGATGACGTTGATGATGGAAAATAGCATGTATCAGCTCCTCCTGTATGAAGTGTGTTAGGATGCGGCGTCAGACCGGAGCGGCCGGCGCTTTGGCGGCCGCCTCCCGGGCAGTGCGGCAGATGTCGGCCAGGCAGCAGCGCTTGCAGGCGGGCTTGCGGGCGTCGCAGACGGCACGCCCGTGCATCACAAAGCGGTGGCACAGGTCGCTGCCCTCTTCGGGCGGGATGATCTGCCACAGGGCCATCTCCACCTTCTGGGGCTCCTTGATCCCGTCCACCAGCCCGATCCGGTTGGACAGTCGGATGCAATGGGTGTCGGTGACGATGGCCGGCTTGCCGAAGACGTCCCCCATGATGAGGTTGGCGCTCTTCCGGCCGACGCCGGGCAGGGCCAGCAGCTCCTCGAAGGTGGTGGGCACCTGGCAGTCGTACTTGTCCCGCAGCACCCGCATACAGGCCGAGATGTCCCGCGCTTTGGAGTGCCCCAGCCCGCAGGGCTTGACGATGGCCTCGATCTCCTCAGGCTCGGCGGCGGCCAGTGCGGCCACCCCGGGGTACTTGGCGAAGAGTTCCTCCACCACCACATTGACCCGTGCGTCGGTACACTGGGCGGCCAGCCGGACGCTGACCAAAAGCTGCCAGGCGTCGGCATAGTCCAGGGTACAGGCCGCATCGGGGTATTCGGCCTTCAGCCGGTCGATCACCGCGAGGGCCAGTTCTTTCTTGGACGCAAGGGTCGCGGCGTCCATCTGTTTTTGGGGCATCTTTACCATCTCCTGCCTGAAAGGTCTTGCGCTGCAAGAATACCACGTTTCGACCATTTTGTAAATATGGATGCGCGCCGCCCGCGCACTGTGCTTGACGCTGGGGGCAAACCGTGCTACACTCACTTCGGATGGGTAAGAAGTATAAAACCGCCGCGTCCTGCGGCGGGATATGGGTTCGAAAGGAGAGTGCCAAATCATGCAGCCGTATCTTATCTTTACCGACTCCACCGGCGACCTGACCCCGGCCCTGATCGAGGCGGCGGGCCTGCAGGTACTGCCGATGACCTTCAACCTGGACGGCCAGCCCTACCGGAACTGGCCTGACGGGCGGGAGATGCGCTCCGCCGATTTCTACGCCAAACTGCGGGCGGGCAGCGTCTGCACCACCAGCCAGGTCACCCTGGCCGAGTTCGAGGACGCCTTCGGGCCGGTGCTTGCCCAGGGGCGGGACATCCTCTACCTGGCCTTTTCCAGCGGGCTGTCCGGGACCTACCAGTCCAGCCTGATCGCTGCCGAGGAGCTGGAGGGCAAGTACCCCGGCCGCCGGGTCGTCTGTGTGGACTCCCTCCAGGCCAGCATGGGGGAGGGGCTGTTCACCTACATGGTGGGCCGCAAGCGGCTGACGGGTGCCTCGCTGGACGAGGCCGCCGACTACGCCCGGCAGCTTGCGCCCCGGGTCTGCGCCTGGTTCACGGTGGACGATCTGATGTTCCTCAAGCGGGGTGGGCGGCTGTCCGGCGCGGCGGCCGTGGCCGGCACCCTGCTGGGGATCAAGCCGGTGCTCCATGTGGACGACGAGGGCCACCTGGTGGCGATGGAGAAGGTCCGGGGCCGCCGCGCCAGCCTGGACGCCCTGGTCAAACACTTCCAGGCCACCGCCGAGGACGTGGCCGGCGGCACTGTCTTCATCAGCCACGGCGACTGCGCCGACGACTGCCGCTATGTCATGGACAAGCTGCGGGCCCTGGGCGTTGCCGACCTTCACCAGGGGGACATCGGCCCGGTCATCGGCGCCCACAGCGGCCCCGGCACCGTCGCCCTCTTCTGGGTGGGCGGCCCGCGGTAAAACGCTGTATCAATCTGTATATGCTGTCAAGGAAAGCCCCGCCGGCGCGCTCTGCCGGGGGGCTTTCCTCATTCCTGTAAAAGAGAAAAGAGGATCTCCCAGACGTGGGCGGCGCTGCGGTCGTGGAGGATGTCGTGGCGGCCAGGCACCAGCACCACCTTGGCCCCGGGGAAGCGGGCGGCGGCCCGGCAGCGCCTCCTGCAAGGCGCCGATAGCCCGGCCTGTCATCTCCACCAGGGTCTACCAGCTCCCTTCGCCGCCGCAGTAGCCGGGCCGGGGTGCGCCGTCCACCGTCAGGCAGGCCCCGCCGTGCCCCGGGAAGTTGAACCCCGCCAGCGCCAGCCCGCAGGCGGCGGCCAGCCGGGCGGGGCCCTCGTACCGGCCGGCGTGCTCGGTCAGGCCGTGCAGCAGCAGGATGACCCCACCGGCGGGTTGGTCGGGGGTCCAGAGGGTCATATGGTCGAAGGGCCCGGGGCCGAAGGGAAGCTGGGTGGTGCGCATGAGAAACGACCTTTTTTCGTTGTTATGGTATGAAAAAAGAGCGAACACAGTGTTGTGCTCGCTCTGGTGCGGATAAGAGGACTTGAACCTCCACCGAGTTGCCCCGAT
>CAZEIG010000097.1:0-6788 GCA_964511805.1 uncultured Faecalibacterium sp.
GCATTTTCCTGTGTTACAGCTTCGGATTGCAGGAACTGGTTTACTTGTTCTGGATGTTGTTGATATTTGATGGGATTGCTCTAAGATATATGTGCATCATATTGACGCAGGCCCATACGACGCACCTGAACCTTAAAAACCGGGCCTAACTTGGCTCCCCCTCCGGGGGAGCTGGCGCGGCCGCAGGCCGCGACTGAGAGGGTTCCCCTTTTGTGCGTTTTGTGAAAAGTGAAACTTTTTCTTTTGTAAAATCTACCTCTCCCCTTCCTGGCCATTTTGTGCTACAATAGAGCCGCTGTACCGGCGGCTGCTGTGCCGCGGGACAGATTCTTTTTGTGTCTGGCTATGAAAGAGGAACCCGTATGACTCTGTTTTTGACAAGCAGCCCCACCGGCTGCCCTTTTGTGAGCGGCCCTCAGCCCGCAGCTTTGGACCCGAAAAACCACTTCATTGAAAACCTGCGCAGCTACTGGCCCGAAGAGCCCCCCGAGGGGCTGCTTCTGCCCGCCGACCCCGAGGCCCACAGCGCCAACGACGAGGCCTGTGGCTTCTTCCGGGGGTGCTTTGCCCGGGCCGGCCTGCCGCTGGAGAGCCTCGTTGCCTGCGACAGCCGCAACCAGGACGAGATCGGCGAGCTGCTGACCCGCTGCAACTTCCTGATTTTGGGCGGCGGACACGTCCCCACCCAAAACCGCTTCTTCTCCGAACTGGGCCTGCCCGCCCTGCTGCAGAGCTACGAGGGGGTCGTCCTGGGCATCAGCGCCGGCTCGATGAACGCGGCCCAGTTCGTCTACGCCCAGCCCGAAGAGCAGGGCGAGGCCACCGACCCCCTCTACAGCCGCTGGATGTCCGGCCTGGGGCTGACCGACATCAGCATCTGGCCCCACTACCAGTATTCGAAGGACCTCAGCGTCGACGGCAAGCCCCTGATGGAGATCGCCTTGGCCGACAGCTGGCACCGGCCCTTCATCGCCCTGCCGGACGGTTCCTACATCCTCTGCACCGACAACAGCGAGGTCCTCTACGGCGAAGGCTGGTACTTCGGCAAGGGCCGCTTCTCTCTCATCAACGAGGACGGCGAAGAGCTGCCGCTCTGGTAAGCGCCAGCTCCAGGGGGGATCCATTCCGTAACAAAGATAAACGGCAAAAGAGCCTGTATCCGACGTGGATACAGGCTCTTTTCGTTTACAGATAGTAGTATTGCCAGCCGTTTTCGGCCATGCAGCGGCCGATCTTCACCCCGAAAGCCGCTTCCAGTGCGCCCGAGGCGTAGACCTCCTCCGGCGTACCGAAGGCTGCCAGCTTCCCGCCGGCCAGCAGGGCCACCCGGTGGGCGGTCCGCAGGGCCAGGTTCAGCTCGTGGGAGACAAGGCCCACAGCCCGCCCCTCGGCGGCCAGACGGCGGGCGGTGGCCATCACTTCGAGCTGGTGTTTGGGGTCCAGCCAGGTGGTCGGCTCGTCCATCAGGATGGTGGGGGCCTGCTGGGCCAACGCCATCGCCAGATAAACCTTCTGCCGCTGGCCGCCCGACAGGGTATCCATCATCCGGCCGGCCAGGTCGGCTGCGCCGGCGGCGGCCAGGGCCGCGTCCACCGCGGCGTGGTCCTGGGGGCGGTACTGCCGCGGGAAGGACAGGTAGGGGAACCGCCCGTGCAGGACCATCCGCCGCACCTCGATTCGGGGGGCCGGGCGGTTCTGGGGCATATAGGCCGCCAGCCGGGCGGCCTGGGCGGGGGTCAGGCTGTCCAGCAGGGTCCCGTCGTAGAGAACCTGCCCCGCCAGCGGCCGCAGCAGCCCGAGGGCGGTCTTGAGGAGGGTGGTCTTGCCGCAACCGTTCGGCCCCAGCAGGACGGTCACCTCCCCCGGCAGAAAGCCGAAGCTTACCCCCTCCGCCACCGGGCGGCCGCCGTAGCCGGCGCTGACGTTCCGGAACTCGATCACCGGCGGCGCCCCCCTTTCTGCCGCAGCAGCAGCCAGATGAAGAAGGGCCCGCCCCCCAGCGAGAGGACGACCCCCACCGGGATCTCGTAGGGGGCGAAGAGGGTGCGGGCGGCGGTGTCGCAGACGGTCAGCAGGGCCGCCCCGCCAAAGGCGCAGCCCAGGACCAGGGGGCGGCTCTCCTCCCCCAGCAGCCGCCGGATGAGATGGGGGACGATCAGCCCCACAAAGCTGACCAGCCCTGCCACGCTGACGGCGGCCCCCGCCAGCCCTGCGGCCAGCGCCAGCAGGATGACCCGCATCCGCTCCGCCCGCAAACCGAGGCTCCGGGCAGTCTCGTCGCCCAGGGCCAGCAGGTCCAGCTCGTTGGTCAGCAGCAGCACCCCGGCCAGGCAGACCGCCCCCGCGGCCGCCGCCGGGGCCACCCGCGCCATGGTGACCCCGCCCATCCCCCCGACCCGGAAGTCGGAGTAGCCATTCAAAGCGTCGGGCACCAGGGTGACCAGAAGGTCGATGCAGGCCGAAAAGATGCTGGACATGGCCACGCCGGTCAGCACCAGGGTGATCCGGGAGGCGCCGGCCCGCCGGGCCACCCCCAGCACCAGCATGGCGCTGACAAAGGCCCCCAGAAAGGCCGCCACTGGTACCAGCCCCACCGCCGCCGGGGCCGCCGTGCAGCAGAGAGCCACCGCGGCCCCCGCCCCGGCGTTCACCCCGATGACATTGGGGGAGGCCAGCGGGTTTGCCAGGACGGTCTGGATCACCGCGCCCGATACCGCCAGGGCGGCCCCCGCCGCCAGGCAGCCGGCGGTCCGGGGCAGGCGGACATAGAGGACGATGGCGGCGCTGGTGCCGCTGCCCCGCCCGGTCAGGGCGGCCAGCAGCTCCCCGGGCGGGACCGCCACCGCCCCCACGCAGAGGCTGAGGATCCCCGCCAGCGCCGCCAGCAGGGCCGCGGCGGCCACCACCGCCCGCTTATGCCCCATAGAGGATCTCTACCAGGTTCTGGTAGGCCTCGCCCCAGCGGGCGTTCGGCTTGAGGTGGTAGAGGTTTTTATCCATGTAGTAATATTCCCCGTTCTGAACGGCGGTCAGCTCCTGCCAGGCCGGGTTGGAGAGGACGGCCCCCTCCAGCTGGGCGCGGGCCGGCTCGGGGTCGGCCCCCTGCAGGACAAAGAAGATCTTGTCCGGGTCGGCCGCCAGGATGGCCTCCATGCTCAGATCCTCCAGGACGCTGTCATCCTGGTCGGCGATGTTGACACAGCCCAGGTCGGCCAGCATGGCCCCCAGGACATTCCCGTCGGTCCCCTTGGCCTTGACCAGGGAGGCCGCGGCCCGGATGTAGAGGACGGTGGGGGCCTCCTGGGTCTCGAGGGCGGCGGCCGCCTTGGCCCGGGCGTCCTCCACCTGGGCGGCCACATCGGTGCCGTAGGTCTGGTAGTTCTCAGGGCAGCCGGTCAGGGCGGTGCAGACCTCCAGCATCCGGAGGTAGTCCTCGAAGGTGTCCACTCCGAAGTAGGCCACCGTCACCCCGGCGGCCTCGAGGATGGACTGCATCTCAAGGTCAGCGGTGGTATTGGTGCTAGCCAGCACCAGGTCCGGCTCGCTGGCCAGCAGGTCCTCGATGCTGGGGGACTTCACCCCGCCCAGGTCGGCCACCTCCTCCCCCAGCCCCAGGTCAAAGTCGGTCCAGGTGTCGGAGGCCGCGGCCACCAGGGTATCGGTCCCGCCGGCGGTACACCAGATGTCGGCGTAGCTCCCGATCAGGGCCGCCACCCGCCGGGGCTGGGCCTCCACCGTCACCTCCCGGCCGAGGTCGTCGGTGAAGGTGTAAAAGGCAGCGTCCTCCTCCGTCTGGGCGGCGACAGAGGATGCCGGCGCGGCGGACGAGGCCGAAGCGGCCGGAGAGGCGGCCCCGCCGCAGCCCGTCAGGAGGGCGGCGGCAGCCAGGGCAAGCGCCAGCAGGGCGCAGGGTGTCGAATGTCTCATGCAGTTTGTTTCCTTTCCGTGTTCTGTGTGGGGCCCTTCGGTCAGAAGGGACGCCAGCCGGTGCAATACCGCGCGTAATCGCGGTCGGCATCCTTGACGTAGAGGACGAACTCCTCCTTTCCCGCCTTGTTCTTCCGGGTGCGGGTCTTGTAGGGCAGGCCCGCCCGGGTCAGGGTCTCAATGGTGTCGTCGATGGTCTGTTCGTCCTCGCTGGCGTCAAACTCCCGCCAGTGGCAGAGGAACAGCCAGAATTTGGTCAGCGCCTCCACGGCAGCTTCCCTCCTTTCGGTGATGGATGATGAACCGGGTCAGACGGGCCGGGCTTCCGTCCGGACTTCCTCCTCCCTCCCGGAAGGTTCCGGACGCCAGGAAGGGCAGGAAGAGCACCTCGTAGACCACCAGCTGGACCAGCACGTCCCCCCAGCCGATGACCTGGCCGCTGAGCTGAGCGGTGCCGGCATAGACCAGGATCAGGTTGTTGTTGAAGAAGTGGAGGACGGTGGGCACCCAGATGTTCCCGGTCCGGATATAAGCCCAGGCGAAGAAGGTCCCGAGGGGGATGCTCATCAAAATGGCAGGCCGTAGGCTATGAGCACAAAGGGTACAAGCTCCCGCGCCGTGCATTTCTGTTCGGTGTTCATCGGTCGGTGTTCATCGGAACGTTTTCTCCTTTTTCTTACCATCGTATTCCCGGCCGCGGCCCGCGGCCTTACCACAGTATACCACAGATGGCGGGGCTTGTCACCGGACGAATCGGGCCGGCTTGTGCATTTCCCACAAAAAGCCAGCGGGATTTTCTCCGCACTTTCCCGCCCCTTTCTCACACTTTCACCATTTTTTGCGGATATACTTTTCCCTGGTATACGGCGCCCTTCCATTCGGGCCGTATTTTGACAATTGATACAGAAAGAAGGCCTTCCGCCATGCATACCGCCGCCAAAGCCCGCCGCATCCTGCCGGCGCTTTTCCTTGTCCTGCTGCTGTTCAGCGCCGCCCCGCGGGCTGCCGCCGCCACCCTCGAGAACCGGCACGACATCCAGATGCTCTCCTTCAACGACGGGCAGATCCTCTCGATCGGGAACCAGACCGCCAGCAAATGCAGCCTTTACGCTTTGCGGTACGCCCGCACCATCCTGGACGGGACGGCCAGCTCGGGGGCCGGTATGTGGTCGAACGGGGCGGTCTGGTCGGCAGGCGGCTACAGCGGCTTTTCGGGCGACCTGTCCGCCTGCCTCAATAAGATCTACAGCGAGCTGACAGCGGGCCGCCCGGTCATCGTCCACCTGAAAAACACCACCGTCAGCGGGGTGTCCAAGCACCAGAACCGCATCTCCACCGAGGAATACCACTTGACCGGCGCCGGCTGGCAGGTGGTCAACTACCCCCACATCGCCACCAGCGACACCTACGGCCACTGGATCTGTGTGGTGGGCTTCGACTCCGCCGCCGACCCGAACGCCCTCAAGGAGAGCGACTTCTTTGCCCTCGACCCGGCCCGCGTCTCGGCCAACGGCACCCTGGCTTTGACCCGTATGCTGGACGGCACCATCTGGACCGAGAACAACCCGCTGAAAGTGGCGGGGTGAGCGCCCTCCCAAAGAGAACACCTAACCCCCGCCGCTGTGCATCCTGCACAAAACGGCGGGGGTGTTTTTGTGGGTTCAGTAGCCGCGGACCGAGAAGCCCCGGAGCCAGGGGTCGGGTTCGAGGTCCTTCGAGCAGATGCCGGTGATCTGGACGTAGCCGCCGCCGGCGATCATCTCGAAGAGGCGGTCAAAGAGGGCGGGGTCGCCCTGGACCTCCAGGGTGACGGTGCCGTCCGGCTCGTTTTCGACCCAGCCGGTCAGGCCCAGCTGGCCGGCGGCGTACCGGGCGCGGTAGCGGAAACCCACCCCCTGCACCCGGCCCGACACGGTATAGCGGCGGCGCACCGTCCCTGCGGGCAGGGCGGGCAGTGTCCGGTCCTTCTGCTTCAAAAAGTCAAACATGGTTATCACCAGCCTTTTTTTATCCTGTCCCGCGTATGCGGGCAGAAATGGTTCCCCCCTAAAACTGCTTTACAGTTCCTGATATGCGTCCATCATGGCCGGAATGAACTGCTTTTTCCGGCTGATGACGCCGGACAGCACCCAGCCGCCGTCGGCCTCCGGCTCGCGGTCGAAGGCGGCGCGGAGCATCTCGGAGGCGTGGCGGCCGGTGCAGATGACGACGCTCTCCTTCCGGGGGACCTCGGTCAGCATCATGTAGAGATCCTCGACGTTCTGCTTCCGGCAGGCCTCTTCCAGATAGGGCATCAGCAAAGCCTGGGCGGCCTGGAGGTTGCTGTGGGTCATATAGCTGCCCTGGGCCACCCCAAAGCGGCGGTCGCCGCACATAAAGACCTTGAAGTCCTGCAAAAAGACCTCCTCGGGGGTCTTGCCGTCCAGCTTCTCGCCCGCCTCGAACATCTCGGAGGCAAAGCTCTCGACCTCCACCCCGGCGATCCCGGCCAGCCGCCGGGCGGTCCGCTCATCCAGGGGGGTGCAGGTGGGGCTGCGGAACATCAGGGTGTCCGAGAGGATGGCCGCCAGCAGCAGCCCCGCGATCTGGGGCCGGATCTCCACCCCCTGCTCGTCGTATATCTGGGTGACGATGGTGGCGGTGCAACCCACCGGCTGGTTCCGGAAGTAGACCGGGCCGCTGGTCTCAAGGCTGCCGATCCGGTGGTGATCGATGATCTCGAGGATCTCGGCCTGGTCGAAGCCCTCGACCGCCTGGGTGGCCTCGTTGTGGTCCACCAGGATGATCCGCCGCTTGCGCAGGTTGATAATGTTCCGGCGGCTGACCATCCCGCAGTATTTGCCGTTCTCGTCCAGGATGGG
>CAZEIG010000097.1:6798-7108 GCA_964511805.1 uncultured Faecalibacterium sp.
TGGGGAAATACCGGTGGCGGTACTTGGCCATGACCCGGGTCACGTCGGCCACCGGGGTCACCCGGGTGAACTTGAGGATATTCTCGGTGGTCATATAGTAGGAGATGGGGGCGCACTGGCTGATGAGCTTGCCCGCCGCGTAGGTGTCGAAGGGGACGGTCATGATGTTGACGCCGGTCTCCTCGGCGATGCGGCGGATGGTCCTGCCCACCTGAGAGCCGTTGCAGATGATGAGGAGGGAGGCCTCCTTCTCGATGGCGCAGAGCTGGCTCTCGTAACGGTTGGTGAGGATGACAACGTCCCCCTTTTC
>CAZEIG010000098.1:0-7028 GCA_964511805.1 uncultured Faecalibacterium sp.
ATTATACCGCTTTTGTAAAGTTTTTGAAACTTCTTCACGATATTTTATGGGATTGTTCTAAAGCTGCTTTTGGCCATTTTTGCGCGAAATGACCATCCTTTATATTATTAGCATCGCGTCCCCGAAGGAGAAAAAGCGGTAGCACTGGTCCACGGCCACCTTGTAGGCAGCCATGGTCTTGTCGTAGCCGTAGAAGGCGGACACCAGCATGATGAGGGTGCTCTCGGGCAGGTGGAAGTTGGTGATCAGGCCGTCGATGCATTGGAACTCGACCCCGGGGTAGAGGAAGATGCTGGTGTTGCCGCTGCAGGCGCGGATCTCGCCGTATTTGGCGGCCACGGCTTCCAGAGTGCGGCAGCTGGTGGTGCCCACTGCGATCACCCGGTGGCCGGCGGCCTTGGTCTGGCGGATCTGGGCGGCGGTCTCCTCGCTGATGGAGTACCACTCGCTGTGCATCTTGTGGTCGGTGATCTTCTCCTCCTGCACCGGGCGGAAGGTGCCCAGGCCGACGTGGAGGGTCACCTCAGCGATCCCCACCCCGTTTTGGCGGATGGTGTCCATCAGCTCGGGGGTGAAGTGGAGACCGGCCGTCGGGGCGGCGGCGCTGCCCAGCTCCTTGGCGTAGACGGTCTGGTACTGGCTCTGGTCCTCCAGCTGTTTGGTGATGTAGGGGGGCAGGGGCATTTTGCCGAAGGCGTCCAGCTTCTCGTAGAGGGTCTCGGTGTCGTAGTGGAAGGTGACCAGCTTGTTGCCGTCCTCCTCGGTGTCGTCGACGGTGGCGGTCAGAGTGCCGTCCCCGAAGGTGATGACGTTCCCGGGGTGGAGTCGCTTGCCGGGCTTGGCCAGGCATTCCCACTGGTCTCCCCGCACCTGGCGGAGGAGCAGCAGTTCACAGACTGCGCCGGTGGGCTGCTTGGTGCCGATGATCCGGGCCGGCAGGACCTTCGAATTGTTCACGACCAGCAGGTCCCCGGGCATAAGATAGTCTGGAAGGTCGTGGAAGATGCGATGCTCAATGGCGTCGCTGTCACGGTGCAGGACCATCAGCCGGGCCGCGTCCCGGGGGTCGGCAGGTTCCTGCGCGATCAGTTCTTTGGGTAGTTCGTACCAAAATTCTTTCTTCAACATGGGATGTATTTGCCTTTCCGGTGGGTTGACACGGAAGCCGTATCAATGATATTATTAACTTTACACAACTGGTCTTTATTATATTGCATCGTTATCCGGTTTGCAAGCGGCCATTTGGATGAAATCAGCCGTTTGGGGCAAATGGACCAGTCTTTTTGAAAGGAAAGGTGCTGGAAATGGAAAATCGTTCTTATAAGGTAGGCGTCGTGGGGGCGACCGGCATGGTCGGCCAGCGCTTTGTCACTCTGCTGGAGCATCACCCCTGGTTCAAGCTGACCGTCGTGGCGGCGTCGGGCCGCAGCGCGGGCAAGACCTATGAGGAGGCCGTGGGCGGCCGCTGGGCCATGCCCACCTCCATGCCCGAGAGCGTCAAAAAGATGGTGGTGCAGGATGCCGCCGAAGTGGAAAAGATTGCCTCCCAGGTGGATTTCGTCTTCTGCGCCGTCAATATGCCCAAGCAGGAGATCAAGGTGCTGGAGGGGGCCTACGCCAGGGCCGAATGCCCGGTGGTCTCCAACAACAGTGCCAACCGCAGCACCCCCGATGTGCCGATGATCGTCCCTGAGATCAACGCCGGCCACACCGAGATCATCCCGGCCCAGCGCCGGCGGCTGGGGACCAAGCGGGGCTTCATTGCCGTCAAGTCGAACTGCAGCCTCCAGAGCTACGTTCCCGCCTTCCACCCCCTGATGAAGGATTTCGGTGTCACCAAGGCGCTGGTCTGCACCTACCAGGCCATCTCGGGCGCGGGCAAGACCTTTGACCGGATGCCCGAGATCATTGACAACGTCATCCCCTACATCGGCGGCGAGGAGGAGAAGAGCGAGCAGGAGCCCCTCAAGCTCTGGGGCCACATCGAGGGTGACCGGATCGTCAACGCCGACGGGCCGGTCATCACGGCCCAGTGCTTCCGGGTGCCGGTGTCGGACGGCCACACCGCGGCGGTCTTTGTCAGCTTTGCCAAAAAGCCCACCAAAGAGCAGATCCTGGAGGCCTGGAAGAACTTCCGCGGCCCCGCCCAGGAGCTGGACCTGCCCAGCGCCCCCAAGCAGTTTCTCCACTACTTTGAAGAAAACGACCGCCCCCAGCCCAAGCTGGACCGGAACACCGAGCACGGCATGGCCATCTGCATCGGCCGCCTGCGAGAGGACACCCTCTTCGACTACAAGTTCGCCTGCACAAGCCACAACACCCTGCGGGGCGCGGCGGGCGGCGGCGTCCTGCTGGCCGAACTGCTGGCCGTCAAGGGCTATCTGGACTAACGCTTTGCGTTGCGATATTCTGAGAAAAGGAGCCTTGTTACCATGAAAAAGCCTGTTTTTACGGGGGTGGGCGTGGCCGTCGTCACCCCGATGCACCCGGATGGCAGCATCAACTTTGACGTCCTGGGGCAGATCCTGGAAGACCAGATCGCCCGCGGCACCGACGCCATTGTGATCTGCGGCACCACCGGTGAGTGCTCGACCCTCACCGATGAGGAGCAGCTGGCCGCCATCCAGTACGCGGTGGATACGGTCGCCCACCGTGTGCCGGTCGTTGCGGGCGCCGGCTCCAACGACACCGCCCACGGCTGTGCGCTGGCTGCCCGGGCCGCCGCCTGCGGCGCGGACGCTCTGCTGATGGTTACCCCTTACTACAACAAAACCAGCCAGGCCGGCCTGGTAGCCCACTTCACTGCCATGGCCGAGGCCGGCGGCATCCCGGTCATCGTCTACAACGTGCCCTCCCGCACCGGGGTCAACATCACCCCCCAGACGGCCAGGGAACTCAGCTGCCATCCCCTCATCAACGGCATCAAGGAGGCCTCGGGGAATATCACCCAGGTGGCCCAGATTGCGGCGGCCTGCGGCGATGAGCTGAACATCTACTCGGGCAACGATGACCAGGTCCTGCCCCTCCTTGCCCTGGGTGGCAAGGGGGTCATCAGCGTGGTGTCCAACATCGCGCCCACCCTCGTCCACGACTGTTGCCAGGCCTGGTTCGACGGCGACACCGGCAAGGCCCGCCGCCTCCAGCTTGAGATGCTGCCCCTCTGCGATGCCATGTTCTGCGACGTCAACCCCATCCCCGTCAAGTACGCCATGAACCTGCTGGGCTGGCAGGCCGGCAAATGCCGCCTGCCTCTGGTGGAGCCGGGCGACGCTCAGAAGGCCGGGATCGAAGCCACCCTGCGCGAAAAAGGGCTGCTGAACTGAAAAATCCTGCAAATGCCCGGCAAGACGACGGCTTTCCGGGCATTTGCCTCATCTAACAAAAGAAAGGAACCAAAACCATGACGGACATCGTGATCCAAGGCATCTGCGGCCAGATGGGCCACGTTCTCTGCGAAATGATCGCCCGGCGGGAGGACTGCCGGGTGGTGGCAGGTATCGACCTGAAGGACGGGGAGGAAAACGGCATCCCGGTGGTCAGCAGCCCTGACAAGCTGGAGGGCAGGGGGAACGTCATCATTGACTTCAGCTCCCCGGCTGCCGTCGAGAAGGTCCTACCTTACTGCGAGGCCCACAAAATGCCCATCATCCTCTGCACCACCGGCATGTCGGATGAGCTGAATCTCAAGATCGTCCAGCTCTCCCGGAGCGTCCCGGTCTTCAAGAGCGCCAATATGTCCCTGGGCATCAACCTGCTGGCCGAGCTGTGCAAGCGGGCCTCGGCCATCTTGGGCACCGCTTATGACGTCGAGATCGTCGAGCAGCACCACCACAACAAGGTGGACGCCCCCAGCGGCACCGCCCTGATGCTGGCCGACGCCATCAACGAAGAGAACAATGGCGCCTACCGCTACGTCTACGACCGCGCCTCGGTCCGCCAGAAGCGGGACCCGATGGAGATCGGGATCAGCTCGGTCCGCGGCGGCAGCATCGTGGGGGATCACGAGGTGCTCTTCTGCGGCCCCGACGAGGTCATCACTCTCAAGCACACTGCCTATTCCCGCAGCGTCTTTGCCAACGGCGCCATCAACGCTGCCGTCTACCTTGCCAAGAAGGAGCCGGGCCTGTACAACATGAGCGACCTGATCGCCGAGCGGTAAGCCCGCCCGGCAGGCCCGGACAGATATGCCGGAACCATGCCGGCAGGAGGTCCAGCCTATGACAAACAATTCGTCTGCGCCGCCCGGCGCACCCCAGGGGCGGCTGCCCCTGCCCGTCTGGGGCTTGCTGGCCGCCGCCTTGGCCGCTCTGGTCCTCTGCATCGGGCTGGGCGGCTTCGGGGGAAGGGGCGCGCCCGCCGCGGGCTCCCTGCCGGAGACCCCGCCGCCGGCCGCTTCCAGCCTGCCGTCCGAACCAGGGCCGACGCCCGAGCCCGAACCGGTGGTCGCCACGGTGGACTTTTCCGCCACGGGCGACAACCTGATCCATTCCAAGATCTACCAGCAGGCCGCCGCCCGGGCAGTGGGGGACGCGGCCTACAGCTTCGACTACTGTTACGAGGCGCTGGTGCCCTTCTACCGTGGCTTTGACGTCAACTGGATCAACCAGGAGACCCTCTGCACCGACGAACTGGCCCCCTCCACCTACCCCTCCTTCTCGACGCCGGGGGACTGTGCCAGGGCCCTCTACCGGGCGGGCATCCGGGTGTTCAGCCTTTCCAACAACCACACCTACGACAAGGGCAGCAAGGGGATCGCCGCCACCTTGCGGTTCTGGGATTTGATGCGGCGGACGTGGTCACCACAGGCCTGTGGCGGGGCGAGGCGGATTACGACACCATCCCCCTCCAGACGGTCAACGGGATCACCATTGCCTATCTTTCCTACACCGAGCACACCAATGGCATCCCCCGCAGCGACGGGATGGAGGCCAACGTCATCTACACCAGCGAGACCGCCGTGATCGAGCGGCAGATCAAGCGGGCGGCCGAGCTGGCCGACTTTGTGGTGGTAGGGGCCCACTGGGGGATCGAGGACAGCCACACCGTCACCGACGCCCAGCGCACCCTGGCCCAGCAGCTTGCCGACTGGGGTGCCGACGTCATCGTGGGCACCCACCCCCATGTGCTGCAAAATGCCGAGTGGCGGACGGCCGCCGATGGGCGGCAGATCTTTGTGGCTTATTCGCTGGGCAATTTCCTCAGTACCCAGAGCAAGAAGGACCAGCTGATCGGGGCCATTCTCTCCCTGCAGTTCCAGAAGACCACCCAGCCGGACGGCAGGGTAGAGCTGGCGGTGCTGTCGCCCCGGCTCTACCCCACCGTCACCCACTACGGCGTCGGGAAGTCGGATGTCCGCGCCTACCTCTACCGGGACTACACCCCCGAGCTGGCCGCCAGCCACGGGGTGCGGGCCAGCTACAGCGATTTCAGCTGCGAGTACATCCGTGCGACGGCAGAAGCATACATCGATCCGCAGTTCCTAGATCTTACCTGAAAGGCCCCGGACGCCTGTGCGGTAAGGCCCACGTTACGCCCGTTTCGGGCAGAATGGAGCGTTTTTATGTACGGAGTTTCCAAAATCAGCATCGAACCCGGCGTCATGATGATCAGTGTGCAGGATGCGGCCTTCAGCGCCGGTAGCCTGGCGCGGTACCTGAAGATCTTCGCCGACACCGGGGTGGTGGTGGACATGATCAGCCAGAGCGCCCCCCACGGCACCTGCCTCGACTTCAGCTTCACCGCCTCCAGCAACGACCTGCCCCTGGTCATGAAGGCCATCTCGGCGGCCAAGCTCGACCCGGACGCCAAAGCAGCCCCCCTCATCAGCTCGGGCTACTCCAAGTTGAACCTCTTCGGGGAGGAGATGGTCACCAGTTGCGGCGTGGCCGCCCGCGGCCTGGCCGCCTTGGCTGCCGCCGGCATCGAGGTCCACCTCATCACCACCAGCGATCTGGACATCTCTCTACTGGTGCGCAGCGAGAACGAGGACGCCGCCTATGAGACCCTGCAGAAAGCCTATGAGCTCTGACCCGGTTGTCAATGGTCAACTTCCACAAGAAAGGGCTTTTCGTTTTGGACTGATTCACGAAATGTTGTGCCGGCGGCTTTTTGTACTGTAATTCATGGAAAAATGTGGTAAAATTGCATATGAAAAGCTGCTCCCGCAATGATCCGGAACGGCAAAAACATGGATGATAAGGAGAGAAACGTTATTATGGGATTTTTTTCCAATCTGTTCCACAAAAAGGAAACCCCCGCTGAGCTCGCGCCGGCTGCCAGGCCTGCCGCCCCCGCAGGGGACAAGATCATCGGCGCTCCTTTGGAAGGCGAAATGCGGATCCTGAGCGAGATCGACGACCCCGTCTTCTCCAGCGAGGCCCTGGGCAAGGGCTGCGCCATCGAGCCCTCCAAGGGCGAAGTGGTCGCCCCCTTTGACGGTACCATCGAGCAGGTCGCCGAGACCAGCCATGCCGTCGGCATCATGGGCGACAACGGCGTCGAGGTCCTGATCCACGTTGGCATGGACACCGTCGAGCTCAAGGGCAAGGGCTATGATCCCAAGGTCAAGGTCGGCGACAAGGTCAAGAAGGGCCAGCTGCTGCTCAAGTTCGACATGGCGTCCATCTCGGCCGCAGGCTACAAGCTGACCACCCCCGTGGTCGTCACCAACACCGACGACTTCACCAGCGTCGATCCCATTGCCACTGGCAAGATCACCCAGGGACAGGATGTCGTCCTGGTCAAATAAAGGCTTCCTTGTGGTGTAGATTCTGCACCGCGAAGGCGGGGTCCGCAGCAGGACCCCGCCTTCGCCATTTCTGCCTGCTTGCGCAGGTCAGAAATCCGTAATCTCTCCATAATCCCCCGTGAGGAATAAAGAAAAGAGCTCCCATAAGGAGAGCAGCTTGTCAAAGAACCCCTACTAAATCGCAGGACAAAGCGGGAAGTTCTGGCATATAAAGAGAACAAAAGTGAACGGAGAAGGAGTTTTCCAACTCCATATCGCTAACTTTTTCAAATTCATGGCA
>CAZEIG010000099.1:0-6992 GCA_964511805.1 uncultured Faecalibacterium sp.
CACCAAAACGTGTTTTGCGTCACGAAAGATAGGGTCCCTTCGAGGGGGCTGGCGAAAGCCGGCCCCCGCCTTGTTTTTCTCGCAGAAAAGGGAACGAGAAGCCTCACGGCAGAAAGGACAAATCGACGCAAATGAAGAAAATAAAGCGAAATCGGGAAGATGTAAAATTTGGTCTTGACACCGGGGGGGCTTTATAATACTTTCGGAATGAAAGGACATTCCGTCGACTCGCTTTGAGCCTTGTTTTTTGTGAATGCTGTTAGGAGGAACAAACTATGAAACCCAAGAAAATTACTTCCCTTTTGCTGGCCATCGTTATGGCCGTCAGCATGCTGGCCGGCTGCTCCAGCTCGAACTCCGGATCTGCCTCCAGCAGAATCGTTGTCAGTGTCGATGTTAAGGCTTCTGGCTCCTACAGTCAGAATTTATATGAAAACCTTACTCCGGCTGAGAAAGAGATAGGCACTTATGGCGTCAGTCACTTATGGCGTCAGTAATGATAATTTAACGAAGGCTTTACAATATGGTGTGAGTGTTACCTTTGGCGCTAATGAAGAGTACTCATGTGATGCGAAGAGCGTCAACACCAATCAGCAAAGTAATTGTACGATGGAGACGTTTAGTAAATCTACAGATCTCATGAATATTGTCTTCGAGGAGGAAATCACCACCGCCGTTGATCGTATGCGTTCAGCGGTGCCGATGTTTATTGCATTTGGAATACGTACACTCACGACGCCATTTTTGACTCTGATAACTTGAGTGACTTTGTGACTTTGGACATCTTTGCCGTCAGCGCAAGTGTGGACGACGTGGCCGTTCTGAAACAGCTTGTAAATTGGAGCATTCTTGACGAAGCCCTTGCGAATTTCACTAACAAGGGTTGGTCTTATACCTCTACCGTGAGTATCATCACTGCGGAAGACAGTGACGGGAATGAAGTCAAGTTCGTTGCTATGGCTTACGAAGTCACTGTCCCTGCCACTACCTGATGGCCGATTGCAACATGGCATACAACGCTTATGACGCCCTGATTACGCAAGAATCCAGGATGCTGTAAGGAACTTGCAAACTACGATGTGTTTATGAGTTCCATAGTTTCCTTTCAGGCGTAACAACAGATGGAAGATGATTTCTTCCGCTGCTATTTGTACTGAAACATATTTTGCATCACAAAAGACAAGGTTTATTCGAGGGGGCTGGCGAGAGTCGGCCCCCTCTTCACGGTAGGCGCGGCGCTGGGGGTGGCCTTCCTCTCCAACGGGGGGCACTCCATCTACCCGCAGATGCCCTTCCCCGCCCTCTGGCCGGCGGCTGAGGAAAAGGAAAAAGATTGAGCCTGTTGCGCAAAGATGCGCTGTCAAGACCCGCCCGTGCAGAAATAAAAAGCATATTTTTGTATATAACTTACAAACAGAAAGGCCGCAAGCTAGCATAAATGCGAAAATAAAGTGAAAGTTTGACCCCAAACTGTTTACAAAATGGTAACGACTGCGCTAAACTATAGTCATAATATGTAAAACAGAAGGGACGAGCGAACTTGGAAACACGAAGAAGCCTGCGCCGCCGGCTGGCGGCATTCTGCCTGATCGTTGCACTGCTGATGCCCTGTATGCCCGGGGCTCTGGCGGCGGATCTGAGCGTAGATGCGGGCTTCTATCTCAAGCAGAGCCGCAGCGGCACCTGCACCCTGACGGCGGCGGCCATGATGCTCCGCCGCCGCGCCTACCTGGACGGCCTTTCGGACTGGGTGGACGTCACTGAGAACAGCGTCCGGCCGGCCGCATGGTCGGGCGGGCTGTCCCATAACTTTACATACAAATCGATGAAGGTGCGGTACGCCACCCTCCCCACCGACCAGGCGGCCAAGACCCAGACCCTCATCAACCTGCTGGCCGCTCACCCCGAAGGGATCGTCCTCTATGACCGCAGCCAGCCCCACGCCATACTTCTGACCGACTACACCGACGGGGTTTTCTACTGCTCCGACCCGGCCGGCAACATTACGGCGGGACGGGTGCCCATCTCGAGCGCCAGCGTTTCGATCGCCGGGTCCTCCTGCTACTGGTACATCGCGGAGGACAACAATGTCGTCGCCAGCCAGAGCGAGGAGCTGCAGCTGGCCGGCGTGATCTACCCGGTCAACGTCCATGCCGGCAGCGGGATGAGCCTGAGTGGCACCGTCACCGCCTCTGCCGGCAGCGCGTTGGGCGAGGTGGTGGTCCTGGTGGAGGACGCCGCGGGCAACGTCGTCATGAGCGCTTTGGCCGCCCTGACCGGCAGCGAGACCAGCTGGTCTCTGCGGGAAGTGGACAACCAGATCCTCTTCGGCACCCTGCCGGTGGGGAATTACACCTTCCTGGTCATCGCTGAGGACACCGCTGGCGACAGTCTCTGTTTTGCCAGCGACTTTACCGTCTCGGACGCCTCGGCCAGCAGCGGCTGCTACTGGTCGGTGCAGGACCCCGAGGGGACCATGCTCGCTGCGGCCGGGGAACAGGCAGCCCATGGCAGCGCCCCCGCCGCTTCGGAAGGCGGCGGTCTGGCCAGCCAGTTCATCGCCTTCTTCGAACGGCTCTTCTGATAAAACCGGATAGAATGCGGCCCCGGCGCTGTAAATCGACGCCGGGGCTGTTTTTCACCCTTCGATGGTGGTGCCAGGAAAATAGTAGGCGAGGATCTCAATCCAGCTTTTGCCCGCCTCCGCCATCGCCTTGGCGCCCCACTGGCTCAGGCCGACGCCGTGGCCGTAGCCCCGGGTGGTGATTGAGAAATCGCCGTCCTGCCACGCAATCGAAAAGCAGGCACTCCGTAACCCCAGGGCCGCCCGCAGGGCAGTGCCGGTGACCGTCTGGCCGCAGACCGGCAGACTGGCCACATAGCCCGAGGGGGTGTAGCTGGCAGCTCCGAACCAGTCCGCAGGGTCCAGCCCGGCGGTGGAAAGCCCGAGGGCGGAGGCCAGCGCGGCGCTGACCTGCTCGGCCGAGAGGGTGACGGTGACTTCATAGTCCTGGGCGGCGCGGTCGGTGCTGCTGTCCACCGGCTGCAGATAGGGCAGGGCGGCGTCCCAGACGTTCTCGCTGGCCTCGGTCTGGCCGTTGGAGATGGCGAAGTAGCTGGCGGCCGCCGGCGCACCGTCGTAACAGAGCACCGCCCCCGCCACCGGCGCAACGACCGCCGACAGGCGGGCGTAGTTCTCCTCGTAGGCGGTACCCCAGTAGCTGTGAAGGACCGCGTCGGTCAGGCAGCCCTGCCGCCGGGCAGGGTCGACGGTCAGCCAGGGGTCGTCCGCGCCGGCGCGGTGGTCCCGGCAGTAGAGGATGTAGCTGTGGCAGGCCACCGCCTGGGCCTTGAGGGCCTCGTCCGGCCAGCTGACCGGCATCTCGGCCGCCACCGCGCCGATCAGGTAGTCCAGCATCGGGAGGGTGAAGACCTCACCGCTCTCCCCGTCCCGCAGCAGGACCTCCTCCTGAGAGGCGGCGGGCTGGGACTGGGACGCGGCCGGCCCGGCCCGGGATGCGGCGGCGTCGAGGAAAGCGCCGGCGAGAAGGTAGCCTGCCAGGGGCAGGGCGCTGCCCAGCACCAGCAGGGCGGCGCAGAGGAAGAGGATGGATCTTTTCACGGCTGGAACAGCCTCCTTTTGGCTCCGTATGGTCCGGGGGTCTCTTTATAGGATATCACCGCCCCCGCGCGGGAAAGGACGAAACGGGGCCGCCGGGGGCGTACCGGGCAGGAAATGTGAATAAAATCCGAATAAAGTCCTAACATTTCATGCATCGGGCCCCCTTTGGGGCGGTTCCGGCTTGAATTTATTCAGCAAAAGCGCTATCATAAGACCATCTATCCATGATGAGAGGAAAGGAGACTTTGCACACTGCGTAGAGGACAACAGAATCAGAGGACCGCGGGCAGGCAGCCTGCGGCTGTTTAGGAAGGGAAGGGGATTGCCATGATGAATACAAACCCGGGCCGTGCGGAACACGAACATCCGTCCATGAAGACGCTCTGTGAAGAGTATCTGGCCAACAACTACATCGACCCCGAGACCAGCGAGCGGCTGGGGGTCAAGCGCGGCTTGCGCAACCCGGACGGCACCGGCGTGCTGGCCGGCCTGACCAACGTCTGCGACGTCGTCGGCTACCGGAAGGACCAGGAGGGCCACATCATCCCGATTCCGGGCCGTCTGATCTACCGCGGCGTCAACATCAGCGAGATCGTGGACGAGGCCTACCGGAACGACCGCTTCGTTTTTGAAGAAGTGATCTGGCTGCTGCTTTTCGGCAGCCTGCCCAACAAGGCGCAGCTCGAGGGCTTCTGCGAGATCCTGTCCGAGCACCGGGCCCTGCCCGACGGCTTCGTGGACACCATGAACGCCCCCTCGCCCAACATCATGAACAAGATGCAGCGCTGTGTGCTGGGAATGTACTCCTACGACGACAACCCCGAGGATCTCAGCCTTGAGAACATCCTCCGTCAGAGCATTACCCTGATCGGCTGTATGCCCACCATGATGGTCAACGCCTACCAGATGAAGCGCCGGGTCTACGACAAGCAGAGCATGTTCTTCCACCTGCCCCAGCCGGGCCACTGCACCGCCGAGCATATCCTCAGCACCTACCGCCCGGACCAGAAGTTCACCCACGAGGAAGCCAAGTTGCTGGACATCTGCCTGGTGCTCCACGCCGATCACGGCGGCGGCAACTGCTCCACCTTTGCCACCCGGGTGGTTTCTTCCTCCGGGGCGGACACCTACTCGGCCATCGCGGCCGGCATCGGCGCCCTGAAGGGCCCCAAGCACGGCGGCGCCAACCTGCAGGTTAACCGCCAGCTTAAGGACATCCTGGCCCACGTCGAGAACCCCGAGGACGACGAGGAAGTGCGGGAGTATCTTCGCCGCATCCTCCGCAAGCAGGCCGGCGACGGCAGCGGGCTGATCTACGGGATGGGCCACGCGGTCTACACCATCAGCGACCCCCGCGAGGTGATCCTGAAGGAGCGTGCCCGCCACCTGGCCTATGAAAAGGGCTTTGAGACCGAGTACAATATGCTCTGCAGCATCGAGCGGCTGGCCCCCGCCATCTTCGCCGAGGAGAAGGGCAGCTCCAAGCCGGTCTGTGCCAACGTCGACCTTTTCAGCGGGCTGATCTACCAGATGCTGGGCATCTCGGAGGACCTCTACACCCCGCTGTTCGCCATCGCCCGCCTGCCCGGCTGGTGTGCCCACCGGATCGAGGAGGTCGTCTTCGCCAACCGGATCATCCGCCCGGCCTACAAGTACCTGGGCGTCCGGCAGAGATACAAGCCTCTTGAGGAGCGGTGAGCATGAGAAAATGGACGATCGTCTATCTGGCCGGCGGGCTGCTCCTCTGCCTTTACCGCTGGGCTGACCTGGCCCTCTGGACCGACCTGGAGACGGGGCTGGTCACCGCGGGGGCGGTCTGGCAGCGGTACGCGGTGCTGGCCATCTTTGTGGCGGCGGCCCTGCTGCTGGCCTGGCGGGGCGGCTGGGAGGCCGCCTCTCTGGCCTGGCCCCGCCGCCGCGCCGCCACTGCGGCCCTGACGGTGTCTGCCTGGGCTGCTGCGGCCCTGATGCTGCTGCAGGCGGTGGGGAGCATCCTTCGGGCGGCAGGGCCTGCCAGCCTGGGCCAGGGGGTGCTGGCGTTCCTCTCCGCCCTCTGGCTGGGGATGCTGGGGCAGTATTGGCTGCTGACTGGTCTGGACAGCCCCCGCAAACCCTCCGCCCCGCCGCCGGTCTGGCTGGGGGTGGCGGGCAGCCTGGTCTTTGTCTGGGGGGTGCTGGCCGACTTTATGACCAACGGTTCGAGCTGGCAGCGCACCGTCCCCACCTCGGCCATCTGGCAGCAGCTGGCGGCCCTGGTTTTCCTGACCGCTTTGCTGCGGACTCTCTGCCTGCCCGGGGAGCCGAACCCCAAAGCGGGGGGCCGCGGCGGGCTGTTGGCATACTGCCTGTGTTTCTGCTGGCAGCTGCCCCGGTGTGTTTTGCTGGGCGGCGGGGCGGCCGAGTGGGTCCTGTGCGCGGTGGGGCTGCTGGGTGCGGTCTGCGCCGTCCTGGCAGCCCGGGGCGAACGCCGCCCCAGAGGCGCCCACGCCATGCGATGATTGTATGAAATCGCCAACTTGCGTCACAAAATTTTGTGCAGAACGGACAAATAGGCTGAAGCGGCTTGTTGTTTTTTTAGCGGGTACTTGAAGGTTTTCGCGTTTTGGTCTATAATAGAGACACCGTGAAATTTATCCGGATTCCAAGGGTAAAAATTTTAGGAGGTACTATAAAAATGGCTGTAAGAGTTGCTATCAATGGTTTTGGCCGCATTGGCCGTCTGGCTTTCCGTCAGATGTTCGACGCTGAGGGTTACGAGGTCGTCGCCATCAATGACCTGACCAGCCCCAAGATGCTGGCCCACCTGCTGAAGTATGACACCGCACAGGGTTCCTTCTGCGGCAAGATCGGCGAGGACAAGCACACCGTCTCTTCCACCGAGGACTCCATCGTCGTTGACGGCAAGGAGATCAAGATCTACGCCATCAAGGACGCCAAGGACTGCCCCTGGGGCGAGCTGAACGTTGACGTCGTGCTGGAGTGCACCGGCTTCTACACCAGCAAGGAGAAGAGCATGGCTCACGTCCAGGCTGGCGCCAAGAAGGTCGTCATCTCGGCTCCCGCCGGCAACGACCTGAAGACCATTGTCTACTCGGTCAACGAGAAGACCCTGACCAAGGAGGATCAGGTCATTTCGGCTGCTTCCTGCACCACCAACTGCCTGGCTCCCATGGCCGACACCCTGAACAAGGCCTACCCCGTTGTTTCCGGCATCATGACCACCGTCCACGCTTACACCGGTGACCAGATGATCCTGGACGGCCCCCAGCGCAAGGGCGACCTGCGCCGTGCCCGTGCTGGCGCCCAGAACATCGTCCCCAACAGCACCGGCGCTGCCAAGGCCATCGGCCTGGTCATCCCCGAGCTGAAC
>CAZEIG010000100.1:0-6974 GCA_964511805.1 uncultured Faecalibacterium sp.
CGAGCTCATCGGCCAGCACCTGCGGGCGGTGGGGCCGCTGCTCAAGTTCTGGCAGATCTACCGCCAGTTGCAGGACGCTTTGGATGAATACCCCCTCGACCTCTTCGCCGAAAAGCTGATCGAGCTGACCGGCTATAAACAGATGCTGGAACAGCAGAAGAGCCAGGGCCACGAGGAGGCCAACGACCGGCTGCAGAACCTGGGACAGCTTGTCAACAACGTCAAGAACTACTGTGACACCCGGGGCGCCGACGCCAGCCTGGAGGGCTATCTGGAAGAGATCGCCCTCATCAGCGACATCGACAACTACAACGCCGACAGCGACCAGGTGGTCCTGATGACCATCCACTCGGCCAAGGGGCTGGAGTTCCCCTATGTCTTCCTGGTGGGGATGGAGGAGGGGATCTTCCCCAGCGAGATGAGCCGCTATTCCGAGGCCGACCTGGAAGAGGAGCGCCGGCTGGCCTATGTCGGGATCACCCGGGCCAAACAGGAGCTCTATATCTCCCACAGCGTCACCCGGATGCTCTACGGCCGCACCTGCCGCAACGAGTCCAGCCGCTTTTTAGGCGAGATCGACCCCGCCTACCTCGAAACCACCCGCAGCCCCAACCTGGAGCGTCCCAGCCGGAACTGGGCCACCATCAACAGCGGGGTGCCGGGGGGCGCGTCGGGGTATTCCGGCACGTCGGGCCGCGGCCGCGCAGCCAGCAGCTACCTCAACCGGGAGTACAACGCCGGTACGGCACGGCCCGCCTTCCCGGGGGCCGCGGCGGCCGGCATCGGCCGTCCCGCCGCCCGGAAGCCCGCCGCCGGGGCGGGGCAACCGGCCAAAAGCTACCAGCCTGGCGAGCTGGTCCAGCACAAGGTCTTCGGCCGCGGCCGTGTGACGCGGGTCACACCGGCGGCCGGGGATTGTATCGTCGAAATCCAGTTTGAGAAGGTCGGGGTAAAAAAGATGATGGCAAATCTTGCCCCCCTGACCAAGGTTTTGGAGGAATAAGCGCTTATGATGACAGTCCGACTGATTGCCCATACGCCTGAGCCTGAAAAGGTGGTGGCCGCCGCGGCCAAGCTCTGCTATTCCGACAGTCACATCGCCGACCTGCTGGACGGGCTGGACGAGGCCAGGACCGCCCGCTTCCTGGATATGCTCAGCGACCTGGGCCACGCCAGCCCCATCGAACACGCCAGTTTCACCTTCGGGATCGAGGGGGTCAGCCGGTCCCTGCTGGCCCAGATCACCCGCCACCGGATTGCCTCCTTCAGCGTTCAGAGCCAGCGGTACGTCCGGCTGGACGACTTCCGCTATGTGGTGCCCCCCGCCATTGAGGCGGTGCCCGAGGCCAGGGCGGCCTTCCTGGCCAGTATGGAGGAGGACGCGGCCCACTACCTCGACCTGGCCCATAAGCTGGAAGAGGGCCATGCCGCCCGGCTGATGGCCGGAGGGATGCCCGAAAGGGAAGCCCGGAAAAAGGCCGAAAAGATGGCCAACGAGGACGCCCGCTTCGTCCTGCCCAACGCCTGCGAGACCAAGATGGTGGTGACCATGAACGCCCGCAGCCTGCTGAATTTCTTCCGGCTGCGCTGCTGTGAGCGGGCCCAGTGGGAGATCCAGGCCCTGGCCGACGAGATGCTCCGGCTGGTCTACCCGGTGGCGCCCCATCTCTTCCGGATGGCGGGTCCCGGCTGTCTGGAGGGCCCCTGCCCTGAGGGGAAGATGTGCTGCAACCACCCCGCCGAAGTGCGGGAGAAGTACCGCGCCCTCCGTGAAGAAGGCGGTGAGGCAGATGGCTGAAACCGCAGCGCGGGGCCGCCTGCTGGTGCTTGAGGGGCTGGATGGCAGCGGCAAGGCCACCCAGGCCAAACTGCTGGCCGAAACGCTGGCCCGCGCGGGCGCGCCGGTGCGGCAAGTCGGCTTCCCCGACTATGGCAGCGATTCTTCGGCCCTGGTGCGGATGTACCTGGCCGGACAGTTCGGCGAAAAGCCGGGAGATGTCAACGCCTACGCGGCCTCCAGCTTTTTTGCGGTGGACCGCTACGCCAGCTATAAGACCGGTTGGGGCGGCTTTTACCGGGACGGCGGGATCATCGTCGCCGACCGCTACACCACCTCCAACGGGGCGCATCAGTGCTCCAAGCTGCCGCGGGAAGAATGGGACCGCTACCTCGACTGGCTGTTTGACTACGAATACCGCCTGCTGGGTCTGCCCGCCCCCGACGCGGTCATCTACCTGCGGGTGGATCCGGCCGTCAGCCAGCGGCTGATGACCGGCCGCTATCACGGGGACGAGAGCAGAAAGGACATCCAGGAGCGGGATCTTGACTACCTGGCCCGCAGCCGGGAGGCTGCCGAGTACTGCGCCCGGAAATTGGGCTGGCAGACGGTGGAATGCGTCCAGGCAGGGCAGATGCTGCCGGTCGAGGAGATCAGACAGCAGGTGTGGGCCCTGGCCCGGGCCGCCCTCGGGCTTTGAGAAGAAAGAGGACACGACATAAAGAGAAGAAGAAGGGGGTACATTAAGAGATGTTTCGGCCGATGGAAGCGTCCGACCTGACGGCGATGGAGCAGTTTTGGACGGCGCAGCGGGAGGAACCCGCAGAATTTGCCGAAAAGGCGATCCGGCGTTTTGCCGGGGAGGAGAACGCCTGCCTCGCAGAAGAAAACGGTGTCCTGCAGGCGCTGGTGCTGGCTGTGCCGGTCACCCTGCAGGGGCGGCAGGGCTGCTATCTGTACGGACTGTGCGGTCCGGACGAGACGGCCGCTGCCGGGCTGGTGGACTACGTCTGCACCCGGCAGGCCCGGCAGGGGGCCGTCTTTGCGGTGACGGTGCCGTCCGGCCCCAAGCAGGCCGCCTTCTACACAGGCCGCGGCTTTGGGCGGGCTTTCGCCCTCCGCTGCCTGACCCGGGAGGTCCGCCGGAACCTCTGGAGCCAGGCCGAATTCGACGCGGTCACCGCCAAGAAGCTCTGCGAGCTCCGCCGCCAGTACCAGCCCGACAGCGTCGAGCTGGACGCCGGCCGGATGGCGGTGGTGCTGGGCGACCTGTACGCCAGGGGGATCACCATCGTTTCGAGCCGGCACGGCTATGGGATCTATTTCCGGCAGGACGACACCCTCTTTTTCATCGAGCTGATGGCCGCCGATGACCGGGCCGCCGAGGTCCTGATGGAGGCCGCCCGGGAGAAGGAGTCGGTGGTCGAGAAGGCGGTGATCACGGTGGGCGCGGCCCAGCCCCTCTTTCTGGGGGAGGGCACCCGCCAGGACTACGGGATGATCCGCTTTCTGGCCGAGCCCTTTGACGTAAGCGGCAGCTATATGCGGCTGATGATGGAAAGCTAAAAGCTTTTCCAGGGGGACCGATTTCTGCCACAAGGAAGGAAAACCTATGAAGGAAGCAAAAACGAGCAAACACGCTGCGCCCCGGCGCCATACCCTGCGCAATCTGCTGCTGGCCCTCCTGTTGGTGCTGGTGCTGGCGGCGGGGGCCTTACTGCTGCTGGCCCGGCGGGAGATCACCGGTGGGGGCCGCACCGGCCAGACTGTCACCGTCACGGTGGAGCAGGGCAGCGGGGTAGCCACTATCGCCGATGACCTGCAGCAGGCCGGGGTGATCCGCTTCCCGCACCTCTTCCGCTGGTATGTGGGCCAGCAGGGGGCGGCGGGCCGGATGCAATACGGTATCTTTGAGCTGGAACAGGGGGCCGGCTACGATGAGCTGATCGAGGCCCTCTCGGCCTACGCCGCCGCCGAAACCACCCGCCTGACTTTCCCCGAGGGGACCACCGCTATCGCGATGGCCCAGCGGATGGAGGAGGCGGGGCTGTGTACCGCCGAGGAATTCCTGGACGAGGCCAACAACGGCGATTTCAGCGAATTCACCTTTTGGCAGTACGTCCCCAGCGACGAGGAGGCCCCCGGCCGCTTTATGAAGTGCGAGGGCTATCTCTTCCCCGATACCTACGAGTTCCTCAACGACGGGACGGTCCATGACTATGTGGCCACCTTCTACGCCCGCTTCGACGAGATGATCACCCAGGACATCTATGATGCCCTGGAGGCACAGGGGATGACCCTCCACGAGCTGGTGACCCTGGCCTCCTTCGTCCAGGAGGAGGCCGGCAACGATCAGGATGGCAACGTCGCCCAGGTCTTCCGGAACCGGCTGGCCGAGGGCTCGCCCTATCCCCGGCTGGAGAGCAACGTCTCCAGCTACATCCAGAACGACGAGGAGAACAATTACCTCTGGAACTGGGTGGCCCCCTGGTACGGCGGCTGGGATCAGATCCCGGCTGAGATCGTGGCGGCCTACGACACCTACAGCCGCGCCGGGCTGACGGCCGGCCCGGTGTCCAACCCGGGGATCGACGCCATCCGGGCCGCCCTGGACCCCCAGCCCGACGCCGAGGCCGCCGACGCCTATTTCTTTGTCACCGACCTGACTGGCCATTACTACTATGCCCGCACCCTGTCGGAGCACCAGGCCAACGTCCGAACGGCCCGGCAGGTCAACGCAGGACTGTAACGAACGAGGAAAGGAATCACTATGCTTCAAATCCCTGAGCTGCTGGCCCCGGCCGGTGACCTGGAACGGCTGCGCTACGCGGTCTGCTACGGCGCGGACGCGGTCTACTGCGCCCTGCCTGAATTCGGGATGCGGGCCGCGCCGGCCAACTTCACCGACGAGGAACTGGCCGAGGGGGTCGTCTACGCCCATGCCCGGGGCCGGAAGGTCTACCTGACCCTCAACACCCTCCCCACCAACGAGGAGGCCGACCGCCTGCCCGACGCCATCCGGGCCGCCGCTGCGGCCGGGGTGGACGCCTTCATCGTGGCCGACCTGGGGGTGCTGGACGCCTGCAAGACCTACGCCCCCGATATCGATGTCCATATGTCCACCCAGACCGGCATCACCAACTATGCGGCGGCCGCCGCCTGCTGCAAAATGGGGGCCAAGCGGGTGGTGCTGGCGCGGGAACTGAGTCTGACCGACATCGCCGTCATACGGGACAAGACCCCGCCCGAACTGGAGCTGGAAGCCTTCGTCCACGGGGCGATGTGCATGAGCGTCTCGGGCCGGTGCCTGCTCTCCAACTATCTGGCCGGCCGGGACGCCAACCGCGGCCAGTGCGCCCAGCCCTGCCGCTGGAAATACTACCTCAGCGAGGAGACCCGCCCCGGCCAGCTCTACGAGATCGGGGAGGGGGAGGATGGCAGTTACATCCTGAACGCCAACGACCTCTGCACCGCCCCTTTCCTCGACCTGTTCTGCAAGGCCGGGGTAGACAGCCTCAAGATCGAGGGACGGGCCAAGACCTTCTACTATGTGGCCAGTGTCACTGCGGCTTACCGCAAGGCCCTGGACCAGTACCTGGCCGATCCCTTCGCCGACAACTTCGAACTGCCCGACAGCGTCCTTGCCGAGCTGACCCGCACCAGTCACCGGCCCTATTCGCCGGGGTTCTATTTCGGGGCGGACAAGGCCCATCAGAACACCTCCAGCGCCGCTTACATCCGGGAATGGGAGTTTGTCGGGACGGTGGAAAGCTGGGAGAAAGGGGTCGCCCACTGCCAGCAGCGGGGGAAGTGGTCCCTGGAGGATACCCTCGAGGCCCTCTGCCCCGACGGCTCCGTCGTCCCTCTGCAGCCCGCGTGGATCAAAAACGAAGCGGGGGAAGAGGTGGCTGCCACCCCTCACGCCATGGAGCGGTACACCATCCCCACCCCCGAGCTGCCCCCCATGAGCCTTCTGCGGAAGAAAAACTGAGCGGTCCTGCAGCTACATATAACAAGCCGCCCCGGCCTTCTGGGAACACCAGAACACCGGGGCGGTTTGCTGTATAAGGAGAACGAAAAATGACGCTTTAGAGGTTATCGAGGACGGCCCGGGCCTGGCGGACGGCCTCGGGGCTGGTCTGCCAGAGCTGGAACTCGTCAAAGCCGGGCAGGCCCATCGGGACACCCTCCCGGCGGAAGGTCATCCGACTGGGAACGAGATGCTTCCCCGACAGGTGGAAGGCAGTGACGCCGGTCTCCCGGGCCAGAGCGGGGATGTTGCCCGCGTTGACCCCCGACCCGGCCAGGATCTCGATCCGGCCGGCCGACTGGGTGTGGAGGGCGGCCAGAACGGCCCGGCCGGTGCAGGCGTCGGCGGCCTGGCCGCTGGTCAGGATGGTGTCGAGGCCAAGGCAGCAGGCCGCTTCCAGACAGGCGGCGGCGTCCCGGCAGACATCGAAGGCCCGGTGAAGGGCCAGGGCGGGTGTCTGCCCGGCCGGAGTGGCCAGACGGGCGGCCTCACAGATGGCCTCCATCGCGGGGAGGTCCAGCCTGCCGTCCGGGGTCAGCACTCCGGTGACGATCCCGTCGGCTCCGGCGCGGATCAGGGCGGCGGCCAGCGCCCCCATCTCGGCCAGCTCCCACCGATCATAGCAGAAGTCGCCGGCCCGGGGGCGGAGGAGGGCGCGGACCGGCAGGCCGGTCTCGGCCTTAACCTGGGCCACCAGAGCTAGGCTGGGGGTCAGACCGCCGATAGCCAGCCCGGCGCAGAGTTCCAGCCGGTCGGCGCCGCCTGCCTTGGCGGCCAGGGCGCTGGACACGCTGTCGACGCAGACTTCAAGGATGTTGTGGGGCATGGGCCCTCCTTCCTGTCACCGGACGCTCTCGAGGAAGCGGACGAATCCGGCCTGGCCGGCCTCGTCCCGCTTGTAGACGCCGGCGTCCTCCAGCACCTCGGCAAAGATACGACCGATCTCCTCCTGGAGGATGGCGTGGGCGTTGCCGGCGTTGAGGCCGGGGTATTTGGCCAGCAGTTCGCCGGCCCACTCGGCGTGCTTCTGAATGGCCTCGCCGTACTGGTCCGGCGGGGTGCGGGCCACCAGGGCCTGCTCCAGTTCAGCCATCTCGCCCTTCAGCCGGCTGGGCAGCACCGCCAGGCCCATGACCTCGATCAGGCCGATGTTCTCCTTCTTGATGT
>CAZEIG010000101.1:0-6683 GCA_964511805.1 uncultured Faecalibacterium sp.
AGGGTGATCTTGACGGTGTCGGCCAGCGTGTCAATGCCGGCGCAAAGTGCTTTGCGGGCGTCCTCGCCCTGCTTGATCTGTTTTGCCATACAGTATCTCTCCTTTTCAATGCGGCGGCCTGTCCGGCCTGCCGCCTAGCTGGTATGTTTGGGACCGGAGGGGGTCTTACTCCTCCACGATGGCCAGGATGTCACCCTGGCGCACGATGGTGCATTCCTCGCCGTCCACCTTGACGTCGGTGCCGGAGTACTTGCTGATGAGGACCTTATCACCCACCTTGACGGTCATGGCGACTTCCTTGCCGTCCACCATCCCGCCAGGGCCCACGGCCACGACCTCGGCGACCTGGGGCTTCTCCTTGGCGCTGCCGGTCAGGATAATGCCGCCCTTGGTGGTCTCCTCGGCCTCTGCAGTCTTGATGACGACGCGGTCTGCAAGAGGAATAATCTTCATAATTCTTGCCCTCCTATTTGAATCTTTATTTTAACTTGATTGGCACAGGGGGCCGGCGCTGCCGCCCTCTGGTTTAGCACTCGTTTCTCCTGAGTGCTAAGAGTATTTTACTCATCTTGGAAGGAAAAATCAAGAGTTTTTTCACATTTTTTTGTTAAGTTTTTATGACAAAATGCCAGCCCGAAGCCGGACTGAAAAAAAGTCTCGCTAATTCGATTTATTTCAAGGAAACTGCTGTTTCTTGCTCCAAAAAGCGGGCGTAGGGGGCCGCCGGCAGGATGATCCGCCCGGCCAGCGGCCGGAGGGTGACGTCGAGTTTTTCCACCGGTGCGCACTCTCCGTCCGCCGTTGCGACCATCGGCCCGCCGCCGTCGATGGGCTCGACGGTGACCCGCCGCGCCCGGCGGAAGATGAAGTACCGCGCGACGGCGGGGTCAAGCCTTTCCCCTGCAAAGTGGCGGCCCTGGCGGTAGCTGCCCAGCAGCCGGAGCACGTTGAAGCGGCTGGTCTTCCGGACGGCCACCAGGTCCAGCAGGCCGTCATCGGGGCAGGCGGCCGGCGCCGCCCGGAACCCGCCGCCGTAGTCCCTGGCGTTGCAGACCGCGCACATCAGGATATCGGCCTCGAACTGCTCGCCGTCCACCGTGAAGCGGACTCGCCGCCCCACCGACCCGCAGATCTCCCGGGCCGCCGACAGCAGATAGGCGGCCTCCCCGTAGAAGAGCCAGCTGCGGCGGAAGCCGGACGCCCCTGCCGCCACCTGGGCATCCAGTCCCATGGCGCAGACCGCCGCCGACAGGCCCAGTGTGGTATCCATCAGGTCGATGGATACCACGCCCCCCGCCAGCTGGGCATCCAGATCCCGGAACTCCTCCTTGGTCCCAAAGGTGCGGAGGAAGTCGTTCCCGCTGCCGGCCGGGATGCAGCCCACCGCCGCACCGGAATAGGGCTGGGCCCCGCGCAGCGCCTCGTTGAAGGTGCCGTCCCCGCCGGCGGTGTAGATCCGCAGCGGCCGCCCGGTGCGGGCGATGTCCCTGGCAAGGGCCAGGGCGTGCCCTTTGTAGCGGGTCCGGCGGATGGTATAGTCCTTTTCCGGGATGCCGGCCCGGGCCAGCGCCACCCGCAGCCCCACCGCGACCCGGCTGGTGCTGTCCTTTTTGCCAGCCGCCGGGTTGAGTAAAAACAGATAGTGCATAAACGTCCTCCCCGTCCGTGCCCGCTGTCCGCGGGATAATATTGTTTCCAGTATACTACTGCGGACGGGGTTTGTACAGCAAAAAGCTTTATACCGTCGCCACGTCGCCGGCGATGAGGGTGACGCTGCCGTCGGCAGTGCAGTCGGCGGTGTAGTGGGTGCCAGGCAGAGCTGCGCCCTCGGCAATCCGGTCGGCCAGGGCCTGCTCCACCACACGGTCCACCTGGCGGCGGAGCTCCCGTGCGCCGTAGGGGGAGGCGGCCTTGGCCGCCAGGACCCGGCAGACCCGGCCGGTGTGGGTCAGGGTGTAGCCGCTGCGGGCGGCCCGCTGTTCCAGCTGGCACAGCATCCGGTCGGCGATGGCGCAGAGGCTCTCGGTCCCAAGAGGACGGAAGACGATCATTTCATCCAGACGGCCCACCAGTTCGGGCCGGAAGAAGCTGCGGGCCTCGGCGATGGCCTGGGCCGACTGTTTCTCAAACGCGGCGTCGGGGCCGGACGCAAAACCCAGCGGTGCGGCCTGCCCGGCTAGGAAGCGGGCCCCCAGGTTGGAGGTCAGCAGGATGATGGCGTTGCTGAAATCGGCCTTCCGGCCCATCGAGTCGGTCAGGCAGCCGTCCTCCAAAATTTGCAGCAGGATGTTCTGGATGTCGGGGTGGGCTTTCTCGATCTCATCGAAGAGGACCACGCTGTAAGGGCGGCGGCGGACTGCCTCGGTCAGCTGGCCGCCCTCGTCGTGGCCGAGGTAGCCCGGGGGCGCACCCAGCAACCGGGCCACCGTGTGAGCCTCCTGATACTCGGACATATCGAACTTGAGGAGGGCTTTTTCACTGCCGAACCAGCTCCGGGCCAGCGCCTTCGAAAGGGCGGTCTTCCCCACCCCGGTGGGTCCCAGGAACAGCAGCGCCCCGATGGGCCGGCCCGGCTCCCCCAGGCCGGTGCGGCTCCGGCGGATGGCGGCGGCCACTGCAGCGACGGCCTTGTCCTGCCCCACCACTTCCTGGGCCAGACAGCTTTCCAGCTGGGCCAGCCGTTCCCGCTCAGCCTCGTTGACACGCTCGGCCGGCACACCGCTGGCGCGGGCCATGTCCTCTCGGGTCAGGGCGGGGGCGGTGCGGCCCTCTTTCTCGGCCCGGATCCGGGCGGCGGCGCAGGCCTCGTCCATCAGGTCGATGGCCTTGTCCGGCAAGCAGCGCCCCAGCAGGTAGCGGACCGACAGCTCGACGGCGTCCTCCAAGGCGTCGGGCGGGATGGTCACCCCGTGGTACCGCTCGTACCGGGCGGCCAGCCCCTCCAGGATACTGCGGGCCTGGGCGGGGGTGGGCTCCTCGATCTGAACCTGGCCGAACCGCCGCTCGAGGGCGGGGTCCTTCTGGATGTGGGTGCGGTACTCCTGGTTGGTGGTGGCACCGATCATCTGTAATTCGCCCCGGGCCAGCACCGGCTTGAGGATGTTGGCCGCGTCGATGGCCCCCTCGGCGGCACCGGCCCCCACGATGGTGTGGAACTCGTCCACAAAAAGGATGGCTACCCCGTCCCGGACCAGCTCTTCCATCAGGTTTTTCAGCCGCTCTTCAAAGTCGCCCCGGTACTTGGTGCCGGCCACCAGACTGGCCATATCCAGCGCCAGCAGACGCCGCCCCCGCAGCGCTCGGGGCACCTCGCCCCCGGCGATCCGCTGGGCCAGCCCCTCGGCCAGGGCGGTCTTCCCCACCCCTGGCTCCCCCACCAGGCAGGGGGTGTTTTTCTGGCGGCGGCAGAGGATCTCGATCATCCGCTCGATCTCACTATCCCGGCAGAAGACGGGGTCCAGCTCCCCCTCAGCGGCCCGGCGGGTCAGGTCGCGGCAGTATTTGTCACTGGCCCGAGTGCCCCGCGGGGTCGCAGCGGCCATCCGGGGCTGGATGGGGAGGGTCAGCTGGCCCGAAAGCTGGCGGCACTCCCACACCGCCTCGCTGAGCTGAACCCCCATGGCGGCCAGCAGCACCCCCGCGGCACAGCCGCCGTCCTCCAGGATGGCGCAAAGCAGATGCTCCGGCTCCGCCTTGGACTGGCGAGCGTTCTGGGCGTCAATGAGGGCGTAGTCCATCGCACGGCGAAGTTCGGGCGCCAGATCCTGCCGGCGGAGGCGGCGGGACGGGCCCTGACGCCCCTCGGCCAGGCAGCGGCGGACCTCCTGTTCGGAGATGTTTTTCCCGGCCAGAAAGCGGCCGGCGGGGCCATGGTCCCGTTGGAGGATGGCCAGCAGCAGATGCCCGGTGTCGGCCCGGGCGCAGCCGAGGTTGCCGGCCAGCTCGATCGCACCTTCCAGCACCTGCCCCGCCTCCCGTGAAAAGCCCTTGCCCCAGCCTGCGCCAAAATATTCCAAGATACCCATTGCCTGCTCCAATCCCGGCCTGCCCACCGGGGCCTGCCGCTTCGCTCAACACCTACAGTATAGCCCCGCCCGCCGGAAGAAAATCATCTCTTTTTGTCGCAGCATCGCAGACAAAAAAGCGGCCCCATCTATTGAGAGGATGGGAGCCGCCTTTTGTTCAAATTTGGTTCAATTTGTTTTGCTTACTGCTGTTCCATCGCCGCCAGGGCCTTTTTGAGGTTCTTGGCGATCTGGTCGGGGCAGCTGGTGGGCTTGGGGCCGCAGGTGACGCCTTCCATCCGGGCGATGGCGTCCTCTGCCTTCATCCCCTTCAGCAGGCTGGAGATACCTTTCAGGTTGCCGTTGCAGCCGCCCACCACCGACACCGACTCGATGGTGTGGTCAGGGTTCAGCTCGATCTGGGTCATCTTGGAACAGGTGCCCTGGTTGGGAAATGTAAACGTCATGGTGTTTTTTCCTTCTCTCTTTTTGGTTTGTGTGTTACTTTTTCTGGCGTTCCGCCGCCAGCGCATTGATCCGGGCGATCTGGTCGTCCGTGGTGGTGCAGGTCCCCACCGGGTGGGGCCGGGCCGAGTTTGCGCCGTGGAAGTCGGTGCCGCCGGTCATGATGAGACCGTGCGCCTCGCAGAGGGCCCGGCACTCGGCCTTGTCGGCCTCGCTGTTCCGGGGGTGGTCGATCTCGATGCCGTCCAGCTTCCCTTCCGCCACAAGCTGCCGGACCAGAGGCATACTTTTATAAACGGTGGGATGGGCGAAGATCAGCACCGCTTTGGCCGCCCGGGCGGTGGCGATCACTTCCTCCACCGGCGGGTATTCCGGGCTGTGGAGGACGATCCCCCGGGCGTTCCAGCCGAAGAGGTAGTGGTAGAGCTCGCCGTAGACGCTGTCGCAGAGGCCCAGCTCGTGGAGGGCCTGCATGATCCCGCTCTTGAAGAGGACCCCGCTGTCCTTGGTGTACTCGAGGGCCTGCTCGGTCCGGAACTGGGGGTAGATGTCCTCCAGCTCCCGGGCACTCTGAAGGCAGCACTCGTTCCGGCGCCGGCGCATGATATCGCAGTGGGCCCGCAGCTCGGGGCAGTCCTGAGGCCAGTAGCAGAGCAGATGGACCCGGTGCTGCCGCTCGTAGTCGTAGCCGGTCAGCTCGGCCGCCGGGATAAGGTGTACCCCATCCTGGACCGGGTGGGCGTAGCAGTAGGCCGCGCTCAGCATGGTGTCGTGGTCGGAGATGGCCATGGTGTCCAGCCCGGCCCGGGCCGCCATCGCGGCCAGCCGGTGGATGGGCACCGACCCGTCCGAACAGGTGGAATGGTTGTGCAGATCGCCTGCCATGCGGATGGCCTCCTCAGTGTTTATAGTAGTTGATGAGGCACCCGTCCAGCAGGATCTGCCGCTCGTCGGCGGTCAGGGGGGCGATGGAAAGGGTGAAGGCGGTGGGCTTCTCCCCCAGGACATAGGCCTCAATGGCCGACAGGTCTCCCTCTTCCAGCACCTTGCGGGCGTTCGGGATGAGGATGTAGCCCTCCAGCCCGAAGGGGGTGGGCCCTGCGATCTGGAAGGGCAGCATCCCCCAGTTGATGAGGTTGGAGCGATAGCGCTTGGTGGCGTACTCCACCGCGATGTTGGCGCCGGCGCCCAGCACGCGCTGGCAGCTGGCGGCCTGCTCGCGGGCGGAGCCGTCCCCCGGCTTGACCGCAAAGATGGTGGAAGCGATCTGGACGTCCGCCCAGCCCAGCTTCTCACAGCCGGGCACCGCCCGGATCTGTGCCAGCAGGGCTTCGTCCCCTTCACCGGCGCGGCGGGCGGCCTCCTCGGCCTGAACCGCCTTGGCCCGGCCTACATAGGCGGGGTCTTTCCGGCTGAGGGTGAACTCGGCCAGGCCCAGAGGGTTGGAGCGGTAGGAGCTGGTCTCGCCCGAGGGGATCAGCTCATCGGTGGTGGTGACGGGGTCGGTGATGTAGGAGGCCACCTTCAGCAGCAGGTTGTCCCCCAGGGGGGCCATCTCGGGCCAGTCCTTGATGTTGGGGCCCAGCTTGAGGAGGGTGTCGTAATCCCCATGGCCGAAGCCCTGGTAGACCCGGGACTGGTAGCTGGAATCGTCGAACTGGTAGTCGGGGACGGTGGGGTCATAGTCGACGGCGGTGGCCGGGGTCAGGATGCCGCCGTTGGCGGTGGTGGCCGCGATGCTACGGGCGTCCATCAGGGCGACGCCGGCCAGCTGGCCCGCGCCCGGTTTGGAACCCTCCCGGCTGGGGAAGTTGCGGGTAGTGTGCCGGACCGACAGCGCCCCGTTGAAGGGGACGTCCCCCGCGCCGAAGCAGGGGCCGCAGAAGGCGGTTCGGATGGTGGCGCCGGCGGCCATCAGCTGGGAGAGGACCCCGGCGCGGTCCAGGGCCATCATGACCGGCTGGCTGGCGGGGTAGACGCTGAGGGCGTACTCATCGCAACCGCCGGTATGGCCCTTGAGGATAGAGGCCGCCTCATAGATGCTGTCGTAGAGGCCGCCGGCACAGCCCGCAATGACGCCCTGGTCCACCCGCAGGCGGCCGTTCTCGATCTTGGAACGGAGATCGAGGGCGCGGCCGGTCAGCTTCTGGACGTCTTGCTCGCAGGCGTAGAGGATCTCCTCCAGGTTGGCGTTCAGCTCCTCGATGGTGTAAG
>CAZEIG010000101.1:6693-6930 GCA_964511805.1 uncultured Faecalibacterium sp.
ACGGGGTGGTCAAGGTGGACCTGTCGGCCATCCGTCCGATGATCGCCCTCTCGATGGTGTAAGCGTTGGAGGGGTGCATCGGGAGGGCGATCATCGGACGGATGGCCGACAGGTCCACCTTGACCACCCCGTCGTAATAGGCCAGCTCGGCCGGGGCCAGGGGTTTGTAGTCCCCGGCACGGCCGTGGACGGCCAGGTAGCGCCGGGTGGTTTCGTCGGTCTCCCAGATAGAGGACA
>CAZEIG010000102.1:0-6915 GCA_964511805.1 uncultured Faecalibacterium sp.
GGGTCTTGTCCCGGCGGAAGGTGAAGTAGGCGTAGGCCTTCCGGTTGCTGCGGCCCACCCGGCCCCGCAGCTGGTAGAGCTGGGCCAGGCCCATCCGGTCGGCGTCTTCAATGATAAGGGTGTTGCAGTTGCGGACGTCGATCCCCGTCTCAATGAGAGTGGTGCAGACCAGGACGTCCAGCTCCCCGTTCAGCAGCTTCTGCCAGACGGGGTTGAGCTCTTCCTCGGTCATCTTGCCGTGGGCGATCCCCACCCGGGCGCCGGGCACCATTTTGGATACCCGGCCGGCGGTAGATTCGATGTTGTCCACCCGGTTGTGGAGGTAGTAGACCTGGCCGCTCCGGGCCAGCTCCTTTTTGATGGCCGTGGCCAGGATGACCTCGTTGTCTTCCAGGAAAAAGGGCTGGCGCTCATAGGGGGGCTTTTCGATGGTGGACATATCCCGGATGCCGCTCATGGCCATGTTCAGGGTGCGGGGGATGGGGGTGGCCGACAAAGTCAGCATATCCACCCCGATGAAGTTCTCCTTCAATTTCTCCTTGTGGCGGACGCCGAACCGCTGCTCCTCGTCGATGATGACCAGCCCCAGGTCGTGGAAGCGGACGTCCTTGGAAAGGAGGCGGTGGGTGCCCGCCACGATGTCCACGCTGCCGGCCTGCAGCCCCCGCAGCGCTTCTTTCTGTTGCTTGGCGGTCCGGAAGCGGGAGAGTAGCTCCACCTTGACCGGGAAGGCCTCCATCCGGGAAAGGATGGTGTTGTAGTGCTGCCAGGCCAACAGGGTGGTGGGGGCCAGGATGGCGCACTGTTTGCCCCCCATGACGCACTTGAAGGCGGCCCGCAGGGCGACTTCGGTCTTGCCGACCCCGACGTCCCCGCAGAGGAGGCGGTCCATCGGCCAGGGGTGTTCCATGTCGTTCTTGATCTCGGCGGTGGCGGCCAGCTGGTCCTCGGTCTCGTCGTAGGCAAAGCGGGCCTCGAAGTCCTGCTGCCACTCCCCGTCCGGGGGGAAGGCGTAGCCCTTGGCCTGCCGGCGGCGGGCGTAGAGCTCGATCAGCTCCTGGGCCATCTCCTCGGTGGCCTTCTTGACCCGGGCGCGGGTGCGCTGCCACTCCCCGCCGCCCAGCTTGGCCAGCTTGACCCTGTCCTCGTCGCCGGGGGGCGTGTACCGGCTGAGCAGGTCCAGCTGGGTGACTGGCACATAGAGGATGTCTGACCCGGCGTACTGAATTTTAAGGTAGTCTTTGGTGGCGCCCTGGACTTCCAGCCGCTGGATGCCGGCGTACATCCCGACGCCGTGGCTCTGGTGGACCACATAGTCCCCCGGCTTGACGTCGGCCAGGCTGGAGAGGGCGTCCTTGTTTTTCTTCCGCTTCTTGGCCTGGGCGTTCTCGTCGAGCCCATGCCGCCGGCTGGTGAGGACGGCGCAGCGGGCAAAGGGGAGGGTGCAGCCGGCGTTCAGGTGGCCGGGCAGCACCTGCACCAGCCCCGGGCTGGGGCGGATGTCCCGGCTCATGCTGACGGTATAGCTCTTGTCGGCCAGGTCCCGGGTAAGGGCGGCCGCTCCCTTGGGGGTGCCGGCGTAGAGGGTGACCGCAAAGCCCTGCTGGACCAGGGGATCCAGGTCCTCCAGCAGGCTGCGGAGCTCCCCGTTCCAGCTGGGGGTGACGTGGGCCTCGGCGTTGATGAGGTCCTTGAGCTGGAACTCGTTCATCCCCCGCAGGAAGTTCTCGCAGAGGAGGGTGGGCAGCTTGCCGGCGTCGATGACGAGGTCGTCCATCGTCTGGTAGAGGACGTCGAGGCCGGGGCAGAGGACGCCTTCCTCCAGCAGGCCGGTCAGCTCTTCACCGCGGCGGTAGGCGGCGGCCTTGGTGGCGTCCCGAATCCCCCCAACTTCGTCCAGGATGAGGAAAGGCCCGTCCAGGTGATCCAGCAGGGTGGCGGGGGCGGGGTAGCGCAGGCCGTAGTATTTGTCCATGGCCTCGGGCATCAGGCCGGCGTCCAGCTGGGCCAGATCGGGGGCCATCGCCTGCTCGAGGGCGGCGCGGTGCTTCCCTCGGGCCTTTTTGATGGCGGCCCGGAGGGCGGCGGCGGTCTCCTCACAGCTGCCGAAGAGGACCTCCCGGGCAGGGGAGAGGTAGATCTTTTGGAGGGAAGCGTCCCGCCGCTGGCTCATCAGGTCGAAGGAGGAGATGGAGTCGATCTCCTCGTCCCAGAACTCCAGCCGGGCCGGGGACTGCATATCGGGAGGGAAGATGTCGATGATGTCTCCCCGGACGCTGAACTGCCCCGGGCCTTCCACCTGGCTGCGGCGGACATACCCCGCCGCGAAGAGCCGCTGGACCAGCCCTTCCCGGGAGAACTGCATCCCCGGCTTGAGAGTGAGGGTATTGGCCATGAAGTCGGCCCGGGGGACGGTGTATTGCAGCAGGGCCTCCACCGGGACGCAGACGGCGGCCAGCCGTCCGCCCGCCAGCCCGCCCAGGACCGACAGGCGGCGGTATTCGTATTCCCGGCCGGCCCCCTCCACCGGACGGAGGAGGAAGTCCCGCGGGGGGAAGACCTCGGCCGTGACCCCCAGCGCCCGCAGGTCGTCGGCGAAGTGGGTGGCCTCGGCCTCGCCGGGTGTGACGATGCAGAGGGGATGGCCCCGATCCCGCGCCAGCAGGGCATAGACCAGCACCCGTCCGGCAGGGGGCAGGCCGAAAAGGGCCGCCGGCCCCGGTGAAGCGAGGCTGGCGGCGATCTTCTGGTATTCGGCGGTCTGTTTCAGCATTGCCTCATACATGATGGCGCTCCCTTGATCGGCTTTTAATGGTTGTATTTGTTCTGTGCCTGGGGCAGTTTGCCGTCCATGATCAGACGGGCGGCGGCCTCGATGTCGGGGCGGCGGCCGGCCACAGCCTTGGCGTCCTCTTCCGAAAAGCGGCCCAGCACCCAGTCGGCCAGGTCGTAGTCGGGGCGGGGCTTTTCGCCCACCCCGATCCGGATGCGGGGGAAGCCGTCGGTCCCCAGCCGGGCGATGATGCTCTTCAGCCCGTTGTGCCCCCCGGCCGAGCCGGACGGCCGGATCCGGAGCTTGCCGGGGGCCTGGGTGATGTCGTCGCAGAGGATCAGCACATGGTCCGCGGGGATCTTAAAGAAGGCGGCCAGCGGGGCGATGGAGTCCCCCGACAGGTTCATATAGGTCAGCGGCTTGAGGAGGCAGACCTTGTGGCCGTCCACTTCGGCCTGACCCCATAGGCCCTGGAATTTGGCTTTGGAAACCGAGGCCCCCCACTGGGCGGCCAGGTAGTCGAGTGCGGCGAAGCCCGCGTTGTGGCGGGTGCCGTCGTATTTGGCCTCGGGGTTGCCGAGGCCGGCGATCAGCCAGGTGTCGTTGGTATTCATCATAAAACAAAGTCCCTGTATGGTGTTGTCGTTTCCGGTCCGGACAGACAAAAAGAACCCGGCCGCACTCGGCGCACACAGCCTCAGTCTCTTTTTGCTGCTATCGGTTTGGCGGGGGCGGTCAGCCCTGGGCGTCCTGTTCGACCTCCAGCTTCTGCTTTTTGGCGATGTAGGCCTCCATCTTGGGGACGGCCCAGCTTTCGATATTGGCCTGGCGGCCCCGCTCGATGGCCAGGGCCCCGGCGGGGACGTCCTGGGTGACGGTGCTGCCGGCGGCGGTGTAGGCGCCGGCACCCACCGACACCGGTGCCACCAGGTTGGTGTTGCAGCCGATGAAGCAGTAGTCCCCGATGGTGGTGCGGTACTTGGCCTGGCCGTCGTAGTTGCAGGTGACGGTGCCGCAGCCGAAGTTGCAGTACTTGCCCACGTCGCTGTCCCCGATGTAGGTCAGGTGGCTGACGGTGTTCCCACGGGCAAAGTTGGAATTCTTGGTCTCGACGTAGGCGCCGAGGTGGACGCCGTAGTCGGTGACGGTGTTCACCCGGATGTGGGTGAAGGGGCCGATGTTGTTGTGGGGGCCAATCTTGGAGCCGTAGACCTGGCTGGCGTTGACGGTGGTGTCCGGGCCGATCTCGCTGTCCTCGATCAGGCTGTTGGGTCCGATGACGCAGCCCGGGCCGATGACCGTCTGCCCCTGCAGGATGGTGCCGGGCAGAATCCGGGCGCCCGGCGCGATCCGGACCGTCTCGTCGATGCAGACGGTGCGGCTGTCGATCAGGACGCCAGCCGCGATGTGCCGCAGCAGGACCGCCTCGCGGGCGGCTTCGGCCGCGTCGAGGGCGCTGCGGGCGTCCTGAATGGACTGGGTGGATGCTTCCATAGCAAAATGCCTCCTTGGCAAAGCCCCGGCCATGCCGGGGCCATCATAGAGCGTACAAAAGGGGAAAGGAAAGAAACTCTCGAACTTTCTCCCAGCCTATATTAACGTAAAAGCCTTGTTTTTTCAAGGGAAATGCACAAATTTATAAGGACAAAATCGGCAGTTTTCAGCTTGCGGCGGCTGGATTTTGTCCTGTTTGTCTGGTATAATATTTTCGCATACGTTGAACGTTACAAAAAAGACAAACAATGCATATGCCCCGGGCTGCTCGTCCGGGTCCAATCAAAACGGGAGGTAAATGAACCGATGAGCAAAAAGCATATCTACTACTTCAGCGAGGGCAACGACGCTTTCGGCGGCGATAAGACCACGATGAAGAACATCCTGGGCGGCAAGGGTTCCGGCCTGGCGGAGATGACCGCAGCCGGCATGCCTGTGCCCCAGGGCTTCACCATCACCACCGAGGCCTGCACCCAGTACTATGCCGACGGCCGCCAGATCAACGAAGAGATCACCGCCGACATTTTTGAGCACGTCAAGGGCCTGGAGCAGATCACCGGCAAGAAGTTCGGCGACAACTCCAACCCCCTGCTGGTGTCGGTCCGTTCGGGCGCGCGCCAGTCGATGCCCGGCATGATGGACACCATCCTGAACCTGGGCCTGAACGACGAGGCCGTCGAGGGCCTGGCCGCCAAGACCGGCAACCCCCGTTTCGCTTACGATTGCTACCGCCGTTTCGTGCAGATGTTCGCGGACGTCGTCATGATGGTCCCCAAGAGCCTGTTCGAGGTCGAGATCGACAAGATGAAGGAAGAGAAGGGCTACAAGTCCGACGCTGACCTGACCGCCGACGACCTGAAGGCTCTGGTGGCCGTCTTCAAGAAGATCTATGAGGACAACGAGGGCTGTCCCTTCCCCCAGGATCCCAACGAGCAGCTGATCGAGGCGGTCAAGGCCGTCTTCCGCAGCTGGGACAACCCCCGCGCCAACGTCTACCGCAAGATGAACGAGATCCCTTACGAGTGGGGCACTGCCGTCAACGTCCAGCAGATGGCCTTCGGCAACTCGGGCGACCGTTCCGGCACCGGCGTTGCCTTCACCCGTGACCCCGCCACCGGCGCCAAGAAGCTGATGGGCGAGTACCTCATCAACGCCCAGGGCGAGGACGTTGTCGCCGGCGTCCGCACCCCGTTCCCCATCAGCCACCTGCAGGAGCAGATGCCTGATGTCTACGAGGAGTTCATCACCATCGCCAACCGGCTGGAGAACTACTTCCGCGATATGCAGGACATGGAGTTCACCATCGAGGATGGCCACCTGTATATGCTCCAGACCCGCAACGGCAAGCGCACCGCCCAGGCTGCCCTCCAGATCGCCTGCGACCTGGTGGACGAGGGTATGATCACCGAGCGCGAGGCCGTCCTCCGCGTCGAGCCCAAGCAGCTGGACACCCTGCTGCACCCTCAGTTCGACGCTGCCGCCCTGAAGGCTGCTGAGGTCGTGGGCAAGGGCCTGGCCGCTTCCCCCGGCTCCGCCTGCGGCCAGATCGTCTTCACCGCCGAGGAGGCCGAGGAGATGGTCAAGTCCGGCAAGATGAAGAAGGTCGTCCTGGTCCGTCTCGAAACCTCCCCCGAGGATATCGTCGGTATGCAGGTGTCTCAGGGCATCCTGACCGTCCGCGGCGGCATGACCAGCCACGCCGCCGTCGTCGCCCGCGGCATGGGCACCTGCTGCGTCTCCGGCTGCGGCAATGACAACGACGTCAAGATCGACGAGGAGGCCAAGACCTTCGAGCTGAACGGCCACAAGTTCGTCGGCGGCGACTGGATCTCGATCGACGGCTCCACCGGCAACATCTACGCCGAGCAGATCCCCACCGTGGCTGCCACCGGCAACAAGAACTTCAACCGCTTCATGAGCTGGGCTGACGCTGCCCGCCAGATGCTGGTCATGACCAACGCCGACAACCCCCGCGATGCACAGCAGGCTGTCGATATGGGCGCCGAGGGCATTGGCCTGTGCCGCACCGAGCATATGTTCTTCGCTGAGGATCGGATCAAGGCCGTCCGCGAGATGATCTGCGCCCGCACCGTCGAGGAGCGCGAGGCTGCCCTAGCCAAGGTCGAGCCCTATCAGCAGGGCGACTTCGAGGCCATGTACCGGATCATGGGCGAGCGCCCGATGACCATCCGCTACCTGGATCCCCCTCTGCACGAGTTCCTGCCCACTAAGGACGAGGAGATCGCCGACCTGGCCAAGGATATGGGGATGACCTTCGACGAGCTGAAGAACGTCATCGAGAGCCTGCATGAGTTCAACCCCATGATGGGCCACCGCGGCTGCCGTCTGGCCGTCACCTACCCCGAGATCGCGGTCATGCAGACCCGTGCCGTCATCAAGGCTGCCCTGAAGGTCAGCGCTGAGACCGGCAAGATGATCACCCCCCACATCATGATCCCCCTGGTGGGCGAGGTCAAGGAGCTGAAATTTGTCAAGGACATCGTCGTCGAGACCGCCGACAAGCTGATCACCGAGGCTGGCGTCGAGATGAAGTACCAGGTCGGCACCATGATCGAGATTCCCCGTGCGGCCCTGACCGCCGGCGAGATCGCCAAGGAGGCCGAGTTCTTCAGCTTCGGCACCAACGA
>CAZEIG010000103.1:0-6861 GCA_964511805.1 uncultured Faecalibacterium sp.
CGCGCCGCGGCAAAAAGAAAAGCGCCTGCTTTTGCAGACGCTTTGTGAAGGTTTTGTGGAAAATTGTGGGGATTGTATAATTTTGGTTTTGGCCCCCTCAAAACATCCCCTCCTCCAACCTCACATCCTGCTTGGGTACTTTGGCCCAGTCGAAGTCGGGCAGGAGGCTGGCGGGGGTGCGGGGGTCGGGCGCGTGCTGGAGGCCGTAGAGATAGGCCAGCTTGCCGATGATCTCAGGGGCGGTGTAGCGGCCCCGCAGGTTCTCAAGGCTCTGGTCTCCGTCCCGCTTGGAGAGGCGGCGGCCGCCGGCGTCCAGCAGAAGGGGGCAGTGGGCGAAGGCGGGGGGCGTCAGCCCCAGCAGGCGGTAGAAGTAGATCTGCCGCGCCGTCGAGGAGAGGAGGTCGGCCCCCCGCACCACCTCGGTGACGCCCATCCGGGCGTCGTCCACCACCACGGCCAGCTGGTAGGCAAAGACCCCGTCGGCCCGGCGGAGGTAGAAGTCGCCGCAGCCGGTCAGCAGGTTTTCCCGGTGGGGACCCATGCAGAGGTCGGTGAAGGCGACCTCCTCGTCCGGCACCATGATCCGCCAGGCCGGGGGTTTTACCCGGCTTTTGGCAGCCACCTCGGCGGGGGGCAGGCCCCGGCAGGTGCCGGGATAGACCACGTTGCCGTCGGCGGTGTGGGGGGCGCTGGCCTCGTGGAGCTGGGCCCGGGAACAGAGACAGGGGTATACAAGGCCTATCTCTTTCAGTTTGTTATAACTTTCCGTATAAATTTCAGCACACTCGCTCTGGTAATAGGGGCCGTGGGGGCCGCCGTCTGAGCCTCCCTCGTCCCAGTCCAGCCCCAGCCAGTGGAGGTCCTCCTCCAGCTGGTCGGCATAGACCCGGGGGCAGCGGGCGGCGTCCAGGTCCTCGATCCGGAGGACGACCCGGCCGCCCTGGCTCCTGGCGGACAGCCAGGCCAGCAGGCTGCAGGCCAGGTTGCCCAGGTGGAGCCGCCCGCTGGGGCTGGGGGCGAACCGCCCGACCGGGTCCATTAGAGGCCCAGCTCCCAGACGCCGTCGGCGGGCTGGAAGATGGGGGTGTTGTAGAAGGCAGCGCAGGCCCGGGCCATGGCCTCGGCGTCGGTGCAGCTGGCGGTCTCGACGGCCGAGTGCATGGCCAGCTGGGCCAGGCCGATGTCCACCATCGGGATGGAGATCTGATGGCCCAGCAGGTTGCCCAGGGTGGAGCCGCCCCTGACGTCGGCCCGGTTGGTAAAGAGCTGGACCGGCACCTCCGCCTTCTCACAGATCCGCTGGAAGGCGGCCGCCGTCAGGCCGCTGGTGGTGTAGGTCTGCCGGGCGTTGTACTTGAGGATGACCCCGCCGCCCATCCGGACCGGGATGCGGGGGTCGCTCTTTTCGGGGTGGTTGGGGTGGGTGGCGTGGCCGTTGTCGGCGCTGAGCAGCAGACTGTTGGCCCGGGCGCGGACGCTCTCCTCCCGGGTGACGGCCAGCGCCTCCTCGATCCGGTCCATGACGTCGGCCATCAGAGTGCCCTGGGCGCCCTGCCGGCTGGAAGAGCCAACCTCCTCGTTGTCGAACATACACCAGATGTCGGCACGGCCGACCTCTTCCCCCTTGCCCGCCAAAAAGCCGCAGAGGGTAGTGTAGGCGCACTCCAGATCGTCGATCCGGCCCGACATGAACAGCTCGTCGTTGACGCCGACCCGCTCGGCCTTCTGCCGGGTGCAGAGGACCAGGTCATGGGCCAGGATGTCCTCCGCCTTGACGCCAGCCTCCTCGGCCAGCACCTCCATCAGACGCATGCCGCCCTCCAGCCCGCAGATGGGCTGCAGGTCCACCTGGGGGTTCCAGGTCTTGCTGGCGTTGGCCTCCCGGTCAAAGTGGATGCAGAGATTCGGGATGCAGAGCAGAGCCCGGTCGGGGGCCACCAGCCGGCTCTCCACCCCGGTCTTTGTCCGGACCAGCAGCCGGCCCGCCACGCTCAGGGGGCGGTCCAGCCAGGTGGAGGCAATCATCCTGCCGTAGCCCTCGGTCTCGGCCTTGAGGTAGCCCCCTTCGGCGATGTCGGCCACCTTCAGCCGCCAGGTGGGGGAATCGCCGTGGCTGGCCGTCGCGTGCCAGCCGGTCAGGCTGCCACAGGGCATCCGCCAGGCCACCACCGCCGAGCCGTTCCGGGTGGTGTAGTACCGGCCGCCCTGCTCCAGCTTCCAAGGCTGGCCCTCCGGGCAGAACTTGTACCCCGCCCGCTGCAGGATCCCGCTGGCGGCAGCCGCCGCGTGGAAGGGGCTGACGCTCTGGTCCAGAAAAGCGAACAACCCGTCGAGGGTGAATTTTTCGTGGATGTACTGTTCCCGATGTTCCATATCTTTCCAATCCTCCTGAAACGGGGCGGCGGTCCAATTCCTACCATCCCACTATCATTCAAAATACTCATTGATTATAGCGCTTTTGACAGGGCGGGTCAACTGGTAACGGGCAGAAAAAAACACCGTCCCCCTGGCACGGGGACGGCACAGTGTTTTTCTTCTAGGTGGAGAGCGCCTTTTCCCGCAGCAGCGCCTCCAGGCTGCGGCGGATCTGCTCCACCTCAAAGCCAAAGACAAGCTGGACCTCCCTGCCCTGGCAGGCCACCCCTTCAGGGGCGAGGTCCCGCAGGGTCTTTTCGTCCAGCAGGCTGGTGTCCTGCACCCAGACCCGCAGACGGGTAATGCAGTTGTCCACCTGAGTCACGTTCTCCCGCCCGCCCAGGGCGGCCAGAAGAGCCGCCAGCGGGACGCCCCCCTCCCGGGCTGCGGGGGCGGCAGGGGCTTCCCGGCCGGGGGTCCGCAGGTCCAGACGGCGGATCAGGAAGGTGAACACCAGAAAGTAGACGGCGATCTCGGCCGCGGCCAGCAGGTAGAGGATGGGATAGTGGGTCCGCTCCACCCCGGCCGAGAGGTTCATCGCCAGGGAGGCCAGCAGCCCGCCGGTGAAGCCGGTCACCCCGCAAAGGTCCAGCAGGACCATGAAGGCCCCGGTGATGACCCCATGGGCCAGCCAAAGCACCGGCGACAGGAAGCAGAAGAGGAAGTCCAGCGGCTCGGTGACCGAGGCGATGGAGGCCGTCAGCAACAGCGGGGCCAGCATGGCGGCGGTGCGGCGGCGGTTCTCGGGCCGGGCGCAGAAGATGAAGGCCGACACGATCCCGAAATACCCGAAGGTCTTGGTGAAGCCGACGTACATCCAGCGGATGCCGTCTGAGAAAGGCAGCCCCATGCTGTACTCGGCCATCAGGACCGCATAGGCCCCGGTGTAGACCCGCTCCCCCACCGTCAGGGCGCCGCCCAGCGAAGTAAATTGAAACGGTATATAGATCAGATGGTGCAGCCCGGTGGGGATCAGCACCCGCTCCAGAAAGCCGTAGAAGAAAAGCCCGGCGTCCCCTGCCGCCGCGACCCAGCCGGTCAGGCCGTCCACAGCCCGCTGGATGGGCAGCCAGACAAAACAGGCCCCCAGCCCCAGCGCCACCGACAGCGCTGCCATGCAGAGGAAAGACCAGCGCACCCCTCCATAGATCCGAGCCGGCGCAAGACGGAACTGCCGCCCGCAGGTGCGGTTGTAGACAAAGCCGGTCAAAAAGCCCAGCAGGATCCCTCCGGCGGCCCCCATGTCCACCGTCTGGATTCCCAGCACCGAGGCCTGTCCGGTGCCGTACAGCCCGATGGCCGGGTCGGAGGGGGCCAGACGGCCCAGCTCTTCGAGGGTGGTGTGTCCCACCGCCAGAAAGATCAGATAGGACAGCAGGGCGATCATGGCGGCCTGCTGCTTGTTTTCCTGCGCCAGAAAGGAGGCGATCCCGACGCAGAAGATGACGCTGAGGTTCTGCATGATGGCCATCATCCCGTCGTAGGCCAGGCTCCCCAGCAGGGAGGCCCATCCCATCCCGGGGACGGCGCCCAGCCACTGCCCTGCCGCGCTCACCAGCGCGCCCGCCGCCAGCACCAGGCCGGCCGCCGGCAGATAACCCAGTGCCGCCAGCATGGCGGTGGAGAAGCGCTCCAGCCCGCAGACCAACCGTTCTTTCCCTTTCACAGCGGACGCCCCTTTTCCCAAAGATATAAAAAACGACCCGGCACCCACCGGGGCAGAGACGGCGCGGCCGACAGCCCTTGACCGCCCCCTGCAAGCCCATTATACAAACGCCTTTCCGGCTTGTCAATCGCCAACAAGTTGCATAAAGTGCAATATGTTTGCACTTTATGGCCATATCTTCCAAAACAGCCGCCCTTTCGGGGGTACCCTTTTTGCCCGCCCATGCGGGACAAAAATTTCTTTCCTTTCCCCCGTCCTCCCGCGTTCAGCCAGGCGGTAAATCGTTGACAACCACGCCCCCGCACAGTATACTGATAATAGAGAAACAATTTGACAAGAAAGGACAGCCGACGCCCCTCGGCGCACAAAGGAGGTCTTCTTATATGAAAAGCAAATTCTGGTCCCGCTTCCGTGCGGCAGGCTGCTGCGCGGTTTTCTGCCTGTCCATCTTCCTGGCGGGCTGCACGGCTGCCGCCAGCAGCTCCCCCGCCGTCTCCTCGCAGTCGCTGAGCAAGGCCCCCGGTTCCGAGACGGTGCCCTCGGGCGAGGGCGACACCACCGCTGCCCCCAACGCCCCCAGCGGCGGGGTAGATGACACCGAGAACGGCTTTGGCCTGACCGACCCCGCCGACGCCTTCTCCGCCGGGCTGGGCTGGGGCCCCGGCACCGCCGGCACCTCCCTCAAGTCGGTGGCGGCGGCCGCCGCGATGCTGGACTGGGCCGACGAAAACGGCCTGTCCCACCGCAATGCGGAGACCCTCAGCGACTGCCTGCACGACTGGTTCGACTCCCTCGAGACCCTCGACCAGGAAAACTTCGCCGAGACATGGCCCCTCATTGAGGACGCCGCCCAGCGGATCCTGGACGACCCCGACGCAGCCGCCCCCGAGATGGAGGACGCCGGCGTCCAGGAGGTCCCCACCTGCTCGGAGGCGGACTGGTCCGCCCTGGCCGACGCACTGGACGCCATCGTCCCCGCGCCCCAGCAGTAAATCAGCAGCAACACAAAAGGCCGCAGCCCCTGCGTTTGCAGAAGGCTGCGGCCATTTTTTATTGTTTATGCAGAGACGTCTGCTTAGACCTTTTTCAAGACATAGGCGCGCTGGCCCAAGCCGACCTTTTCGGCCTGCTCCAGGGTGGCCTTCCACTCGATGTTGGGGTTGGAGTCCTTGAAGTTGTCGTGATAGCAGTTCCAGCCGGGACAGGCCAGGTTCTGACCCAGCTGGCTGTTGGGGATGGGAGTGGCGGCCAGGCAGGCGTCGGCGCAGGCCTGGTCCAGGGCCACCGGGTCAAAGGAGGCGAACATCCCGATATCCGGCAGGATGGGGGCGTCGTTCTCCCCGTGGAAGTCGCAGTTGGGGCTGATGTCCTGCACCAGGCTGATGTGGAAGCAGGGCCGCCCGGCGCAGACCGCCGCCGCGTACTCGGCCATCTTCCGATCCAGCTCCTCGTTGGCGCTGTTATCGATCGAGTAGATAGCGTCGAAGCTGCAGGCCCCGATGCAGCGGCCGCAGCCTTTGCAGAGGTCGTAGTCGATGACCGCCTTGTGTTCGGCGTCGTAGTGGATGGCGTCCGAGCCACACTCCTTGGCACAGCGGCGGCAGCCGCGGCAGAGTTCCCGCTGGACCTCCGGCGCACCCGAGGAGTGCTGCTCCATCTTGCCGGCCCGGCTGCCGCAGCCCATCCCGATGTTCTTGATGGCTCCGCCAAAACCGGTGGACTCGTGCCCCTTGAAGTGGTTCAGGCTGATGAAGACGTCGGCGTCCATGATGGCCCGGCCGATCTTGGCGGTCTTGCAGTATTCGCCGTTGGGCACCGGCACCTCGACCTCGTCGGTGCCCCGCAGGCCGTCGCCGATCAAGATCTGGCAGCCGGTGGTCATCGGCCAGAAGCCGTTCAGCTGGGCGCAGGTCAGATGCTCGAGGGCGTTTTTCCGGCTGCCCGGGTAGAGGGTGTTGCAGTCGGTCAGAAAGGGCATGCCCCCCTGCTCCTTGCAGAGGTCGGCCACCGCCTTGGCATAGTTGGGCCGCAGGAACGCCAGGTTCCCCAGCTCGCCGAAGTGCATCTTGATGGCCACAAAGCGGCCCTCCATCTCGATGGTCTTGATCCCCGCCGCGATGCAAAGCCGGCGGAGCTTATCGGTCAGGCTGGTGCCCACCGGGCACCGGAAATCGGTAAAGTATACGGCTGAACCTTCCATTGTTTGTCCTCCTTGCAGGCGAGGCAACCCTGTCCCGCCGGGTGATTCTCTCTCGGTAAGAGTATAACATAAACCCGCTTCGGAGGAAAGAGAGGAACAAAAAAGCTCCCTGCACATGGCAGAGAGCTTTTATCCATTGAGCTTTCTTTCTTTTTATTTGCGCGCTCTACGACAAACATCTACAAAAGGCGCGTGGCGGCTTTTCCTGTAACTTTAATATATTCAATTTTGGTTTGAATTGCAATAGATAGAATGTAAACATTCTGGTCCGCTGCATTTTACCCAAACGCCGTGAAGACTGCCACGGCCAGCACCACCGTGCCCAGGACGATGCGGTAGATGCCGAAGAACTTGAAGTCGTGGCTCTTGACGTAGCTCATCAGGAAGCGGATGGCCAGCATACTGACAACAAAAGCCGACAGGCAGCCGGTCACCAGGATGGCGATTTCGGTGGAGGTCATGGCCTGGCCGCCCAAGGCGAACCGCACCACCTTGAGCAGGGACGCCCCTGCCATGACCGGGATGGCCAGGTAGAAGGTGAACTCGGCCACCGCCGCCCGGGACAGCCCTAGCAGCAGGC
>CAZEIG010000104.1:0-6693 GCA_964511805.1 uncultured Faecalibacterium sp.
GGACGATCCCCTTCTCAAAGGGGGTCTCGGGGTACCAGCCGAGGTCGTTCTTGATCTTGGTGGGGTCGATGCCGTAGCGGCGGTCGTGGCCCAGGCGGTCCTCGACGTGCTTGATGAGGTCTTCGCTGATGCCGTCGTCCTGCAGCCGGTCGTGGAGCTGGGCGATGATGGTCTTGACGATAAAGATGTTGGGCCGCTCGTTGTGGCCGCCCACGTTGTACACCTCGCCGATCCGGCCTCCCTCGGCCACCATGTCGATGGCCTTGCAGTGGTCCTCGACGTAGAGCCAGTCGCGGATCTGCATCCCGTCACCGTAGACCGGCAGCTGCTTGTGGTGCTTGACGTTGTTGATCATCAGGGGGATCAGCTTCTCGGGGAACTGGTAGGGTCCGTAGTTGTTGGAGCAGCGGGTGATGTTGACCGACATCCCGTAGGTGTCGTGGAAGGCCATGACAAACAGATCGGCGCTGGCCTTGGAGGAGGAGTAGGGGCTGTGGGGGGACAGCGGGGTGGTCTCGGTGAAGAAGCCATCGGCTCCCAGTGCGCCATAGACCTCGTCGGTGGAGACCTGGAGGTACTTTTTGCCCTCCTTCCAGGTCCTGGCGGCGGGATCGTACCAGGCCTCCTTGGCCCGCTGCAGCAGGTTGACGGTGCCTATCACGTTGGTCTGGACGAAGATCTCCGGGTTTGCGATGCTGCGGTCGACGTGGCTCTCGGCCGCGAAGTTGATGACATAGTCGAAGTCGTACTTCTCGAACAGCCCGGCGACCAGTTCCTTATCGCAGATGTCACCTTGGACAAAGACATGGCGGGGGTCGCCCTCGACCCCTTTCAGATTCTCGAGGTTGCCCGCATAGGTCAGCTTGTCCAGGTTGACCAGCAGGATGTCGTCATGCTTCTTGAGCATATAATACACAAAGTTGGAACCAATAAATCCGGCGCAGCCGGTGATCAGATAGGTTTTCATATACAGTTATCCTTCAAAGTTTTGTGGGTTTGGGGGCCTCAAATCATCCCGTTCTCCCCGTCCCAATGTTCAAAGAAGCAGGCCAGGGCATCCTGCCAGGGGCGGACCTGGTTGCCAATGGAGCAGCGCAGGCCGCGGTTGTCCAGGGCGCTCCAGCGTGGACGGTCGGCACTTTCGGGGTGTTTGGCCTTGTACTCCTCGCTGGTGCAGGGGGCGACAGTGGCATCCACCCTGGACAGCCGGATGATCTCGCTGGCGAAGTCGTACCAGGAGCAGATCCCCTCGCCGGTGCAGTGGTAGAGGCCGTACTCGTGGGTGACGCAGAGCCGCAGGATCTCGTGGGCCAGGTCGACGGCGTTGGTGGGGTTGCCCCGCTGGTCGTTGACCACCTCCAGCTTGCCGTACTTTTTGCCGGCGTTGACGATGGTCTTGACGAAGTTCTTTCCGTAGTAGCTGTAGAGCCAGGCGGTCCGGACGATGAAGTGCCGGTGGCAGAACTGGGCGACGTACTGTTCCCCCATCAGCTTGGTGGAGCCGTAGGCGCTGATCGGCCCGGGGATGGCGGCTTCATCCTGGGGGATGCCGCCGTTCTCCCGACCGGAGAAAACATAGTCGGTCGAGACGTGGACCAGCCGGGCGCCGGTCTTTTCGGCGGCCTGGGCCAGGTTGCGGGGGCCAACGGCGTTGGCCTTGTAGGCCGCGTCGTGGTTGGTCTCACAGCCGTCCACGTTGGTGTAGGCGGCGCAGTTGATGATGACGTCCGGCTTATACCGGCGGACATAGTCGTCCACCGCCTTGTAGTTGGAGATGTCCAGCTCGGGCAGGTCCACCGCAATGACGGTAGCGTTGTTCAGCTTTTCGGGGATGGGGCCGATCTCGCTCTTCCCTTCCCGCAGCTGCTTGATGATCTCGGTGCCAAGCTGGCCTTTGCAGCCGGTGACGATGATTTTCATGGGCGTATGCTCCCCCTTTCTCAGTAGCGCAGTTTGCCGTCGGCGACGTTCTTGAGGTGGCTGCCGTAAGGGGACTTGCCGTACCGCTCGGCCGACTCCAGCAACTTGTCCCGGCTGATCCACCCGTACTTGAAAGCGATCTCCTCGGGGGCGCTGATCTTGATCCCCTGCCGCTTCTCGATCATCCGGACAAAGTCGGCGGCGTCCACCAGGCTGTCCATGGTGCCGGTGTCCAGCCAGGCGAAGCCGCGGCCCAGCAGCTGGACGTCCAGCTTGCCCTGCTTGAGGTACATATCGTTGAGGGTGGTGATCTCCAGCTCGCCCCGGGCCGAAGGCCTGACCTGCTTTGCCATCTCGGCTACCTTATTATTATAGAAGTAGAGGCCGGTGATGGCGTAGTTGCTCTTGGGATGCTCCGGCTTTTCCTCGACGCTGAGAACCTTGCCGCTGGCGTCGAACTCGACGATGCCGAACCGCTCGGGGTCCTGGACGTAGTAGCCGAAGACGGTGCAGCGGCCATGCTGCTCGGCGTTGGCCACCGCGTTCTTGAGGATGCGGGAGAAGCCGTTGCCGTAGAAGATGTTGTCCCCCAGGATCATGGCGCAGCAGTCCCCGCCGATGAACTCCTCCCCCAGAATGAAGGCCTGTGCCAGGCCGTCCGGGGAAGGCTGCACCTTGTATTGCAGATGGATGCCGTACTGGCTGCCGTCCCCCAGCAGATGCTCAAAGCGGGGGGTATCCTCCGGGGTCGAGATGATCAGGATGTCCTGGATCCCGGCCAGCATCAGGGTGGACAGGGGGTAGTAGATCATCGGCTTATCGTAGACCGGCAGCAGCTGTTTGCTGGTGACCATGGTCAGAGGATAAAGCCGGGTGCCGGCGCCGCCGGCGAGAATGATACCTTTCATTTCGTGCACTCCTTTTCACAAAGAAAAAAGTTGTGCAGCTCTCATCACAAAGCGGAGGCTGCGTCCGCTGTAAACAAAGCAAAAGACCCGCCCCCGAAGAAGCGGGCCATTTCTATTTTACACTGCCGGTATGGAATTGTCCAGCCCCAACAGGGCCATTAAAACTGGAAGCCCCACTTGGCGAAGTACCGGCAGAGGCTACGGGCCTGCCAGAACATCGGCGCCAGGCTGCGGTGGGCCGCCCGGTGCCAGACGTGGACGGCGGTGAACTGAGGCACCAGCCAGACCTGGCCCCGGCGGAGCATCTTCTGGGTGAGGTCGGCGTCCTCGACGTACATGAAGTATTTCTCGTCAAAGCCGCCGGCCGTCCTGAAGTCGGCCGTCCGCACCGCCGCAAAGCTGCCGGTGCAGAACTCAATCTGCCGCGGGACGGACAGATCCTCCCCCGCCATGACATAGGCGTCGTTGTACTTTTTCAGGAAGGGCAGGCTCAGCTGCCGGTAGACCATAGCCAGCAGGCTGCACCGGCGCAAAGGCAGCATCTGGGGCCGACCGTCCGGGAAACAGAGGGCCGGCCGGGCCATAACGGCGGCCGGATGGTCCGCCATCCACTCGGCCAGGTCGGAGAGGGTGTCGTCATCCAGCAGGATGTCGGGGTTGAGGATGAAGTGGTAGTCGCTGGCAAGGTCAGGCAGGACGGTGTTGTGCCCCGCACCGAAGCCCCCGTTTTTCTCCCGGCAGATGACCCGGACGGTCTGGCCCGGGCCGGGGGCCAGGGTCCCGCCGTCCACCGCCTGCCGGAGGGAAGGGCCGGTGCCGTCGGGGCTGGCGTTGTCCACCAGATAGAGTGCCAGCGGATGGCGCTTTGTATGCGCCAAGACCGAGGCGGCGGCCTTGAGGGCCTCCGCCTGGTCGTTGTAGGTGACGATGGTTGCAGACAGGTTCAAAACGGGCCTCCCTCCGCTCATTCCAGCGGCTGCAGCTTGATCCGGAAATCATCCCGGTCTCGGTCGAAGTTGGGGTTGAGGCAGGGGTCCCCTGCGGCCAGCTCCTCCTTCCAGCGGGTCTGGAAGCGGGTGACCTCCGAGACGAAGCGGGCCCGCTTTTCGGGGCTCTCGTCCAGGCCGCGGCTCTTGCTCTCGTAGTGGTAGAGCATCGCGAAGGGGGTGAAGAGGTTCTGGTACCCTGCCTTACGGACCCGGACGCAGAAGTCCACGTCGTTGAAGGCCACCGCGAAGCTCTCGTCCAGGCCGCCCACCGCCTCGTAGACTTCCTTCCGGAGCATCAGGCAGGCGCCGGTGACCCCGTAGACGTCGTGGGCGTAGATCAGCCGTCCCATGTAGCCAGGGTTGGCCACCGGGAAATTCTTGTGCATATGGGCCGCCAGGCTCAGATGGCCGAAGCCCAGCCCCGCGTGCTGGATGGTATCGTCGGGGTAGAGGAGCTTGGCCCCCACACAGCCGATCCGCTCCTGCTGGGCGAACATGACCATCTCCTCCAGCCAGCGTGGGGTGATGACCTCGGTGTCGTTGTTGAGGAGGAGGAGATAGTTGCCGGTGGCGAACTTCTCTCCGAAGTTGTTCAGGGCGCTGTAGTTGAAGCCGGTGCCCTCCCACCGGACTACCCGGAAGCTGCCGGGGTGCTGCTTTTCCAGCCGGTCGTAGGTGCGGAAGGTCTCTTCCTCTTTGCTGTTGTTCTCAATGACGATGATCTCGAAGTCGGGGTAGGTGGTCTTGGCGTAGATAGACTCGACGCAGGTGCGCAAGTCTTTGGCGTGGTCGCAGCTGGGGATCAGGATGCTGACCCGGCCGGGCTTCTCGATGGTATAGTCGGTCTTGTAGAAGCCGGGGGTGTCGGGGATCATCGACACCTCGTCCACCGCGACCCCCTCCCGCTGGTAATGGGTGTAGAGTGCCTTGACGGCGGCCTCGAGGCAGTAGAGCTTGGCCTCGATGCCGCTGGCCACGCTGGTGGGGCTGGACCGCCAGTAGTAGAGGACGTGGGGGATGTGGACGATCTTTTCGGCCTTCTCGGTCAGCCGGAGGAAGAGGTCGTAGTCCTGGCTGCCGTTGTACTCGCTCCGCTCGCCGCCGCCCGCGGCCTCCAGCAGGGAGGCCTTGAAGGCGGTGAGGTGACAGATATAGTTGTTAGCCCGCAAGTTGTCCAGCATGAAGTCGGGCTTGAGATGATAGAGGGTTGTGTGCTCCACCTTCCCCTCAAAGGTCACCTCGTCGGTATAGAGGAAGTCCGCCCCCTGTTCTGCGACGGCCTGGGCCAGGTACCAGAGGGCCGACGGGTGGAGGATATCGTCGTGGTCCAGCAGGGCGATGTAGTCCCCTTTGGCCATAGCGAAGCCGGCGTTGGTGTTCCCGGCGATCCCCTCGTTCTTCTCCAGCTTCTGGTAACGGATCCGGCCGTCCTGGGCCATCCGGGCCCGGACGGTCCGGCTCCCCGTCTCATCCTGGCCGGCGTCCACCAGGCAGAGCTCCCAGTTCTGGTAGGTCTGGTTGACCACCGAATCCAGCAGCTCGGTCAAAAAGGCCTGCGGGGTATTGTAGAGGGGCACCACGATGCTGAAGAGGGGCCCCGCGGGCTGGTTCCGGGCCTGGCGGACCAGCAGCTCCATCGGGGCCAGCCGGTCGGCCCGGAAGGTCTTGCCCGGGAAATGGGCCTCATAGTACCGTTTTTCCTCCCGGCGGCGGCGCAGGCCGGACAGCCCCTCCTGCCGCAGCTGGGTTGCCAGGACAAAGAGGGGGAAGCTCTGCCAGACCGCCCGCAGTTTGCTGATGAGGTAGCGGACCGGCCAGGTGGCCTTCCAGCAGTGGGATTCAGTGACGCTGTGCAGGGCGTTCTCGAGCTGCTGCTCGTGCTGATGGGTGGCCGACAGCTCGCTGCGCTGGTGCTCGGTCAGCTTCTGGTAGTCGCGGCAGCTCTGCTCGGCCCGGTCCAGCTTGATCCGCAGCGCATCCAGCGCCACCTCATACTGCTCGGTCCGGCTCTCCCCTTCCGCCGTCTCCGGCCCGAAGAGGGCCGTCCCGGCCAGGGCGCCCCAGCTCTTCCAGCCGAAGTCACGGCCAAGGCCGGCGGCTTCCAGCCCGGCGGCCCACGCCGGCAGGGCCGAAGGCTCCTCCGGCTCACCGGTCAGGAAGAGGAAGCGGCTGCCGGGCAGCGCCGCCGGCAGGGGGACGTCCGCCCCCTGCACCACCACCAGGCCGTACCAGGACGGCCAGCCGTCCGGCGCATCCCACCCGGCGGCCAGACCCCACGCGTCCACTCGCTGGGCGCGCAGGGCCGCCGCAAGACCGCGATCCCCCAGCACCAGCACCCTGTCAGGCCGGAACTCCTGCCCGATCTGCCGGGCAAGATCCCGCAGCTTCCGGGCCTGCTCCTGCTTTTTCAAATCTTCTGCGCTCTGCATCTTCTCGCTCCCATTCTGTCGTGATAAATCATCTTAGTATACCAGATTTTCACCCGTTTGAGAAGCGTCTTGGCAAAATCTCCGAAAACCTTCCCTTCTTCGGCATGGGGCGGGGGTTGCCCTGTGGACTGAGAGGGGCCAAAAACAAAAACACTGCCCCCACCTCCGGGAAAGGGAGGCGGGGTGGGCGCTCATAGGCCGTCAAAGTAGAAGAGTTTCCCGAATCTTTTGTCCAGCGCAATGCCGAGGATCAACGCCAGCCAGAAGGAAGCGCACAGCCCCACCACAGCCAGGGCGCTGCGGGTCATGATCCGCCCCTGCACCCCTCTTCTACTCGCTGTTCCCTTCCCGCCGGGCGTTTCCAGAGGTTATAAGGCCCGGCGTAGACAAGAACAGTGGGCTGGTCCACACGGTGGAGGTAACAGCCGCCAATGTCCATGATGTGAC
>CAZEIG010000105.1:0-1107 GCA_964511805.1 uncultured Faecalibacterium sp.
GGCCCCCGATTTCCCCCCCGCCGGCATCATCATGGGCCGCAGCGGCATCCGCGCGGCCTACGCCACCGGCCGAGGGAAGATCACCCTCCGTGGCCGGGCTGTCATCGAGGAAAAGAAGAACGGCCGCTTTCAGATCATCATCACCGAAATCCCCTATATGGTTAACAAGGCCCGGCTGATCGAGAACATCGCCGACCTGGTCAAGGACAAGCGGATTGAGGGGATCACTGACCTGAACGACGAGACCAACCGCAAGGGGATGCGGATTGTCATCGATCTGCGCCGGGACGCCAACCCCCAGGTGGTCCTCAACCAGCTCTACCGCTACACCCAGCTGCAGGACACCGTCGGTGTCATCATGCTGGCCATCGACCACAAGATCCCCAAGGTGCTGACCCTCAAGCAGATGATTGCCAAATACGTCGAGTTCCAGGACGAGGTCATCCGCCGCCGTACCAGCTACGACCTGAAAAAGGCCCAGGAGCGGGCCCACATCCTGGAGGGCCTTAGGAAGGCCACCGACATCGTGGACGAGCTGATCGCCACCATCCGGGCCTGCAAGGGCGGCATGGCCGAAGCCAAGGCCGCCATCATGGAAAAGTTTGATTTCGACGACCCCCAGGCCGACGCCATCGTCAAGCTGCAGCTGGGCCGTCTGGCCGGGCTGGAGATCCTCAAGATCGAGGAGGAGCTGGCCGGCCTGCAGGCCAAGATCGAGGACTGGCAGGCCATCCTGGCCGACGACAGCCGGGTGCTGGCCATTGTCAAGGAGGAGATGCTGGAGATCAAGCGTCGCTTCGCCGACCCCCGCCGCACCGAGATCGAGGCGGTCACCGGCGAGGTGGACATTGAAGACCTCATCGCCGAGGAACAGTGCGTCTACACCCTGACCGAGGCCGGCTATGTCAAGCGGCAGCCCAAGGCCATCTACCAGGCCCAGCACCGGGGCGGCCGCGGCATCCTGGGGATGACCCGGAAGGAAGAAGACATCGTCCGGGAAATGTTCGTGGGTTCTACCCATGACTATGTCCTCTTTGTCACCGACAAGGGCCGGCTGTTCCGGCTCAAGGGCTACACCATCGCCGAGGGCAGCCGCACCAGCAAGGG
>CAZEIG010000105.1:1117-1510 GCA_964511805.1 uncultured Faecalibacterium sp.
ATCGTCAACCTGCTGCAGCTGGCCGAGGGCGAAAAGGTCACCAATATGCTCCGCCAGTCGGCCCGGGACAGCGGCGAGGGCGGCTATGTCACCATGGTGACCCGCCAGGGCCTGATCAAGCGCACCCCCCTGAACCAGTACGCCAACATCCGGAAGAGCGGCCTGATTGCCATCGCCCTCAACGAGGGGGATTCCATCGCCTGGACCCGGCTGACCAGTGGCAACGACACCCTGATCGTCGCCACCCGGAACGGCCAGGCTATCCGCTTCTATGAAAGCGACGCCCGGCCGATGGGCCGCGGCGGCCACGGCGTCCGGGCCATCCGGCTGGAGGAGGGCGACGAGGTAGTCGGCGTCTCTATCTGCCGGGAGGGCGGCACCGTCCTGACCGTC
>CAZEIG010000105.1:1520-6593 GCA_964511805.1 uncultured Faecalibacterium sp.
CCGAGCAGGGCAAGGGCCGCCGCACCCCCATCGAAGACTATCGCCTGACCGGCCGCGGCGGCAAAGGCATCCGGAACTACGACCCCGCCAAGGACAAGGTGGCCGGTATCAAGATCGTGGACGAGGCCGACGACGTCCTCCTCAGCAGCCAGGAGGGTGTCATCATCCGGATGCACGCGGCGGACATCAATACCCAGAGCCGCTATGGCAGTGGCGTCCGGGTGATGCGTCTGGGCGAGACCGACCGTGTGATGGTGGTCGCCCGCACCGACCACGACGACGAGGCCGAGACGGTCAAGCCTGAACAAGAGGCCAGCGACGCCGAGTCCACCGCCGAAGAAGTCGCGGCCCTGGAGGCTGCAGAGGCGGCGGAGACGGAAATGCCTGCGCCCCAGGATGGCGAATAAAAACCAAACAAGAAAAAAGAGGATGCAGCTTGGACAGGCTGCACCCTCTTTTTTGTCACCGAACAACGAAAAGATAGATCAAAAGCAGGATATGGGCGGCCAGCATGAGGGGCAGCCCGATGGCAAAACGCTTCTTCCGGGTCTTGTGGTGGAACAGGCGCATCCCCATCAGCCCGCCGGCGGTGCCCCCGATGAGGGAAAGGCCCAGAAGGGTTGTCTCCGGGATCCGCCAGCGGTGTCGGACAGCCTTATATTTGTCGGCGCCGAAAGCCGCGAAGGCCGCCAGATTGACGGCCGCAAGGTATACGGCAAACATCTGCCAGAACAACATAGAGCAAAGCCCCCTCCTGCCCTCTCGGGGCTGTGAAATCATTTTACAGGTAAATGTACAGACAGCATAGCACAACCGGCAGAAAAGAACAAGTTCTTTGATATAGGCGGAGCAGGGGCAGCCGTCCAAATTTACAAGCGCACCGCGTGCGCGAATAAAATTTGGGCAACGGCAACCCGGGAGAGCTGGCACAGGCGCCCGGCATAGCCGGGCCCTGTGACGGCGAGGGTTCCAGGTTTCTATAGACAAACCCCCGCTGCATATGGTATCCTGTGACCAGAAAATGCAAAAGAACCCATGAGGGAGTAGCAAGCGCCGGGCGGTATGCGCGGCGCAGCAAGTCAACATACTGGCCTGCGGCAGGGCCTGGCTTGCTTTGAAAATGCGAGACTCATGTCACCAGCGCTACAGCCGTGTACATGGAGCCTCTCTTTCTTTGCGGAATGGACATCCGGGCACGGCAGTCGAACGCTGTGCCCGGTTTTTTGCACGGAAAACCAGACTGCAAGCCTTTGGAGGGAACTGTCTATGGAATGGAGCATTCGTTTTTTTGTCAACAGTATGCTGCTGGGGGTGGGGCTGGCGATGGACGCCTTCTCGGTCTCGATGGCCAACGGCCTCAACGAGCCGGGGATGAGCCGCCGCCGGATGTTCGGCATCGCGGGGGTGTTCGCAGATTTCCAAGCCCTGATGCCGATGCTGGGGTGGATCTGCGTCCACACCATCGTCCAGATCTTTGAGGGTTTTACCGTCTACATCCCCTGGATCGCCCTGCTATTGCTGGGCTACATCGGCGGCAAGATGCTGCTGGAAGGCATCCGCCACAAGGAGGACGAGGAGGCCGAAGCCGTCAGCGGCGGTGTACTGGCCCTGCAGGGGGTCGCCACCTCCATCGACGCGCTGTCGGTCGGCTTCACCATCGCCGAGTACGGGCTGGCGATGGCGCTGGTCTGCGCCGCGGTCATCGCGGCGGTCACCTTCGTCATCTGCACCGCCGGACTGGTGATCGGGCGGCGGTTCGGCACCAAACTGGCCAGCAAGGCGTCCATCCTGGGCGGCGCCATCCTGATCTTCATCGGGGTCGAAATCTTCGTCTCGTCGCTCTAAAATGCCCGGTCCCGCAATCCTTTCCGGATGGGGCCGGCGCAGCTTTTGACACGCTTTTATGATATTCTGTATAAAAAACGTTCACATTTATACAGTATACTAAACAGGCTATGATTTGACAAGAATACAACAGGCTGTTGAAAAAGGAAAGTGAACGTGACCCGCAATGCTTGAATTACGAGACATCAAAAAAGACTACCAGATGGACGCGGGGGCCGTCCATGCGCTGAAGGGTGTCAGCATCCAGTTCCGGCGCTCGGAATTCGTCTCCATCCTAGGCCCTTCGGGCTGCGGTAAGACCACCCTGCTGAACATCATCGGCGGGCTGGACCAGTACACCGACGGCGACCTTATCATCAACGGCAGCTCGACCAAATCCTTTCAGGACAGGGACTGGGACACCTACCGGAACCATTCGGTGGGCTTTGTATTCCAGAGCTATAACCTGATCCCCCACCAGAGCGTTCTGCGGAACGTCGAAATGGCCCTGACCCTGGCTGGCATCAGCCGGGCCGAGCGGCGGGACCGGGCTATCGAGGCGCTGGAAAAGGTCGGCCTCGGCAACCAGCTCTTCAAGCGGCCCACCGAGATGTCGGGCGGCCAGATGCAACGGGTCGCCATCGCCCGGGCCCTGGTCAACAACCCCGACATCATCCTGGCCGACGAGCCCACCGGCGCGCTGGACAGCGAGACCAGCATCCAGGTCATGGACCTGCTCAAAGAGATCAGCAAGGACCGGCTGATCGTCATGGTCACCCATAACCCCGCTTTGGCGAAACAGTACTCATCTCGGATCATCCGGGTACTGGACGGCCGGATCACCGGGGATACCAACCCCCTCTCCCCCGCTGAGCTGGAGGCCGAGCGGGCCGCCGACGCCGCCGAGCTGGAGGCCAATCGGGGCAAGAAAATCCGCAAGCCCACCATGACCCTGGGCACCTCCTTCAGCCTTTCGCTGCGGAACCTCTTCACCAAAAAGGGCCGCACCACCCTCACCGCCTTTGCGGGGTCGATCGGGATCATCGGGATCGCCCTGATCATCTCGGTCTCCCAGGGTACCACCGACTATATCAACCTGATGCAGGAAGAGGCCCTCTCGGCCTACCCCATGGCCATCCGGGGCACCAACGTGGACCTGAGCAGTCTGCTCCAGACCTTCATGAACCTGACCACCGAACAGAGCGATCACGAGCTGGACGCCATCTATGAACGGCCCGCCGTCCGGGAGATGGTCCAGGCGGTCTATAACCTCGACGTGGCCGAAAACGACCTGCGGAGCTTCAAATCCTACATCGAAGAGCAGATGGCCGACGACGCCTCGACCCTCAGCAGCGCTATCAGAGGCATCCAGTATTCCTATGCCATCAGCCCCCAGATCTACACCCAGAACGTCGACGGCGAGATCATCCGGTCGGACACCACCCAGCTGATGCAGGAGCTGCTGGTGTCGGTGTTGGACGCCTCCAGCCTGTCCAACCTGATGGGCAGCGCGTCGGGCTCCTCTTCCAGCAGCGCCAGCGCCTCAAGCATGACCAGCATGATGACCCTCTGGCAGGAGCTGCTGCCCGGCCAGGACGGCGCGATGGTCAACGACCTGCTCACCCGGCAGTACGACCTGGTCTATGGCTCCTGGCCGGCCAGTTACGACCAGATTGTCCTGGTGGTGGACGAGAACAACGAGCTGGACGATATGACCCTCTACGCCCTGGGCCTGATTTCGAAAGACGAGATGGAAAACCTGGCCGACGGCACCGAGAGCAGCTCCGCCGGGAAGGACAAATGGAGCTATGAGGAGATCTGCAGCACCGAGTTCCGGGTTATCCTCCCCTCGGCCAGCTACAGCTACGACGAGGACACCGGCCTGTACACCGACCTGCGTGAGACCGACGCCGGCCTGAAATACCTCTACGACAACGCCCTGACCCTCCACGTCACCGGCATCATCCGGAAAAATTCCGACGTCGAGACCAGCGTTATCTCGGGCAAGATCTGCTATACCTCGGCCTTGACCGACTACATCTCCCAGCAGGCCGAGCAGTCGGATACGGTCATCGCCCAGAAAGCCAGCCCCGACCGGGACGTCCTGACCGGCCTGCCCTTCGCCTCCCGCTCGGACAGCCTGACCAAGGCCGAGAAAGAGCAGGAGCTCCGGGCCTACATCGACGGCCTGGACGAGGCGGGCAAGGCGGAAGCCTACGTCAAGATCATGAGCATCCCCGACCAGGCCCAGCTCACCGAACAGGTCAACGCCGCCCTGGGCGAGATGAGCCGGGAGAACATCATCTTCACCCTGACCTCGGCGCTGGGCCAGCAGATGAGCATCAGTCAGGACCAGATCGAGAGTTATGTGGGTGAGATGAGCGACGAGGACCTCCGCACCACCTTCTCCCAGCTGCTGACCGTCCAGATGGAAAACCAGTATGCCCAGCAGGTGGCGGCCCAGCTCAGCCAGATCCCCGACGCCCAGAAGGTCAGTGCCCTGGAGCTGGCCATGGACGGCTACACCCCCGACCAGTGGGCCGAATATTACGACGCGGTGATCGAATTCTCCGACTCGACCTATGAGGACAACCTGACCACTCTGGGCTGCATCGACCTGGACTCCCCTTCGGGCATCAACCTCTACGTCGCATCGTTTGAAAGCCGGGACGTCGTCAAGGAAGTCATCGCCGACTACAACGCCACGGTGGACGAGGTGCATCAAATCTCCTACACTGACTATGTGGGGCTGATGATGTCGGCCGTTACCTCGATCATCAGCGCCATCACCTACGTCCTGGTGGCCTTTGTGGCCATCTCGCTGGTGGTCTCCTCCATCATGATCGGGGTCATCACCCTCATCTCGGTTCAGGAGCGGACAAGGGAGATCGGCATCCTGCGGGCACTGGGCGCCTCCAAGAAGGACGTCTCGATCATGTTCAACGCCGAAACCGTTATCATCGGCTTCTCTTCGGGTATGCTGGGCGTGGTGGTGACTGCCCTGTTCTGCATCCCCATCAACATCATCCTGCACGCAGTGACCGGCATCCAGACCCTGAGCGCCACCCTGCCGCTGCCCTCGGCAGCGGCCCTGGTGGGCATCAGTATGCTGCTGACCCTTATCTCGGGCCTGATCCCCTCCCGCAGCGCCGCTAAAAAAGACCCCGTCGTGGCCCTGCGCAGCGAATGACGCTCTAGAGCAATCCCACCAAATATCAACAACATCCAGAACAAGCAAACCAGTTCCTG
>CAZEIG010000106.1:0-6499 GCA_964511805.1 uncultured Faecalibacterium sp.
CGACAAAGGGGAGGATCAGCTCCTCCTTGATCCGCTTCCAGAGGATGCGGGTCATCTCGTCGCCGTCCATCTCAACAAGGGGGGTGGTCATCTTGATCTTTTCCATGGGTCGTTCCCTTCCTCTCTGTAATATAGCCAGCCGTATAAAACGACACGTTTACTTGTAGGCGGCCGCCAGCTTTTCGAGGGCGGGCAGGCTGCGGCGAACCTTCTCGGTCTCGATGCAGTAGGCCAGCCGGACATAGCCCCCCACCCCGAAGGTGTCGCTGGGCACCAGCAGCAGGTCGAAGGCCCGCGCTTTCCGGCAGAAGGCGTTGGCGTCCGGCTCCAGCGCCTTGGGGAAGATGTAAAAGGTACCGCCGGGGCGCTCCACCTCGAAGCCCAGCTCCCTGAAGGCGTCGTAGAGGATGTTCATGTTCTCCTCGTAGACGGCCAGGTCGCTGGTGACGTCCAGGCAGCGGGCCACCGCCTTCTGGATGATGCTGGGCGGGCAGTTGTGGCCGGTGAAGCGGGAGATCTGGGCCATCATGTCCACCAGCACCTCCTCCCCTTCACAGCCGGGGGCCACCGCCACATAGCCCAGACGCTCGCCGGGGAGGCTGAGGCTCTTGGAGAAGGAGAAGCAGGTCAGAGTGTGGGGGTAGAAGGCCGCCGGGTAAGGCACCATCTGGCCATCGAAAACGATGTCCCGGTAGGGTTCGTCGCTGACCAGGAAGATGGTGTGGCCGTAGGCAGCACTCCTCTCGGTCAGGATGGCAGCCATCCGCTCCAGCACCGCCGCCGAGTAGACGACGCCGGTAGGGTTGTTGGGGGTGTTGATGAGGACAGCGGTAACAGTGGGGGTCAACATGGCCTCGAAGGCGTCCAGGTTGGGCTGGAAGGCCGGAGCCTGGGGCGGCACCACCTTGAGATGGGCGCCGGTCCCCTCGACGTAGGGGCCGTACTCGGGGAAGTAGGGCGCAAAGGTCAACACCTCGTCCCCGGGTTTGGTCACCGCCCGCAGGGCGTGGGCGATGGCGCCGGCCGCGCCGGTGGTGGGGAAAATGTCCAGCGCCTGGTAGGGCAGGCCGAACTTGGCCCGCAGATGGGCGGCGGCCGCCGCCCGGAAGCTCGGGTCGCCCTGGTTGGGGCAGTAGCCGTGCAGGCTGACCGGAACCTCGTGTGCCAGCAGATCCTGCATGGCCCGGGTGAAGGCCGGCGGGCAGGGCACGCTGGGGTTGCCCAGCGAGTAGTCAAAAACGTTCTCATGGCCGATCTCGGCCGCCCGCTGCTGGCCGTAGGCAGCGGTCTCCCGGATGACACTCTTGTTTTCCAGCATCCGGCGGTAAGTTTCGTTCAACATCAGGATTCCCCCTTCTTGGCGGCGGCAAGCGGTACGGCAACGTAGCTCTGCTCCACCTTGATCTTACAGATGTAGGACGGGTCCTGGACAGCCACAAAGGCCTCCAGCCCCTCCTTGACGGCCTGCTTGTCCCCGGCATAGCCTGCCGGAAAGACCAGATCGAACAAAACGTTGGTATGGGTCGGCCCCGGCACCAGCCGCAGGTCGTGGATCGAGACGGCGGGGTCCAGCCGGGCGGCCTCCTGGGCTAGGCGGGCCCGCAGCACCCCGACCCGGGCGTCCGAGGTGACGATGGGGTCGTAGTGGATGGTCAGAAGGATCTGCATCTCCTCCCGGACGTCCCGCTCGATGTTGTCGATGAGGTCGTGGGCCTCCAGGGGGTCCACCTCGGTGGGAAACTCCACATGGAGGGAGGCGAACTGCCGCCCCGGACCGTAGTCGTGGATCATCAGGTCGTGGACCCCCAGCACCCGGGGATAGCTCAGGACCTTTTTCTCAAGGACCTCCACCAGTTCGGGGGAAGGGCTCTCGCCCAGCAGGGGGCTGAGGGTGTCCTGCACCAGCCCCCACCCCGACCAGAGGATGAAGAGGGCCATCCCCACGCCCACGATGCCGTCGATGACATCGAGGCCGGTCAGGCTGCAGAGGACCGCCGACACCAGCACCGCGCCAGTAGAGATGACGTCGTTCCGGCTGTCGGCAGCAGTGGCGATGAGGGTCTCGGACTCGATGGTGAGGCCGACCCGCCGGTTGAAGAAGCTCATCCAGAGCTTGACCAGGATGGAGGCACAGAGGACCCCCACCGTCAGCAGGCCGAAGCCCACAGGCTCGGGGTGGAAGACCTTGACCGCCGAATCCTTCAAGAGGCTGAGGCCGATGGCCATGATCATGGTACTGACGGCCAGCCCGGCGAGGTACTCATAGCGGGCGTGGCCGTAGGGGTGTTCGGCGTCGGGGTCGCGGGCGGCCAGTTTGAAGCCCACCAGGCTGACCACACTGGAAGAGGCGTCCGACAGGTTGTTGACGGCGTCGACGGTGATGGCAATGGAGCCGAACAGGGTGCCCACCGTCAGCTTGCCGGCAAAAAGCAGCAGGTTGCAGACCACCCCCACCACCCCGGCCAGCCGGGCATACCGCTGGCGGACAGTGGAGTCCTGGCGGTTCTGGTAATCCTTGACAAAGGTGCGTATCAGGAACTGGATCAAAAGAAGTATCTCCCTTCGGTAGAGATTGCATCGTTGTATCCCCCGGGAAGCGTTTTCCCTCTCCGGACCGGGCTGCACTTCTTTAGTATAGCATTTTGCTTTACCGTTGGAAAGTGCTTTCTGGAAATTTCCGCCGCCAGACAGCAAAAAACCGACCCCATTCGGACGGGGCCGGAAAAATGTGTTTCAGTGCTGGCCGAGCGGGCGGTGTGTGTCGTGCCGGTCCAGCAGCCAGACCAGCAGCGCCGCCGGCCAGAGAAGGACCTGCGCGGCCAGCCGGGCCGGGCGGACCTCCACCGCATCCATGGCGCTGACGCCGGCAAAAACCAGACAAGCGATGCCACAGCCAAGAGTATAAGTATACAGCATAGTAAAAGCCCTCCTGCAAAATCCGCATCGTAATTGTCTTTGCAGCCGGGTGGGCGGCGCGCCCCTTCCCTCTCGGCCTGTTTTTGTTTGCTTCTGTCTGTTAGACGTCTGGCAGAGGGAAAGTGTTTCAAACCTCTGCAAAAAATCAAAAGACGCCCAGCCGTATAGCCGGACGCCTTTGTTCTGTTTTAGGCAGGGTTATGCTTGAGGGCTCAGCCCAGGATGCCGGCCGCCCAGTTGACGATATGGGTGCCGGAGGCGTCCTGCGGATTGTTCCGCAGGGTGTAGATCCAGGACCAGTGGTTGTTGTAGAGGACCTGGGTGGTCACGCCGTCAAGGTCGTAGTCCTCGGCAAAGCAGAGCATCCCATCAGGGGTGGTATCGTACAGGGTCATCTTGTAAATGCCGCTGTCCTCCCAGGTCGTCATGGCGGAGTTGTTTGGGTCTGCCTGTTCGATGCGGGTCTGGGTGAGCTGCTCGCCCTCGGTCAGGAAGCCAAACAGCCGCTTGGCGCATTCATCTGTGGCCACCACAGAGTCGGTCGCGCCCTGTACCAGCCAGATGGGGACGCTGGCTGCACGCACCGCGCGCAGTTCGTCGTCGGTCGGGGTCTCGCCGCCCCGGGCGGTGGCGACATCCAGCGCCGGGCAGTTGATGAGGGCCACCGCAAACAGCTCCGGATGGGCGATCAGCATACGGGTGCTCATGTAGCCGCCCGCCGAGCAGCCGGACAGCACCACCTTGGCTGGGTCAATGCCATAGACCGAGAGTACCGCGCGGATCTCGGCGGCGGCCTGGTCCAGCAGACCATCACGCTGGGCATAATACCAGGTGTCCGGTGCCTGGAAGGCCATCACATACGCGCCGCCCAGGATCTCCTGGAACTCGTCACTTGCCCAGGCCACGCCGCCGCGGTTGCCCAGCAGCTGGGCCACGTTGTTGTCGGAGTCGAGCATATCTCCTTCGCCGTTGCCGTGGAACCAGACCACCAGCTTGTCTGCGCCGCCTGCTGGTTTGTAGAGCTGGTAATTGATCCCGCCGGGTACGATCTCTGAGGTGAATTTGGCCACCTCTTCGTCCTCAACGCTGTTGTCACAGGCATATTCCGTCGTGTAGGCGCGGCCGAACAGCCCCAGCACCGAGAGGGTCACCGGCTTGTTCTGGGTGATGGTATAGGTCAGCTCGCCGGGATAGTTGCGGGAAGCGGAGGTATAGCAGAGGGTCGCGCCCTCCGACTGGTCGAAGTAGACGGTGACCCGTGCGCCGTTGACCTCCGTTTTGACGATCTTGCGGTCGATCTCGTAATTGCCGTAGCTGATGATATCCGTCCCTGCCAGTGCATCGTCAATGTTGTTGACAGCATGTACCGTGAATGTGTCATTGTCTACGTCCGAGACAGTAACCAGCGGATTCGTACTGTAATCGATGACCATCCCGCTGACCACCTGGCCAGCGTCGGTGACGGTCCCGATCAGCTGCACATTTTTTGTTTCCATTGCAAAACAATTTTCCCCCTCGCCTGCGGCGGCAGACGCTGCCGGGGCAGACGCTGCAGCCAGCGCCGCCATACCAGTAACCGAGAGAAATTTTCTGCGTGAAATCTTTTTCATCTTCTATGCTCCTTTCTCAGTCAGCAGGGGATATCCTTGCCGTTTTATACTTCTGTTGTGAGGGAAAGCCTCAGTCGCTCAGATCTTCGCCGTTGGTGGCGATGACCTTCTTGTACCAGTAAAAGCTGTCCTTCCGGCTGCGGGCCAGGGTGCCGGAGCCGTCGTTCTGCTTGTCGACATAGATGAAGCCGTACCGCTTCTTCATCTCGCCGGTGGAGGCCGACACCAGGTCGATGGGGCCCCACATGGTGTAGCCCATCAGGGGCAGGCCGTCCTCGTCCACCGCCCTGATCATCTCCTGGATGTGGGCCCGCATATACTCGATGCGGTAGCCGTCGTGGATCGAACCGTCCGGCTCCACCGTGTCGTTGGCGCCCAGGCCGTTCTCGACGATGAAGAGGGGCTTGCCGTAGCGGTCGTAGAGGCTGTTCATGGTGGTGCGCAGGCCCTCGGGGTCGATGGCCCAGCCCCAGTCGCTGGCCTTGAGGTAGGGGTTCTTGACGCTCTCAAAGACGGCGTTGCCGGTGGCGCTCTCCTTGGCGAGCAGCTCCTTGTCCACCGTGATGCAGCGGCTGGAGTAGTAGCTGAAGGAGATAAAGTCCACCGTGCCGGCCTTCATGTCGGCCTCGTCTTCGGGGGTGTAGTCCAGCTTGATGCCGGCCTTCTCCATCCGCTTCCAGGCCCAGACGGGGTAAGCGCCCCGGGCCTGTGCGTCGATGAAAAAGTAGTTGTCCCGGTCGGCCTCCAGGGCGGCCCGGATGTCAGCGGGGCTGCAGGTGCGGGGGTAGTACTGCCCCGCAGCCAGCATACAGCCGACCATGGCCCCGGGCATCAGCTTGTGGGCAAGCTGGACGGCCTTGGCGCTGGCCACGATCTCATAGTGGGCGGCGCGGTACTTGACCTCGGTGGGTTCCTCCCCCTCTCCAAAGAGGATGCCTGCCCCCATGAAGGGCATGTGGAGGAGCATATTGATCTCGTTGAAGGTCAGCCAGTACTTCACCTTGTCCTTGTAGCGGTTGAAGATGGCGGTGCAGTACTTGAGATAGGCGTCGATCATCCGGCGGTCCTTCCAGCCGCCGTATTTCTTGATGAGGGCGATGGGGGTGTCGAAGTGGCAGATGGTGACCAGCGGCTCGATGCCGTACTTGTGGCACTCGTCAAAGACGCTGTCGTAAAAGGCCAGGCCCGCCTCGCTGGGGGTGTCGTCGTCCCCGTTGGGGAGGATGCGGGTCCAGGAGATGGACAGCCGGTAGCACTTGAAGCCCATCTCGCCGAAGAGCTTGATGTCCTCCTTGTAGTGGTGGTACATATCGATGGCCTCGTGGGCGGGGTAGCTGTGCCGGTCGTCACAGTCCAGCATCTTCATCTTGCCGGTAGCCACTGGGAAACGGTCCGGCCCGAAGGGGATCACGTCCACGGTGGACAGGCCGCGGCCCCCCTCCTGGTAACCGCCTTCGCACTGGTTGGCAGCGGTCGCGCCGCCCCACAGGAAATTTTCAGGCAAACCCATACAGTCAAACCCATACAGTCAAACCTCCTATTTCTTGTTCACCTTGTTTCAAAAAAGCCCCCGGGGGACGGGTCCGTTCACCGAGGGTATGGATATCATTCATCCATACAGGACATTTCAGCCCTTCTTGGCCGCTTTGGGCTTCTCATCCGCTTTGGCCTTGGGCTTGTCGGCAGCCTTGGCCGGCTCTTCGGCCTTCTTTTCCTCTGCCTTGGCGGCGGCGATGCTCTCAGCGGCCTCCTCGTCGCCCTCGAGGGCGACAGGGGGCTTGGACAGATCGATGCTGCGGATCTTCTTGCGCAGCGGCAGGACGCTCTTGGGGTTGACCGACAGCTCGTCGACGCCCATCCGCAGGAAGGTCTCGGTCAGGGCCTCGTCAGCACCCAGCTCGCCGCAGATGCCCACCCAGGTGCCATGGCGGTGGCCGGCGTCGATGGTCATCTTGATCTCACGCAGGACGGCC
>CAZEIG010000107.1:0-6381 GCA_964511805.1 uncultured Faecalibacterium sp.
GACATCAAGCTGGACGTCTTTTACCAGCAGCTGCAGGACCTCTTCCACGTCGCCGAGCACAACGACGAGGGAGTGGTGGAGCAGCTGCAGAAGATGATCCCCACCTTTACCCCGGTGCGGGACGGGCTGAAAAAGCCCAACGGATAACCAACCAGAAATCAAAACGAGAGGGATGTCGAATTTATGATGGAGAAGAAACCTTTCCTGACCGAGGCGCAGGTCCAGCAGATCCTGCCCGACGTGCCTACCCCCTTCCACATCTACGACGAGAAGAGCATCCGGGAGAACGCCCGCCGGATCAACGAGGCCTTCAGCTGGAACAAGGGCTTCAAGGAATACTTCGCAGTCAAGGCCCTGCCCAACCCCTATATCCTCCAGATCCTCCAGGAGGAGGGCTGCGGGGTGGACTGCTCCTCCTTGACCGAGCTGATACTGAGCGAGGCGGTCGGCTTTGGGGGGGATGAGATCATGTTCTCCTCCAACCAGACCCCCGTCGAGGATATGCGGAAGGCCGCCGAGCTGGGGGCCTACATCAACCTGGACGACGCCACCATGGTGGACTTTCTGGACCGTGTGGCCGGCGTGCCCGAGACAGTTTTCTGCCGGTACAACCCGGGCGGCGCCTTCAGCCTGGGGGAGAGCGAAGAGGGCTTCCAGGTGATGGACAAGCCCGGCGAGGCCAAGTACGGGATGACCGAGGACCAGATGGCCAACAGCTTCAAAAAGCTGATGGCCAAGGGGGCTAAACATTTCGGCATCCATGCCTTCCTCGCCTCCAACACCATCTCGGACGAATACTACCCCGAGTTGGCCGGCATCCTCTTCCGGCTGGCAGTCCGGCTGAAAGAGGCCACCGGCGCCCACATCGGGTACATCAACCTCTCGGGCGGGGTGGGCATCCCCTACCGTCCCGGCCAGCGGGCCAATGACATCCACGCCATCGGCGAGGGTGTCCGGAAGAAGTTTGAGGAGATCCTGGTGCCCGCCGGGATGGGGGACGTGGCCATTTTCACCGAGATGGGCCGTTTTGCCACCGGCCCCTACGGCGCATTGATCGCCACCGCCATCCACGAAAAGCACATTTATAAGGAATACATCGGGCTGGACGCCTGCGCGGCCAACCTGATGCGGCCGGCCATGTACGGCGCTTACCATCACATCACCGTCCTGGGGAAGGAGGACGCTCCCTGCGACCACAAGTACGACGTGGTGGGAGGCCTGTGCGAGAACAACGACAAGTTTGCGGTGGACCGTATGCTCCCCAAGATCGACATCGGAGACCTCATCTATATCCACGACACCGGCGCCCACGGCTCTTCAATGGGCTACAACTACAACGGCAAGCTCCGCAGCGCCGAGGTCCTCCTCTGCGAAGACGGCACCCACCGCTTGATCCGCCGGGCCGAGACCCCGCGGGACTATTTCGGGACGCTGGACTTCTCGCCGTTCTTCAAGGAAATGTTTGACGAGACCTGACCGTCCCGCACAGGAAGGGGAGTTACGCAATGTTTTTTGCCTTTCAGCTGACCTGCGGCATGATGCTGCTCTACTACGGCTACACCGTCATGAAGAACCCGCGGGTCTGGGGCGATCAGGGCCGCAAGAGCGTCAAGTCTGAAAATTTTGAGGAGTACGCCCGGCAGAACGGCCTCTTCTTCATGAAGGCGGGCTTCATCATCTGCGTCATCGGTGCGCTGGATGCCTTGGGCGTCCTGGACGGGCTGCTCTATATCCTGCTCTACGTCTTCGGGCTGGCCTTCGCCTTTTACCCGCTGAGCCGCTGGTGCAAGGAGCACGAGGGCCACGCCTGGCCCTGGCACCACGTCGAGAGCGAGAAAAAGCGGATCCGGAAGCTGCGCCGCCAGCAGCAGGAACAGGAGGCCGGCCAAAACGAGGACGACGGTCCGTCCGAATAAACAACACAAAAAACGACCCGCCGCAGGGGAACTCCCTATGCGGCGGGTCGTTTTTCGCCGGGAGCGCGGGGCACCGTAAGGCGCCCGGCAGTTCGGGGAACAATTTTTTGTCGAGAACCGTAACCTTGACTCAGTATTCCATCCTGCCTTGATCTTTCTTTCGTCTGGCTGTAAAGTTTTCCGCTTCCGGGGGATGGCCCGCCGTCTGCTACTTGACGTCGAGCTTGTCCTGCATCCGGTACTGCAAAGCTTCCAGCAGGGCGTCCTCGCCGATGTCGGCGGCGCCGGCCAGGTCGGCGATGGTCCGGGCCACCCGCAGAAGACGGTCGTGGGCCCGGGCCGAGAGGCCGAGACGGTCGTAGGCGGTCCGCAGCAGCTGCTGGGCGGCGGGGGTCATCCGGCAGACCCGCCGGAGCTGCCCGGCCGAAAGCTGGGCGTTGGAGTGGACGCCGGTCCAGCCCAGGGCGGCAAAGCGCTCGGTCTGGACCGCCCGGGCGGTGAGCACCTGCCGGCGGAGCTGGGCGCTGCTCTCCCCCTGGCCCTCCCCGTGGAGCTCGTTGAAGGAGATGGGGTCCATCTCGACGCAGAGGTCGATCCGGTCCAGCAGGGGGCCCGAGACCCGGCTGCGGTACTGCCGCACCGCGTAGGGGGAGCAGGTGCAGGGCCGGGTTGGGTGGCCGTAGTAACCGCACTTGCAGGGGTTCATGGCGGCCACCAGCTGGAAGCGGCTGGGGTAGGTGGCGCTGCCGGCGGCCCGGCTGATGGTGATCTGTCCGTCCTCCATCGGCTGGCGGAGGACTTCCAGGCTCTCCCGGGGAAACTCAGGCAGCTCGTCCAGAAAGAGCACTCCGGTGTGGGCCAGGCTGCACTCCCCGGGGCGGAACTGGCTGCCCCCGCCCGCCAGGGCGGCGGGGCTGGCCGAGTGGTGGGGGCTGCGGAAGGGCCGCGCCGTGACCAGCCCGCTGCCCCGGGGCAGTTTGCCCGCCACCGAATAGATCATTGAGGCCTCCACCGACTCCTCCCGGGTCAGGGGCGGCAGGATGCCGGGCAGCCGCTTGGCCAGCATCGACTTGCCGGTGCCCGGCGCACCGATCAGGAGGACGTTGTGCCCGCCGGCCGCCGCCACCACCATCGCCCGCCGGGCCACCGACTGGCCCAGCACATCGGCAAAGTCGGGGTAGGCGTCCCAGCCGTTGTCGGGGTCGAAGGGGAAGGCCCGGGCCGGCGTCAGCTCCGCCCAGCCGCCCAGCGCGTCAATGACCTCGGTGACGGTGCGGGCCGGGTAGATCTGCATCCCCTCTCCCCGCAGGCTTCGGCGGCCTCGGCGGCGTTGTCAGCGGGGAGGTAGAGGGCCTGCACCCCGCCCCCGGCGGCGGCCAGGGCCATCGGCAGCACCCCCGCCACCGGGCGGAGGGTGCCGTCCAGGGCCACCTCCCCCAGGAAAGCCGTCCCTGCCGGGGGCGGCGGGATCTGCCCCGCGGCGGCCAGCACCGCCAGCAGAAGGGGCAGGTCGTAGACGGGGCCGGTCTTCCGGACGTCGGCGGGGGCGAGGTTGACGGTGACCCGTCCGCCCGGCCAGTGGTAGTGGAGGTTGCGGGCCGCCGCCCGGACCCGGTCGGCGCTCTCCCGCACCGCCGAGTCGGGCAGGCCCACGATCGAGAAGGCGTCCATCCCGGCGGAGACGTCGGCCTCTACCGCCACCTGGAAGCCTTCCAGCCCTTTCAGGCCGAAACTTTGCAGCACCGCATACATGGATGAAGCCCTCCCTTCTGCCGGTCAGTCTGGCTGGCCGGCCTATTTCGATTTGTCCAGTGCGTCGAACTGCCGGAGGATCTGGGGGTCCTTCAGCTTGATGACCTTGCCGGTGAGATAGCGCAGGATGTTCCCCTCTGGGATGTCGAGAAAGCTGACCCGCACCGCGCAGAGGGCCTGCGTTTTGGCCCCGGCCCGGGCGTTGGCCTTCCGGTTGCCGTACTTGATGTCCCCCAGCACCGGCCGTCCCAGATAGGCCAGGTGGGCGCGGATCTGGTGGGTCCGCCCGGTCACCAGCCCGATCTTGCACAGGGCGTAGGGCCCGGCCGTCCGGAGGACGTCGATGTCGGTGACGATCTGCTTGCGGCGGCCGGCCTGGTCGGGGTGGGCGTGGATGCTGACCTTGTTGGTCTTTTCGTCGTGCTCCCACCAGGCGGTGAACCGCCCCCGGGGCGGGATACCCACCGTAATGGTGTAGTACTCCTTTTTGAGCCGGTCGGTCCGGATGATCTCGTTCATGTCCCGCAGGGCAGCGTAGTTCTTGGCCGCGATGACCAGCCCTTCGGTGCCCCGGTCCAGCCGGTTGCAGAGGGCGGGGGCAAAGCGATTTTCGCCGCCGGGGGCGTATTCCCCCTTTTCGGTCAGGTACTGGGTGAAGGCGTCCACCAGGTTGGCGTCCCCGGTGCGGTCGCTGTGACAGAGCAGATGGGTGGGCTTGTAAAGGACGGCGATGTTTTCGTCCTCATAGACCACGGTGACCTTGGGCTGTTTGGGCCGGGCGGGTTTGGCAGGGCGGGCCGGAGCGGCCTGCTCGGGCGGGAAAAACTCGTCGTTGATGTAGAGCTCGATCAGGTCCCCGGCGGCCAGCCTCGTTTCGGGGGCGGCCCGCTTGCCGTTGACCTTGATCCGCTTGTTCCGGAAGCTCTTGTAGAGCAGGCTGACGGGCAGGCCCCGTGTCACGCCGAGCACAAAGCGGGACAGCCGGACCCCCTCGTCGTTAGCGGTGGCAGTAAACTGTTTCATAATCTTCTCCTCGCTTGATATGAGACCATGATAAAACATTTTGAACGGCAAGTCAATCCGGGAAGAAAATTTGGGCGGAGGACTTGTCTTTTGGTCCAAAAGACAGTATTCTTAAAAGAAAGAAGGGAGGTAAAAGAAAGAAGGGAGGGGCGGCCGATGGCGAAAGAGCAAAACGGGAAGAAAGCGGTCCACGCGGGGCACCGCCAGCGGATGCACGAGCGGGTGCGGAAGTACGGCCTGGACAGCCTGGCTGAGCATGAGGCGCTGGAGTACCTGCTCTCCTTCACCAACGCCCGGGGGGGACACCAACCCCACCGCCCACGCCCTGCTGGAGCGGTTCGGGGACTTTGCCGGAGTGCTGGAGGCCAGCGAAGAGGAACTCTGCGAGGTGGAGGGGATCGGGCCGGCGTCGGCCCGGCTGCTCCATCTGATGCCCCAGGTCAGCGGCTACTACCACCGGGTCCGGACCAACGACCGCCGCCGGATCCGGAATGCCGACCAGATGGGCAGATACCTGGTGGGGCGGTTCCGGGGCGCACTGGAAGAGCGGGTCCTGCTGGTCAGCCTGAACAAGCAGCGCCAGATCGCCGCCGCCCTCTGGCTGAACAGCGGCACGGTGGACAGCGTCCAGCTGCCGGTGCGGGAGGCGGTGGCCCAGGCCGTCCGGATGCGGGCCCATTGGGTGATCCTCAGCCACAACCACCCCGGCGGCAGCGTCCTGCCCTCCCGCCAGGACATCGAGGCCACCGCCGAGCTGGCCCGGGGGCTGTATGTGGTGGGGATCGAGCTGCTGGACCACATCATCGTCGCCGAAGGGGAGTACCTCTCCCTTCGCAGCCGGGGCGAAGGGCCCCTGCTCGGCAAGGAGGGGCTGCGCCCACTGCCCCTGCAGGACAGCAGCGAAGGGAACGCCGGGAAAGAACCGGAGGATTTTCGCCGGAAGGACTGTACATAAGGACTGTACATAATAAAAATAATGTGGTATAATCCGAACGGATAAAACAACTATTGATTGTGAAACCGGCTGCATGGGCCAGGATGTATCTGAGAAGTCCAAAATGCTGAACAATTCGCCAGAAGGGTGCAGATGCAAGGCGCATGAGCGCAGCACTCCTTTGTGGAATGCAAGCGAATGCAACGCAGCAGATGCGCTTTTCTGGTAGCATTGGACAGTGTTGGGGAGTTTTCAGATACACCCTGGGCAAGGAGGGAATGCCTATGACAGGAACAGATCATCCATTCAAGCTGGTGTCGGACTACCAACCCACCGGCGACCAGCCCAAGGCCATCGAAAAGCTGGTGCAGGGGGTGGAGCGGGGGGACCGCTTCCAGACCCTGCTGGGGGTCACCGGCAGCGGCAAGACCTTCACCATGGCCAACGTCATTGCCCGCTGCAACCGGCCCACCCTGGTGCTGGCCCACAACAAGACCCTGGCCGCCCAGCTTTGCACCGAGTTCCGGGCCTTCTTCCCCGAGAATGCGGTGGAGTATTTCGTCAGCTACTACGACTACTACCAGCCCGAGGCCTATATCCCCAGCACCGACACCTACATTGAAAAGGACAGCGCCATCAACGACGAGATCGACCGCCTGCGCCATTCGGCGACGGCGGCTTTGTCTGAGCGGCGGGACGTCATCATTGTGGCGTCGGTCTCCTGCATTTACTCCCTGGGTGACCCCATCGACTACC
>CAZEIG010000108.1:0-6345 GCA_964511805.1 uncultured Faecalibacterium sp.
GAACTTGTCGGCGTGGGCCATCCAGTCGAAGTTGCCGCTGTCCACGATGGCACCGCCGATGCAGGCGCCGTGGCCGTCCATATACTTGGTGGTGGAGTGGGTGACGATGTCAGCCCCCCACTCGATGGGCCGGCAGTTGACCGGGGTGGGGAAGGTGTTGTCCACGATGAGGGGGACGCCGTGGGCGTGGGCCGCATGGGCGAACTTCTCAATGTCCAGGACGGTCAGGGCGGGGTTGGCGATGGTCTCGCCAAAGACGGCCTTGGTGTTGGGCCGGAAGGCGGCGTCCAGCTCTTCCTCCGAGCAGTTGGGGTCAACGAAGGTGGCCTCGATCCCCATCTTGGCCATGGTGACCGAGATGAGGTTGAAGGTGCCGCCGTAGATGGTGGAGGAGGAGACGATGTGGTCCCCGCACTGGCAGATGTTGAAGAGGGCGAAGAAGTTGGCGGCCTGCCCGCTGGAGGTCAGCATGGCGGCGGTGCCCCCCTCGAGGGCGGCGATCTTCCGGGCGACGGCGTCGCAGGTGGGGTTCTGCAGCCGGGAGTAGAAGTAACCGTCGGCCTCCAGGTCGAACAACTTGCCCATGTCCTCGCTGGTGTCATACTTAAAAGTAGTGGACTGGACGATGGGGATCTGGCGGGGCTCGCCGTTGCCCGGCGTGTAGCCGCCCTGTACACAGATGGTATCGCGGTTCATAAAGAAGAAGTCCTCCTTGTATTATAAATGAATGGTTGTGGGGTGGGGTTCTCTCCGTCACAGGGCCCGGCGGAGCCGGGCACCTGTGCCACCTCTCCCAGAGGGAGAGGCAAGATAAGTGCGTACTCTTAGATATAGGCTAGATATAGGCGCGTTATATTAGTGTAGGCCCATAACGACGCACCTGAGTCTAAGAAAACGGGCCTGACTTGGCTCTCCCTGTGGGAGAGCTGCGCCGAAGGCGACTGAGAGGGTCTTATTTCCGCAGCCGCTTATCGCTATGGGTGGACAGGGCGGTGCCGATGGTCTGGAACAGCTGGACCAGGACGATCAGCAGCACCACGGCCACCAGCATGACATCGGCCTGGTAGCGGTAATAGCCGTAGGAGATGGCGATCCGGCCCAGGCCCCCGCCGCCGATGGCGCCCGACATGGCCGAGTAGCCCAGGATGGTGGTCAGGGCGGTGGTCATGCTGGAGATGAGGCTGGGCAGGCTTTCGGGGATCATCACCTTGACGATGATCTGGAAGGGGGTGGCGCCCATGCTCTGGGCGGCCTCGATGACGCCGGCGTCCAGCTCGCGGAGGCTGGTCTCGACCAGCCGGGCCACAAAGGGGAAGGCCGCCGCCACCAGCGGGACGATGGTGGCGTTGGTGCCCACCGTCGTGCCGATGATGAGCCTCGACAGGGGGAAGACGCAGATCATCAAAATCAGGAAGGGGATGCTGCGCAGGATGTTGATGACAAAGTTCAGCGTGTACATCAGCCAGCCGGGCAGGGGCAGGACGCCGTCCTTGTCCCCGGCCACCAGCAGAACCCCCAGCGGCAGCCCCAATACAAGGGCAAAGGCGGTGGAAAGGACGGTGATATAAAAAGTTTCCCACACCGCAAAGGCAAAATCAGCAGCGGTCACAGGCCGGTCACCTCCTCTACAGTAACGCCGGGCTGGGCGGCCATATAGGCGGCGGCCCGGCGGGCCTCATCCACATCGCGGGGCAGCCGCAGCAGCATACTGCCGAAGCACTGGCCGTTCAGGTCCCGGGTGTCGGCGCTGAGGACGCTGACCAGGATGCCAGTGTCGGCCGCCAGGCTGGCCACCAGGGGCTTCGAGGTGGAAGAGCCGTCGAAGGTCAGCCGGATGATGTGGTCGTCGGGGGCGAAGGAAGCAATCTCGCGGGAGGAGCGGCCGCCGCCGGGGGCGACCAGGCGGCGGGCTGCCGCCGTCCTGGGCCGGGCGAAGATCTCCTCCACCGTGCCCTCTTCCACCACACGGCCCCCGTCCAGGATGGCGACCCGGTCGCAGATGGCCTCCACCACGCTCATCTGGTGGGTGATAACCACCACCGTGATCCTCAGCTTCTGGTTGATCTCACGGATCAGCCCGAGGATGGAGCGGGTGGTGTCGGGGTCGAGGGCGCTGGTAGCCTCGTCGCAGAGCAGCACCTTGGGATCGGTGGCCAGGGCCCGGGCAATGGCCACCCGCTGGCGCTGGCCGCCCGACAGCTGGGCCGGGTAGGCGGAGGCCTTGTCGGGCAGGCCGACGGTCTGCAGCAGCTCCCGGGCGCGCTTTTCGGCGTCGGCCTTTTTGACGCCGGCCAGCTCCATCGGGAAGCAGACGTTTTTGAGGCAGCTGCGCTGCATCAGGAGGTTGAACTGCTGGAAGATCATGGCGATCTGGCGGCGACGGGTCCGCAGTTCGGCGGGGGAGAGGGTTTCCATGGCGGTGCCGTCGATCACCACCGAGCCGGCGGTGGGCCGCTCCAGCAGGTTGATGCAGCGGACCAGGGTGCTCTTGCCGGCACCCGACATCCCGATGATGCCGTAGACCGCCCCGTCAGGGATGGTCAGGTTGATGTCCTGTAGCGCCTTGACGGCGCCGTCCTTCATCTGGAAGGTCTTGGACATATGTTTGATCTCGATCACAGCGTGTCCCTCCGGCGGCTCAGGACTGGCCGAAGATGGCGTCCAGGCTGGTCTGCTTGCCGCCGTAGATCCCCATCGGCTCAACGTGGATGCCGGCCACCGTCACCAGGTGGGTGCCGTTCTGCTCGTTGAAGTCGTCCAGGTAGGGCTGATGCTGGAAGTAGTTGGTGTCGACGGTGCCGTCCTCGACGACGTTGTTGGGGATGATATAGTCATCATACTCCTGGATGTCGAGGGTGATGCCCCGCTCGGCCAGGATGGGGACGCAGACCTCCAGCACCTCGCAGTGGGGGGCGGGGGTGGCGGCGCAGCTGACGGTCTGGCCGTTCAGGGCGTCGTAGTCGACGTTGGGGTCATAGCCGTCGGTGGGGTTCTCCACCACCGAGACCACCGCGCCGCCGTACTGCTCTTCCATGAAGTCCTTGACCTGCTGGCTCTGGAGGGCGGCGGCCAGCGCCAGGACCAGGGGGGCCGACTCGTTGCCCTCCCGGGCGACCAGGACGTTGACGTAGTCCGAGCTGCCGTCCTCCATGGCCAGGGCCTGGGTCATGGGGTCGAGGCCGGCGGCGATGGCGTAGTTGGAGTTGATGACGGCGTAGTCCTCGTCCTGCAGGACGTTGGGCACCTGGGCAGCCTCCACCTCGTCGATGACGACGTTGTAGGGGTTGTCCTCGATGTCGTTCCTGGTGGCGGTGATGCCGGCGCCCTCCTTGAGGGTAAAGAAGCCGTTCCGCTCCAGCAGCTGGAGGGCGCGGGCCTCGTTGGTGGTGTCGTTGGGCACCGCGATGTGGAACTCAGTGGCGGCGCTGCCGCTGCCGGACGAACAGGCGGCCAGGGCGGCGGCCGCGGCGGCGGCGCCGGTGACTTTCAGGAAATTGCGGCGTGTGATCTTGTTTTTCATGACAAAAGCTCCTCTTTCTTCTCAAAAATGGATGCAAAAACGCCCCGTCGCCGGCAGGAAGATCCCGTGCGAGATCCTGCCAAGGACGGGGCATACAACATACCCGTGGTACCACCTTGCTTCACCGGCCCCTTGCGGGGACGCGGCCTCACTGCTGCGGCACGGATAGACCGACGCTTACAGCCGGACGCTGTAACGGGCGCACCCGCCGCAGGCTGGAGCTCTTGCCCCTTGCCCGCGCAGCTCCGAGACCATCTTCAGCCCCCTGTACCCCGCCTGCTTTCACCTGCCAGGCTCTCTGGTAGAGGTCGATGCGAGGGCTTACTCTTCTCTTCATCGCCGATTTTTATGGTATTTTCCTCATTCTAACAGTCCGGGGCTGTTTTGTCAACTCCTTTTTCCGAAAAAGCGGGCTTGAGAAGGGCCGGGATTGGTGGTAATATAAAGGTAAGCACAAAGGGGCGCCGCGGTATGCTGCGCCCGTATGACAGGAGGAGCATATGGCGGATACCATCCAGCTTTACCCCGACGGCGAGGAACGCCGCCGGATCATGGACTTCATCATGGCGGCGGGGCAGACCCTGCTGGAGAACGGGGCCGAGGTCTTCCGGGCCGAGCAGACCATGCAGATCATGGCCCGCAGCCTCCATCTGCGGGAGTTCCATGTCTATGTGTTGACCAACGGCATCTTTGCCTCGGCCGGCACCGCCGAGATGGCCGAAGTGCGGAACGTCCCCACTCGCACCGTCCACCTGGGCCGGGTGGCGGCGGTGAACAAGCTCAGCCGGGAGCTGGCGGAAGGGAAGGTGGGCCTGGCCGAGGCCGAGCGGCGGCTGGCGGCAGCCCGGCGGATCCCCTTCCCCGGCGGGGCGGCGCAGGTGCTCAGCGGGACGGTGGGGTCGGCGGTGTTCGCCCTGATGTTCGACGGCGGCCTGGCCGAAGCCTTCGCCGCGGCTGCGGCCGGCTGTGTCGTCAGCCTCTACTTATGGGCGGGCAGCCGTCTGCCTGCCCTCTTCCTCAAACTGACCGGCGCGGGGCTGATTACCTTCTGCTGCATCCTGATCTGCGGGCTGCTGGGGGCCAGCGTCAACCACGCCGTCATCGGCGCGCTGATGATCCTGACCCCCGGCGTCGCCTTCACCATGTCCATCAGGGACTTCGTCAAGGGGGACTACCTGTCGGGGACCATCCGGATGATCGACGCGGTACTGGTGGCCGCCTGCCTGGCCTGCGGCACCGGCCTGGTTCTGCGTGCTTACACCATGCTGACGGGGGTGGTGGTAGCATGACGGCGGCCGATCTCCTCGGGCTGCTGCGGCAGTTCCTGCTGGGCGGGGTGGGGACCCTCTGCTTCGGCATCCTCTTCGGCATCCCCCGCAAATGCTACGCCGCCTGTGCCGCCACCGGCGCGGTGGGCTGGCTGACCTACCAGGTGGCCATCCTGCTGGGGGTGGGCGAGGTGACTGCCAACCTGCTGGCGGTCATCCCCCTGACCTTGCTGGCCCGGCTGTTTGCCATCGGCCTCAAGGCCCCGGTGACCGTCTTTCTCCTCAGCGGCATCTTCCCTCTGGTGCCGGGGGCGGGCATCTACTACACCGCCTATTACTTCATCCAGAATGACGTCGTCCAGATGGCGGCCTCCGCCTCCAACACCCTCAAGATCGCTGCGGCCCTGGCCATCGGCATCTCCTTGGTGCTGGGCCTGCCCCTGCCGCAGCCCGGCGGGAGCAGGAGTAAAAAGAAGTGAGGCCAGACGCGGCCTGTGGCCGCGACTGAGAGGGTCAAACCAAAATTATACAATCCAAAAATTTTCCATAAAACCTTCACAAGGCGTCTGCAAAAGCAGGCGCTTTTCTTTTTGCCGCGGCGCGGAAATGACTGCATAAAGATGCAAAAAGAAAAGCATAAAACAAAAAATATACTCTCGCGCCTTCGGCGCGAAATAAAGAAAATAAAGCAAAATCGGAAAAATACAAAATTGGGGCTTGACACCGGGGGGTATGTTATAATGCCTTCGAAAGGAAAAGGACCTTCCTTTCAGCCTGTTTTGGGTCTCTATCTTTTATACACCATAAGGAGGAAAAAATCATTATGAAACTCAAGAAGATTGCTTCCCTGCTTCTGGCCGGTGTCATGGCTGTTTCCATGCTGGCTGGCTGCTCCACCACTGGCAGCGACGGTGACGGTGAGGTGGTCGGTGAGCCCTCTGTTCCTTCCACCAGCGATTCGGCCACCATTCTGCACGATGCTATGAAGGGTGATGCCCGCAAGATGACCGAACCTGTTGAAAGTGCAACTCTGGATACCGAGCTGAAAAATGCTGTCGATACCTATTTTACCAACGATGAGCCTGATACTCTTATGACTGCGCTTGCTAGCTCTAGTTTGGTGGATACTAGTTCGGAGAGTGTCAAGAGCGTCATTCAGAGCAAGCTGGTTGATGCCATGGGCGCCGTGGAGTTTATTTTTGATGGTGAAGGAATGTATGACGACTTGAGCGATAGGATGAATAACAGTGAAGTGACGACTGCTGTCAAGCTGTATGCCGTCGAGGGCAGCGTGAGCGATACTTACGCTCTGAAGATGGTCGCTGGAAAGATTGAGGATAGTGTTGCTAAGCTGTCTAAGACTTCTAAGAACGGTGAGTATAACTACACCTACACTATCTCGGCCAGCATTGTGACCAAGCCCGTCACCTCTGTTATGTTTGAGGGCATCACCACTGGTGTGAAGTACATCGCTGTGGCCGTCACCCAGACCCCGACCAAGGTGGTCTAGAGCAATCCCATAAAATATCGTGAAGCAGTTTCAAAAACTTTACAAAA
>CAZEIG010000109.1:0-2467 GCA_964511805.1 uncultured Faecalibacterium sp.
CGAACAGTCCCACCACCGCCAGGGCGAACCACCGCAGCCCGGTGCCCCCCACGAACATCAGCACCGCCCCGCTGCCCAGAATGAGGAGGGTGCCGGACAGGTGCGGCTCCAGCAGCATGAGGACAACCACCACCCCCAGCACCAGCCCGAAGGGCAGCACCCCCACCGCAAAGCTGCCCATCCGGCTGGCGTTGAGGGAGATGATATGGGCAAAACAGAGGACCACCGCGAACTTGGCGATCTCGCTGGGCTGGAGCGTCCCCACCCCCGGGATGACCAGCCACCGCTTGCAGCCGTTGTACTCGGGCATGAAGAGGACCACCACCAGCAGCGCCAGGGACAGCCCCAGCAGCGGCCAGGCCAGCTTATAGTAGATGTGGTAGTCCACCCGGCTGGCCCCCCACATGGCCGCCAGCCCAACCGCCGCATAGAGCAGCTGGGGGCGGATATAGGCGTAGGGGTCGCCCCGGCGGTAGAGAGCCACCGCATAGCTGGCGCTGAAGAGCATCACCAGCCCAAAGCCCACCAGCGCCAGCACCAGTACCAGAAGCCCGGGCTGGACCTGCACCTTTCGCCGGAGGGCGGCAGGGTTCCAGTGGGCTGTCTTTTCCATCGGGATGCCTCCTTTCAGGTGGGCCTCTCCGTCACAGGGCCCGGCTTTTGCCGGGCACCTGTGCCACCTCTCCCAGAGGGAGAAGCAAGGCACGTTTCTTCATTCTTGGCCCCCTTCGGGGGAGCCGGCACGGCCGCAGGCCGTGACTGAGAGGGCCAACAACGACCCGCAGGGCGGCTTGACGGAGAGGGCCAACCGGCCCTTCCGAAACTACATATATTACATATCTTACATACTTTTCTCCCCCTACATAAAAAGTGCAGCGTCCCGGCAGGGGTTTTTCGGATTTTTCCGCAGGGCAAGAAAACTATGTAATATATGTAGTTTATGTAGGGCGCCATCCCCCTTATTGTATGCCACCGCCGCCCGGCTTAGTCATCCGGCGGGGGCGGGCGCATAGATTGTAGCCAGAACCATTGTCGGAAAGGGGGCGCAGCCATGCCGGGACAGGGCCAGAACGGGACGCGGCCGGAGCGGCCGGAGGAGACACGGCTGCCGGGGCGGAGCTTCCGGCTGCGGGCGCGGATGGTGGCGGGGGTGTTCTGCGCGGTCTGCTTTGCGGGGCTGGCGGCGCGGCTGGCCTGGCTGCAGCTGGCCGGCGAGGACTGGTACGCCGCCCGTGTCCTGGGCCAGCAGCTGCAGGACACCGTCGTCCCTGCGCCGCGCGGGAACATCTACAGCGCCGACGGGACCCTGCTCGCGGCCAGCGCCAGCTGCTGGACCCTGCGGGCCTCCCCCCGGGAGATGCCGGAGGAAAAGCTGTCCCTCGCGGCCGAGGGGTTGGCCGCCATCCTGGGGGTTGAGGCGGCCGGGCTGCTGGAAAAGTTCAGCGACCGCGCCTCCAACGACTGCCTGCTGGCCTACCGGGTGGATCGTGACACCGCCGACGCCGTCCGGGACTTCTGCGAGGCCAACGGGATCACCGGCGTCCGGATCAACCAGGATACCCGCCGCTATTACCCCGAAGGGGCCTTCCTGGCGTCGGTGCTGGGGTTCACCAACGTCGACAACGCCGGTGTGTCGGGGCTGGAACTGGAATACAACAACACCCTCGCCGGGGAGAACGGGCTGGTCCTGACGGCGGTCAACGCCTGGGGCTACACGATGGAGCAGCGGTACGCCACCCTCGAAGCTCCGGTCCAGGGCGACAGCCTGACTTTGACCATCGACGCCAATATCCAGCGCTACCTCGAGAACGCCCTGGGCTACGCCGTCCAGGAGCACCACGCTGCCGCCCGGGCGGTGGGGATCGTCCTGGAGGTCAACACCGGGGCGGTGCTGGCGATGGCCACCACTCCCGCCTACGACCCCAACCAGCCCCGGGTCATCTACGACGAGGCCGCCCGGGCCGCCGTCGACGCCCTGACCGGAGAAGAGCGGGCCGCCGCCCTCCAGCTCGCCCAGCAGACCCAGTGGCGGAACAAGGCCGTCAGCGACCTCTACGAGCCGGGCAGTGTCTTCAAACTCATCACCTGCGCGGCGGCCCTCGACAGCGGGGCCGTCCGCCCCACCGACACCTTCGTCTGCGGGGAGTCCATCTCGGTGGCTGGGACCCGCTTCCACTGCGCCAACCGGCGGCGGCACGGGGTCCAGACGGTCACCGAGGCCCTGATGAACTCCTGCAACCAGAGCCTGCTCCAACACTTCGGCGCAGACGGGCGCAGCAATCGAGCCGCCGGCGGCGGCCAGAAGGCCCAGATCTCCGGCTACCGTGTGGGCGGCAAGAGCGGCACCAGCCAAAAGCTGGACAGCGACGACCCCACCGCCCGGATCGCCTTCTTTGTGGCGGTGGCCCCCATCGACGACCCACAACTGCTCTGCCTGGTCTGCATCGACGAGCCCCACAGCTGGACC
>CAZEIG010000109.1:2477-6300 GCA_964511805.1 uncultured Faecalibacterium sp.
GTCTACCGGGGCGTCCCCCGCGCCACCCAGTCCGAGATGGCCTCTGCCGCCGCATCCGCGGCCGCCCTGCCCCCGGACGGCGACAGCTTCACCGGGGAGTGAGGGGACTTTTTGCCCTCTTCGTCACAGGACCCGGCGCCCTCTCAGCCACGGCCTGCGGCCGTGCGAAGCACGGCGAGACTGAGAAGGTCCCCTCAAAACTCCTTCCTCTCGTACACCCGACAGCTGATGGCGTACATGGCGGCGCACCAGGCCAGGGCGGCCAAGGAGCTGGCTGCCAGCAGGAGGGTGGCCAGGCGGTTGGTCAGCGCACCGCGGGCTGCCGTGAAGACCAAGTAGCTGCCGCCCAGGATGGCGGCCGGAATGAAGACCGCCGCCAGGATGAGCACTCGGCCCTTTTCGGCCCCGAAGCGGATGACCAGCGGGATGGAGGTGCCGCAGACGGTCATGGCGACCGCCCAGGCCGCCAGAGTGGAAAGGCCCAGCTGCCCCGCGCCGGCAAGGCCGGGGGCGACTTAGCCGGTGAGGCTCCCGCCGACGGCACCTGCCGCCAGCCCGATCGCCGCGCCCAGGGTGCAGAAGAGGGCCAGCACCGCGAACTTCGTCCCCACCACCTGCCGCCGGGACACCGGCATCACCAGGGCGTAGACGTCCCAGCCCGTCTTGTCGTCGAAAGAGAAGGTGGTGACGATCATCATCCCGCAGAGCAGGGCCGCCACGCTGATGTACTGCTCCACCCCGGTGGGGATAAAGCAGACCGCGAAGAGCGCCAGCAGAAAGAGCATCGACTTTGCGTTGTGGCTGATGTTGTAGACATCTTTCAGGATCAGGCTTTTCATGCGGCGCGCTCTCCTTTCACATACAGCAGCAGGATGTCGTCGATGGTGGCGTCGTCCACCACCGCGTCCCGCCACAGGCGACGGGCTACCTCCTTGTCGGGAACCAGGACGTCGACTGGTAGTCCTCCTTCCGCCAGGCCAGGACGGCGCTCTTGTCCAGCGCCTCGAACTGGGTCGCGCCGCAGCGCAGCACCCCCCAGCGGTACCGCAACTCATCCTTCGGCTTGCAGAAGAGGACCCGCCCCTCGTGGATGAAGGTGATGTAGTCGGCGATCTTCTCCAGGTCGGTGGTGATGTGGGAGGACATCAGGATGGCGTGTTCGTCGTCCTGGACGAACTCGAGAAAGACCTCGAGGATGTCGTCCCGGACCACCGGGTCCAGGCCGCTGGTGGCCTCATCCAGGATCAGCAGCCGGGGCCGGTGGGACAGGGCCGCCGCGATGGACAGCTTGACCTTCATCCCCCGGGACAGACTTTTGATCTCCTTGTCCCAGGGCAGGTCGAACCGCTTGAGGCACCCGCTGTAAAGCCCGTCGTCCCACCGGCGGTAGGCTGCCCGCAGGATACGGCCCACCTAGCGTGGGGTCAGGGTATCGTAGAAGCTGATCCCGTCAAATACCACCCCGATCTCCTCTTTCAGCCGGCTGTCGGCCTCCAGCGGCCTGCCCCAGAAGGCCGCGCCGCCCTTGTCCGGCCGCACCAGGCCCAGCATAGCCTTGATGGCGGTGCTCTTGCCGGCGCCGTTCTCCCCGATCAGCCCCATGATGCAGCCCTTCGGCACCGCGAAGGACACCCGGTGCAAGGTGAAGCCGTCGTACCGTTTGGTCAGGTCTTTTACCTCCAAGATAGCGTCCATACTCACTCTTCCTCCTGATACAAGAGGGTCAGCAGCTCGATCAGTTTTTCCAGGCTGATGCCGCTGGTCCGGCCGATGTCGGCGGCCTGCTGCAAATGTTCCTCCGCCTGGCGCTGCTGCTCCTCCTGATAGAAGTCCTTGTTCTGGGCCGACACGAAACTGCCCCGGCCCACCGTCGTCTCGATAAACCCGTCCCGCTGCAGGTCCTCATAAGCCTTCTGCACCGTGATGACACTGACGTGGATCGATTTGGCCAGCGCCCGCATGGACGGGATAGGGTCGCCCGTCTTGAGTTCCCCGCTCATGATCTTTGCCTTGATCTGCAAGGTGATCTGCTCATAGATTGGCTTGCCCGCGTTGCTGCTGATGATGATCTCCACCCGATCCCCCTTTGTATCAAATATACTTATTGACTAAGTACATTATAATCAATTAGCACAGCATTGTCGAGGGGAGCCGACAAAAAAATTCCCCTTCCGGTCCGAAAACCAAAAGGGGACGCTGCGGGGGACTGAAACTTGGCGTTTCATGCAAGGTTTTTTCTGTACTGGACGCTATGGTATATTTTTATTTATCTGATAAACTTAAAATAAAAAAGGAATGGATTTCTGTGCAAAAATTTTTTAGCTTTTTTATCTCTTGTATTTTGTGTTGCACCATCCTAGTGACGATTGCATCGCCTGTCGTATATGCTCAAACTCAAGATTTAGGCATACATAAATGAATCTATAAGCGATGTTATAGACGCTTCATCTGAAAATTCTAATAGTGTTCCATTGGACCCACCCAATCCAGTTCTTCCACTGGATGTATCCCCTGGAAGAGGAGATTATGTTTGATTACAAAATCGTACAGCCAAAACGATTTTCTATTTCAGAATAAAGCCGTTGTACCGAACTCTGCTCTTCCAATGCCCGATAAACGTAGTACGCTTGCAGGTAAAATTCCTTACTTTCTTTCCGGTTTCCACAGAAAAAGTAACATTCGGCCATATCCTCAAGAAAACCCGGCAAAAATTGATGATGTCCATACCGAATACAAACTTGCTGGCTTTCCCTGCAAACCTGAATACACTCTTTATATTGCCCTGCAAGACTGAGTTCACCAGCATAATTATGTAAAACCATAGGCAGCATACCATTCCCAGCAGTGGTAATTTCCTGATAATGACTATAAATGACTATAAATATATTTTAGGATTTGCTGATAAATGGACAGTGCTTTCAGATGCTGCTGCAGGTCAGAGTAGCATAACGCTATCTGATTGATGATTTTCACCTCATCAAATGTATACAAGAATTCCGTTATATTATCCAAGCTAAACTGAGGGATTGTCATACATAGTGCTTGGTTCAGTAAATCCAGCTGTTCATGCACTGAATACTTCCCCCTGATTCTTCCAAGCAACGCTTTGGAGCGCAGTACAAATTGACCAGTCAGGTGATCCTCTGGCTCTGTTATTTCTTCCAGCTGCGCGAGATAAACAAAACCCTGATCTGCTTTTTCAAGGGCATTGCAGCTTACAATTTCTCTTTTCAGGGATTCTATTTTCAACTCATGATCTGAAACAAGTGCATAATAGCGGCTGTCCGGCAACCCGAGACGCTGTAAGAGGGCATTGAGTTTTGTTTTGCTGGGAACTTGACAGCCATTTTCAATCCGTGAAAGTGTTGTAGGGTCACAAATGCCATCACACACTTTTTCCTGGGTCAAATGCAGTTCCTTCCGGCGCTGCTTGATGTACTCGCCAATCAAAACCATCTGCATAGTCTGCTCCACCTCACTTATAAATATAATAACACAGCTGCGCGCTTTTGTCTCTATGATTCTGAATAATTTTTATTTTTTGAGAAAGGAAGTCATTCCAATGCAGCAGTAAACCTGTCTCTACCAAATCTGAACCCCAAAATGGTATGTCCACGCTTTTCAGTGAGAGCGGCACTACTGAAACCCTCACAATCGACAGTGTCCATTATACATAGTTCCAGGATCATTAAACCAGTACCGCTATATTTGGTCGTTTACTGCCTCTAACGGCGATTCTTACGGTCCTTACATGTCGGATATTTACTTCTAGAGCGATCCCATCAAATATCAACAATATCCAGAACAAGCAAACCAGTTCCTG
>CAZEIG010000110.1:0-6272 GCA_964511805.1 uncultured Faecalibacterium sp.
GAATCTGCTTCTGGCCGACAGACCCTGCCTGGCGGCTTGAGTTTGTATGCCTCTGTGAAGAAATTTACCATGAATCCTATGTTTTTACGTCCATTGTGGAATCTCGCAACGATTCTTGGGTGATTGTACGGTGTTGCCTTATGTTTTTCTCTGTCCTCTTGACGGAGAGCAGTTCAGAAACGGTCCTCTGTTTTTTGCAGGAAAACGGAAAGCTTGCTTGACATGGACAGGGGGATGTGGTGTCATAGAGTCACGGAAAGCAAACTTTCCATCAAGAAGGGAGAGACGGGATGAAAAACCGGCTGGAGGAACTGCGGAAGGCCCGCGGCATCAAGCAGGAGGAACTGGCCAGCGCGCTCGAAGTCTCCCGCCAGACCATCGGCTCGCTGGAGAATGGACGGTACAATCCCTCCATCCTGCTAGCCTTCAAGATTGCGCGGTACTTCGGGATGAGCATTGAGGATATCTTCATCTACGAGGAGGGAGAGACATGAAAGAGAAAAAGCCTTTTGTCATCGACATGATCGTCGGCGCCGATCGCCGCGGGGCTGCTGCTGCCGGTGGATGATTATTACGGCGCCATGATCTTCGTGCTGGCATTCCTGCTGGCGTTGCTGTGGGCCGCGGCCTGGATCATCGCATTGCTCTTTGGGCTGGCGGTGTTTCAGTACGTCATCGGGGTCGTCATCTTCCGGATGCCGGAAAAGTGTATGTGAACAAAGGAGGCTGCTGAGATGAAAAAGTACATGGATTGGCTGACCGCCGCCGCGGGGGCGCTGCTCTGGATCGTGGGCTTCGGCATGATGCGGATGGGCGGGGCGCTGCCCTACGTCTGCATCGGGCTGGGCTGCGGGCTGTTCGGCCACGGGGTGGGGGCGCTGGCCTCTCGTTGGGCCCTGAAGGACAGCCCCGAGCTTCGCCGTCAGATCGAGATCGACCAGAAGGACGAGCGGAACGCCGCCATCGCCGCCCGGGCCAAGGGCCGCGCCTTTGATATGATGACCTTTGTCTTTGGTGCGCTGATGGTCTCCTTCGCCCTGATGAGGGTGGAGCTGTCCGCCGTCCTGCTACTGGTCTTCGCCTACCTGCTGGTACACGGCTGCGCCCTCTACTGGCGCTTCCGATACGAGCGGGAGATATAAAAAGGAGAGCACCTGCCTGAAAAAGGGCAGAAAAACAGCCTCACCCTGATTTTTGGGGTGGGGCTGTTTGGCTGCTATGGGATACGGCGGCGGTACATACCAGTGGGGGCTGGCTCGCCGTCGCCCTGCACCATGCAGAGGAAGGGCCAGCCGTGCCGCATTGGTTCGCACCGGTCAGGTCTTGGTGGTCCAGGTCAGGTCCAGCACCGGGCCGTAGGGGTCGAAGACCAGGCCCTCGACGCCGTCGGCCAGAAGCAGCCGTTTCTGCTGGGCAAAGAGAGGGACAGCCACGCACTCGGCCAGCAGCTGCCGCTCGCACCGGGCCAGCAGCTGGCAGCGCAGCTCACCGTCGGCGGCGGAAGCGCTCTGGGCCAGGAGGGCTTCATAGCTCGGGTCGTCGTAGCCGCACAGGCCGTCGGGGCCGAAACTGCGCAGCAGGGTGTAGACGCTGCCGTCGGTGCAGGTCACCGGGGCCAGGGCGATGGTGTAGTCGCCGCTGGCCAGCCGGGCGTCGAAGTCCTCCTGCGGGACCGTCTCGACGGAGAAGAAAAGGGAGAGCTCCCGCTGCCAGACGCTGTTGATCGACTCCACCGTCTGGTTCAGTCCGGCCCCCTCGGGCACCAGGACGGTGATCCCCATCAGGTCGGCGCTGGTGATGGTCTGCCGGGCAGCGCGGTAGAGGCCGTAGGCGCTGCCCAGAACGGGGGTGGGGTCGCCCGCCGCCGCGCGGTAGTCGACTCCGCTCACATCCAGCCCGTCGGGGACCAGGCCGGCGGCCGGGGTGTAGATGCCGCCGTCCGCCGTCAGGCTGGCCTGCCGCGCCGCCGAGGCCAGGGCCTGCCGCAGTTCGGTGGAGGAGAGGGCGGCGTTCTGGTGATTGAAGAGCAGGCACCAGGTGGTGTCGGTGTAGCTGATCGAGCGGAGGGTGGTGGCGGCGTCGGTGTCGTCTAGGGCGGCGGTGCAGCGCTCGTTGAGGATCAGCTCCTCGGCGCTCTGGACCGAGCCGGTGTTCTGGACCAGCCGCAGCGAGTCGACCAGTCCGCCGCTGACGTCCCGCCGGAGGAAGAGGCCGCTGGAAGTCCAGTTATAAAGGTAAAAACTCCCGCTTGAGAGGATGGTGTCGCTGCTGAGGCCGTAGCTGCCGCCGGTGCTGAGGAAGAATTCCTCGTCGCAGGGCATGGCACCGGGCAGAGCCAGTTTGTTGATGAAGTCGTCGTCCGGCTCGGAAAGGGTAAAGACCACCGTCAGGGTGTCGGCGGCCGTCACCCCGATGCTGGCGGGAGAGGCCAGTCCGGCCAGGGCCGCGCCGCTCCCCTCGATGGCCGCAAACTCCACCGCGTAGGGGGAGCGGGTCTCAGGGGAGAAGAGCCGCTGAAAGGCGTAGACAAAGTCCTCGGCGGTGATGGCGTAACTGGTGGCCTCGCCCCGGGCGGCGGTGTAAGTCAGCCCCGGCTTGAGGTAGAAGGTGTAGGTCAGCCCGTCGGAAGAGACGGTCCAGCTCTCGCAGAGGTCGGGCTGGGCCTTGCCGTCGGCGTCCAGCCGGACCAGCCCGCCGTAGAGGTTTTTGCAGGCCAGAACGTCGGCAGGATCGGAAGCGATCTGGGGGTCAAGGTTCGCGGGGATCTCATCGACGAACCAGGTGAAACTGTTGACGCCCGAGCCCTGGGTGCAGCCGGTCAGGGCAAAAAGGGCGGCAGCCGCCAGCGCGGCCGCCATCAGACGGAAGAAGAAACGTTTCAAGGCGGTGTCCTTTCTATGTAAAAACGCAGAAGCGTTCTGGTTGTGAAATCATATGCAGGCGGGGGGAAAGTATGCCGGGCCTGCTTTTGTCAAGTGTAGCAGAAACGCCTCGAAAAGACAACACACTTTTGGTGAACGGTTTTGGGATTTTCGTTGCTATCTGGGCGCAAAAAAGCTATAATAGACCGTGTGTCTTTCACGATACCGGCAGATTGGGGGCGAAACGGCCCCCCGGGGAGGGATTTTTACCATGCAGAAGGAACAGCAGCAGCTTGCCGCGCTGGTACGCGGCAAAAGGGTCGCCTTCATCGGCGCGGGGGTCAGCCACAAGACCCTGATCGAAGAATTTGTGGGCCTGGGGGCCGAGGTGACCCTCTGTGACAAAAAGAAATCGGTGGAGGAGTTCGGCGACTACGCCGAGACCATCCGCCGCCTGGGCATCCGGCTGAGCCTGGGGGAAAACTACATGGACGGCTTCAGGGGGCAGGACATCATCCTGCGGACCCCCGGCTTTGAATATTACCAGAAGCCCCTGCAGGATGCCATCGCCGCCGGCGCCATGGTGACCAGCGAGGTGGAACTCTTCTTCGACTTCTGCCCCTGCGAGATCGTGGCGGTGACCGGCTCGGACGGCAAGACCACCACCACCACCCTCATCAGCGAGTTCTTCAAGGCGGCGGGCCGGCGGGTCCACCTGGGCGGGAACATCGGCGCGGCCCTGCTGCCCATGCTTCCCGACGTGGCCCCTGACGACGTGGCGGTGGTGGAGCTGTCCAGCTTCCAGCTCATCAGTATGCGGAAGAGTCCCACCGTGGCGGTGGTCACCAACGTGACCCCCAATCACCTGGACCACCACAAGGATATGCAGGAGTACATTGACGCCAAGCGGAATATCCTGCTCTACCAGCAGCCGCCCTGCCGGGCCGTCCTGGGATATGAGAACGAGATAGCCCGGGCCATGCAGGCCGACTGCAAGGGGGAACAGGTCTGGTTCACCCGCCTGCATGAGACCGGCAACGGCGCCTTCCTGCGGGAGGACGGGATGCTCTGCATGGCCGAAAAGGGTGTGGTGACCCCCTTCCTGGCCCGGAAGGACGTCAAACTGCGGGGGCTGCACAACATCGAGAACCTGCTGGCCGCCACGGCCGCGGTCTGGGGCTGCGTGCCGGTGGAAGCCATCCGGAAGGTGGGCGGCAGCTTCACCGGGGTCGAGCACCGGATCGAGCCGGTGCGGGTCCTGGACGGGGTGACCTGGTACAACGACTCCATCGCCACCAGCCCTACCCGGACCATCGCGGGCCTGCGGAGCTTTGACCAGAAGCTGATCCTTATCGCGGGCGGCTACGACAAGAAGATCCCCTACGAGCCCCTGGCCCCCGAGATCCTGGCCCACGTCAAGGTGCTGGTTCTGATGGGGGCCACCGGCCCCCGGATCGAGGCGGCGGTGCGGGCCGAGCCCGGCTTTGCAGACAGCGGCCTGCTCATCCTCCATGCCAAAGACATGGAGGAGGCCGTCGCCCTGGCCCGCGGCACAGCCCACCCCGGGGACATCGTCACCCTCTCGCCGGCCAGCGCCTCCTTCGACGTCTACCCCAACTTTGAGGTCCGGGGCCGCCACTATAAGCAGATCGTCAACGCCCTGCCGGCGCAGGCGGAATGATCGCGGCTGTCGCTTCCGCTGCCCAGCGGCAGGTTTTCCTCGCGGCGGCCTGCCGGGACCCGATGCTCCGCGCCCTGCTGGGCCGGGACCTGGCCCTCTGGGCTGGCAACGATGGTGCGCCGGTCCGGCTCTACCTGGCCGATGACGCGGCCCTCTCCCTGACCGACGATTGCGCCTGGCTCTCCGGTCTGCCGGACGACCCCGAGGAACTGTCCATCTTTCTGCGGTTCGCGGGGGTGCGGACCCTCCAGACTCTCGCCGATCTGACGGGCTGGCCCGGCCTGCGCCCCGACGGGGCGGACACCGGCTTTGCGCTGGCCGCGGGCGGGCGTCTGCCCCAGCCGCCCCTGCCGGCGGGCTTTGTCCTGGACGAGGCCGTCAGCCCGGGGGAGGCCGCCGGCCTTCTCTTCCCAGCCCATGCGAGCTACCGGGATGGCTTTTACTCCCGCACCTGCACCGCTGTCAACCACGGGCTGGCCCGGCTCTGGGGCCTGCGGGACGGGGGCGGCGTGCTGCGGGCCACCATGGGCGCCGACGCCCTCTTTGAGGGGCAGGCCTACCTCTCCCTCCTCCACACCGACCCGGCCTTCCGCCGCCGGGGGCTGGGGGGCTGGCTGGTGACGGCCATGGCCAACGCCCTGTCGGCAGAGGGCTGGCAGTGCGTCTTTTACAGCGAGCCGAAAAACCTGGCCTTTTACCGTGGCCTTGGGTTTGCGGCCTGCGGCAGCCTGCGCTGCTACCGGGTGGAGGAAGCTTCTCATGCCCAAGAAAACAGAAACGAATAAGGATAGATATTACCCATGCTTGAACGCTTTTTTGACTATAAACCCGAAGTCCTGGCCCTGGACCAGAAGGCCATGGAACTCTGCGCCCCCTACTTTCGCCAGGCGGAGGAGGTCCGGGACTATAACCAGCTCAAGATGCTCCGGGCCTTTGCCGACAACCAGATGTCGGCCACCGATATGCTGGGCACCACCGGCTACGGCCTGTGGGACACCGGCCGGGCCAAACTGGAACAGATCTTCGCCCAGGCGATGGGCTGTGGGGATGCGCTGGTCCGCAGCCAGTTTATGAGTGGCACCCACACCCTGGCGGTGGCCCTCTTCGGGCTGCTGCGGACGGGGGATACCCTGCTGGCCGCCACCGGCCGCCCCTACGACACCCTGGAAGGGGTCATCGGGATCGACGGCAAGGGGAAGGGGACCGGCACCCTGACCGACTATGGCATCCGCTATGAGGAGGTCCCCCTCCGGCCCGACCATACCCCCGACTACGAGGCTATCGCGGCGGCGGCCCCCCGGGCCAAGGTCTGCCACATCCAGCGCAGCCGGGGCTATATGCAGCGGAATGCCTTCGATCTGGCGACCATCCGCCGGGTGGCCGAGGCCGCCCGCTCCACCAACCCTGGCATCATCGTCTTTGTGGACAACTGCTATGGCGAGTTCACCCAGACGCAGGAGCCCTGCCAGGCGGGGGCCGATCTGATCGCCGGAAGCTTTATCAAGAATCCCGGCGGCGGCATCGCCCCCACCGGCGGCTATATTGCGGGCCGGCGGGACCTGGTGGAACAGTGCGCCTACCGCCTCAACGCCCCCGGGCTGGGCAAGGAGCTGGGCTGCACTCTCGACACCCACCGGGAGATGTACATGGGCTCCTCGTATGCCCCCGGCGTGGTATGCGAGGCGATCAAGACCGCCATCTATGCCCAGTGCCTGCTGGAACTGGTGGGC
>CAZEIG010000111.1:0-2904 GCA_964511805.1 uncultured Faecalibacterium sp.
GCTTTTGTAAAGTTTTTGAAACTGCTTCACGATATTTTATGGGATTGCTCTAGACAAAATTTTCAATCGAACCGCGCACTCTCACTTGAAAATTTCCCTGTATGTGTCCCGGCCGTCCGGGATGAATTTGAATTGGGTTGGAACATTGTTATGATATTGGTCAGAGACATCCGCCTGCCTCTCTCCGCCGGGGAGGAGCAGGCCCGTGCGCAGGCGCTGGCCGTCCTGCGCCTGCCCCCCGACAAGGTGCGGCAGATGGGGGTCCACCGTTTGTCGGTGGACGCCCGCCACGGCCGTCCCAAACTGGTTTATACCATCGCAGTAACGCTCAAAGATGAGGGTGAGGAACCTGCTTATGCAGGGGCCTCGCACTGCGTTGCTTTGCATCGGGAAGCGGAGCTGGTCATCACCCCGGGGGCCCGGCCCCTCGGCAGCCGGCCTGTGGTCTGCGGGCTGGGGCCGGCGGGGCTGTTCGCAGCCCTGGTGCTGGCACGGCAGGGCTTTGCCCCCATCGTGCTGGAGCGCGGCCCTGACCTGGCCCGGCGAGTCCGGGCGCTGGAACACTTTTCGGCCACCGGCGAGCTGGACGAGAACGCCAATATCCAGTTCGGCGAGGGGGGCGCGGGCACCTTCTCGGACGGCAAGCTCACCACCCGCATCGGGGACCCCCTCTGCGGTTATGTGACACGGGTGCTGCTGGCCCACGGCGCTCCGCCTGAGATCGCCTGGCAGCAGAAGCCCCATGTGGGCACCGACCTGCTGCGGCAGGTCATCGCTTCCATCCGGCGGGAAATCGAGACGCTGGGAGGCGAGGTGCGGTTCAATACCGCCCTCACCGGGCTGCGCAGCCAAAACGGCGCCCTCACCGGTGCGGTGACCACCAGGGGCGAGATCCCCTGCCAGGCGCTGGTGCTGGCGGTGGGCCATTCGGCCCGGGATACCTTTGAGGCATTGATGGACGGAGGCCTGGCCTTCACCTGCAAGCCCTTCAGCGTGGGCTTCCGGGCCGAGCATCTCCAGAGTGAGATTGACAAGAGCCTTTACCACGACGCTGCGGGCCATCCGGCCCTGCCCCGAGGGGAGTATCAGTTCTCCCAATATGTAAATGGACGCGGCGTTTATACTTTCTGTATGTGCCCGGGCGGGCAGGTGGTGGCCGCGGCCAGCGAGACAGGCCGGGTGGTCACCAACGGGATGAGCTACCATGCCCGGGACGGCAAAAACGCCAATGCGGCGGTGGTGGCCGGGGTCGGCCCCGAGGACTTCGGCGGGGACCCGCGGCGGGCCATCGCCTTCCAGCGGACGCTGGAAGAGCGGGCCTATGCGGCGGGCCGGGCCGGCGGCCCCTACGCCGCGCCGGCTGAGAACGCCGCCAGCTTCCTGGAGGGGCGGGGCGCACTGAAGATCGGACGGGTGGTCCCTACCTATGACCGGGGAGTCGTCCCGGCGGACCTGGGCAGCCTGTTGCCGGACGAGCTTTCGGGGGCGCTGCGGGCCGGCCTGCGGGCGTTCAACCGGAAGCTGGCGGGGTATACTGCTCCTGAGGCCGTCCTGACCGGTCTCGAGACCCGCACCAGCAGCCCGGTGCGGCTGGTGCGGGGGGAAAGTTATGAGTGTACCCAGCTGGCGGGGCTGTACCCCTGCGGCGAGGGTGCGGGCTACGCGGGCGGCATCATGAGCGCCGCCGTGGACGGCCTGCGGGTCGCGTCAGCGATAGCAAGCAGGTATCGCCCGGCGGGAGATTGAGGGATTTGTGCATGGACCAACAGGAAAAGAAAATAAAACAGGAAGAGGACGCCGTCCAGCAGGAGCTGGAGCGGCAGCTGCGGGACCTGGGCGTGACGGTTTCGGACGCATTCCGCCAGGGGTTTCAGGACTACGGTGATGAGATCGGCCGCCAGGCCGCCGAAGTGGGCCGCAGCTTTACCCACCTGATGAACGATGTGGTGGGGGAAGTGGACGACGCCCTGCGGGACGCCTTCGACCTGGAACGGGACAAAGCCCGCCGCCAGCGCCGGGAGGAACGCCGCCGCCGTCGGGAAGTCGCCCGGAACGGCTCAGCCTTTGAAGAAGGGCCCTACGATTACGCCGCCGACTTTGGGGGCCAGCCGGGCCGCACCCGGGCCCAGTGGGACAGCGATCCCCGCCCCGAGGCCGCTGAAGCTGCTCTGGAATACGAAAAAACCATCCGCTGGAACGCCCGCAAGCGTTTTGGCATCGGCCTGGCCGTGGTCATCTGCTTTGGCATCCTGATTTTTGCGGGTTTTCTGGGCAGCCTGGGCTGTTTCATGGCCACCGATATGCTTTTGGAGGGAACCCTGGAATACACCGTAGTCCTGGCCACCGGCTTCGGCCTGTTGGGCATCGGTATCGGCTCCATCGTGGGAACCGCTGTGGGCAGCGAAAATATGGAGGCTTCCAAACTGCTGAACCGCTGTGCCGACGCCTTTGCGGCCATGGACGTGTCCCAGGGGGTGTACCTGGACGACCTGGCGGGTCTGCTTCAGATGAAAAAGCGCAAGCTCCGCAAGCGGCTGCGGGAGCTGATCGAAAAGGGCTGGCTGGATAAGGGCTGGCTGGATGAGAAGGACGACTGCCTCTATCTGAGCGCCGCCGATTACCGGGCGGCCCATAACATTCCGCCCGCACCGGCGGCCGAAAAGCAGCCCGAACCCGAAAAACCGGCGGAGGAGCCGTCCCAGGGCCCCAAGACCCTCCACCTGGACACCGCCCGGCGGTTTGCCCATGTGCTGGCCGAGGAGCGCAAGCTGATGACCGACGCCACCGCCGCCGATGAACTGGAAAAAATGCAGCAGACCACCGAGGCCATCTGCGCCTGGCTGGAGAGCCATCCCGAGAGCGCACCCAAGGCCCGGCGGTTTGCGGAATATTATATCCCTACCA
>CAZEIG010000111.1:2914-6254 GCA_964511805.1 uncultured Faecalibacterium sp.
GCACACCTACAACGACGTGCAGGGCCAGAAGGGGGGGAACGCCGAGGCCATCCGGCGGGACATCGGCGGCATCCTCCACACCTTGAACACTGCCTATGAAAATCTTTACGACACCCTGCTGTCGGACGCAGCTCTTGACGTTTCCAGCGAGATTGCGGCGCTGGAAGGGATGCTGGCCAGCGACGGCCTGACAGGGGAGGGCCTGCTATGACCGGCCGTCCGTGGGAACTGCGGCCGCTGGACCGGGAGGCGGTGGCCGGTCTGCTGGAGGCCATCGCCGAGGAGCGGACCGACCAGCTCGAACAGGAGGCTGCTTTTGTCGGGGAGGAGTGGGACGACGCCAAACTGGCTTCAGTCTTTGCCCAGCAGATGAAAGAAGCCAGCCTGCTGGCGGGGCTGCTGGCGGCCCGCGGCTTTACCCAGCCGGAAGAGGCCCTCTCTTTCCTGGCGGGGGAGGACAGCCTCAGCGACCCTTTCCTGCTCAGGGATATGGACAAGGCCTGCGCCCGCATCCGGCAGGCTTTGGAAAAAGGAGAAACCATCGTTATCTTTGGCGATTACGATGTGGACGGCGTCACCGCCACATCCCTGCTGTACGAACAGCTCAAGGGGATGGGCGGCGCCGTCAAGTGTATGCTCCCCAGCCGGGAGCGGGACGGCTACGGCCTCTCCCGCCGGGCCATCGACCGGATCCATGAGAAGGGCTATACCCTCATCGTTACGGTGGACAACGGCATCTCGGCGGTGGAAGAGGCGGCCTATGCGGCCTCCCTCGGGATCGACCTGGTCATCACCGACCACCACCTGCCCCCCAGCGTCCTGCCCGAAGCGGTGGCGGTGGTAGACCCCCGCCGCGCCGACGATGAGAGTCCCTTCAAGGACCTCTGCGGGGCGGGGGTGTCCTTCAAGCTCTGCGCCGCCCTCGAGGACTGTATGCCCGAAGAGCTGCTGGAAGTTTGCAGCGACCTGGCCGCCATCGGCACGGTGGCCGACGTCATGCCCCTGACCGGAGAGAACCGGACCATCGTCAAGGCGGGGCTGCAGCTTTTGCAGCGCACCGAGCGGCCGGGCCTGGCCGCCCTGCTGGAAGAAGTGGGGCTGGCGGGCAAGCCGGTCACCGCCGACAACGTCAGCTTTGGGATTGCGCCCCGGATGAACGCGGCCGGCCGGATGGACAGCGCGACGGCGGCCCTCCAGCTGGTCCTCTGCGAGGACCCGGACCGGGCGGCTGTCCTGGCCCACCGGCTGAACGAGATCAACGCCCTGCGGCAGGAGACCGAACAGAAGATCGAAAAGGCGGTGGGAGAGATGCTGGCCGCCGAGCCCGGCCGGGCCGAAGACCGGATCATGCTCCTCTGGGGTCGGGGCTGGCACCAGGGAGTCATCGGGATCGTGGCCTCCCGGATGGTGGAAAAGTACGGTCGCCCGGTCATGATCGTATCCATCGCCGAAAACGGGGAGGCCAAGGGCAGTGGCCGCAGCGTCCCCGGCTTCAATCTGCATGCCTGCATCACCGCCTGCGCCGATCTGCTGATCCGCTTCGGCGGGCACGCCATGGCCGCGGGCCTGCTGGTCAAAGAAGAGGACCTGCCCGCCCTCCGCAGCCGGATGAACGAATGGGCTGCCCGGGAATGCCCGGTTATCCAGGCGCCGCCCCTGGTCTGCGACCTCTCGGTCCGCCTGCCCAGGGTCACGGTGGAAGAAGTGCGGGCCCTGGACAGGATGGCCCCCTTCGGCGCCGAGAACCCCGCTCCCGTCTTTCTGCTGGAAAAGGCGGTGGTGGAGGGGATCTACCCCGTGTCGGACGGTAAGCACTGCCGCCTGCGGCTCCAGCAGGGGGGCGTGGGACTCTACGCCGTCTGGTTCGGGATGACCCCCGCCCATTTGGCCTACCAGATCGGGGACGTGGTGGACGCCGCCCTAAGCCTGTCGGTCTACGAAGGAGCCGGAGGGGCGCAGGTCTCGGGCCGGATCGTCGACGTCCACCCGGCCGGCTTTGGCCCGGACGCGGCCCGGCAGGCCGCCCTGGTGGAGGCGCTGCGCCGCGGCGCAGATCTCTCGGCCGACGACCGAAAACAGCTCTGCCCCGCCCGTGACGAGGTGGCCGCCGTCTACCGCGAACTCAAGACCCGGCGCTGGCACGCCGACGATTTGCAGCCCCTCTGCGCCAGGCTGGGCGCAGACCACACAGGCAAGACCCTGGTGGCCGTGGCGGCTTTGCAGCAGGTGGGTCTTGTGGAAGCCGTGGAGAGGGACGGCGTACCGTTTCTGGAGCTGGTGCGGGTGGCAGGGAAGAAGAACCTTGCCGACGCGCCCATCCTGAAGTGTTTGGAGGAGACGTAATATGCCAGAGGGAAAGAAAAACGCAGCCCCTGCTCCCGAGCAGGATCACTATACGGCCAAGAGTCACCTGCAGCACCAGGTGCGGGAGATCGGGACGGTGGCGGCCACCGCCCGCCTTGCCGACGCGGTGGACTATATGGCCCCTTCCGAGGCACGGCCCGAGATCATCACCTACGACAAGCTGCTGGAGGCCATCAAGGCCAGCGGCCGCGCCTACAACATGGAGATGATCGAAAAGGCCTACCACACCGCCAACCAGGCTCATAAGAACGTCTGCCGCCGCAGCGGCGAGCCCTATATCTGCCACCCGCTGGCGGTGGCCCGGCTGGTGCTGGACCTGGGGATGGACAGCGAGAGCATCGCTGCCGCCCTGCTGCACGACGTGGTGGAGGACACCCCCACCACGGTGGAGGAGCTGAAGGCGGCCTTCGGCGCCGAGGTGGCCTCCCTGGTGGACGGCGTTACCAAGCTGACCAAGATCCAGTTTTCGAGCATCGAGGAACAGCAGGCCGAAAACCTCCGGAAGATGCTGCTGGCCATGAGCCAGGACGTCCGGGTCATGATCATCAAGCTCTGCGACCGGCTGCACAATATGCGGACCGGCGACGCCTGGCCCGAGCAGAAGCGACGGGACAAGGCCCGGGAGACGATGGAGGTCTACGCCCCCATCGCCAACCGACTGGGCATCCTCAACGTCAAGGAGGAACTGGAGGACCGCAGCCTCCACTACCTCGACCCGGTTGGCTATGAGGAGATCAGCAACCTGCTGAGCGAGCGCTTGGGCGAGGAGTTCCTGGCCAGCGTCTCCTCCCTGATCGAAAAGCGGCTGGAGGAGAGCGGGATCAAGGGGGCCACCATGAAGCGCCGGGTCAAGAGCATCTACGGCATCTACCGGAAGATGTTCGTCCAGAACAAGTCCTTCGACGAGATCTATGACGTCTACGCCGTCCGGATTATCCTGGACACCATCACCGAGTGTTACAGCGCCCTGGGCCTG
>CAZEIG010000112.1:0-6152 GCA_964511805.1 uncultured Faecalibacterium sp.
GAAAGCGATGATGGCCTGGTCGAACATATCGCCGGCCATCCGGACGCTGCAGGAGGCCACGATGCCCCCCAGGGAGATGACCGCGATCTCAGCGGTGCCGCCGCCGATGTCCACGATCATGCTGCCGGTGGGCTCGCTGATGGGCAGGCCCGCGCCGATGGCGGCGGCCATCGGCTCCTCAATGACCGACACCTGGCGGGCGCCGACTTTGAGGGTGGCCTCACGGACGGCCCGGCGCTCCACCTCGGTGACGCCCGAGGGGATGCAGATGACCACCCGCGGCCGGGCAAACAGGCTGTTGCCGCAGGCCTTCTTGAGGAAATTCTCCAGCATATTGGCGGTGATGTCGAAGTCGGCAATGACGCCGTCCTTGAGGGGGCGGACCGCCACGATGCTGCCGGGGGTGCGGCCGATGACGGCCTTGGCCTCGGCGCCGACGCAGCGGACCTCATCGTTCCGGGTGTCCACCGCCACCACCGACGGCTCCCGCATGATGATCCCCTTGCCCTTCATATAAACCAGGGTATTGGCTGTACCCAGATCGATCCCAATGTCCTTTGACAGAAAACTCATAGCGCAGCTACTCCTTAACTAAACTCCTGAACTCCCGTTCCCGGTCGCTTTTTCTTGCTTCGAACGCTCCATTGCAGCCGGCGGGCCGCTGCCCGCCTTATGTCCTTATCTCATCGGGCCTGCGGGGCCGCCAGCGGCGTCTCCCACAGCCGGATTCCTTATCCCTCGCGGGGCCGGCCGGACAGAGCCAGCCCTCTCATTATTATAGTCATAAAGCCCGGTTTTCACAAGTGCTTCTGCAATTTTTTCCTCTTTTTTCATCTTTGCGGTGTTTCTTTTTCTTTTCCAAAGCGTTCCAGCAGCCGGACGGTCCGGCTGACGGGCAGGCCCATAATGGTGTAGTAGTCCCCTTCCAGCCTGTCCAGCCAGAGGGCCGCCTGCCCCTGGATGGCATAGGCGCCGGCCTTGTCAAAAGGTTCGCCGCTGGCGATGCTCCGCTCGATCTCCTCTTCGCTGATGGGGAAGAAGGTCACCTTACAGCTGTCCACAAAGCTCTCGGCCCGCACACCGTCCGACACGCAGACCCCGGTGTGGACCCGGTGGGTCCGGCCGGAGAGGGCCCGGAGCATCCGGGCCGCGTCGGCGGCGTCCGCCGGCTTGCCGAATACTTCCCCGTCCAGCTCCACCACCGTGTCGCTGCCCACCACCACCGCGCCGGGGCGGGCGGCCGCCACCGCCAGGCACTTGCCCCGGGCCAGGGCTTCGGCCAGGGCCGCCGGGGCCGCGGCATGGACGGCGTGCTCGTCAAAGTCGCTGGCGCAGACTTCAAAGTCGGTGGTATAGAGGCTGAGCAGCTCCCTGCGGCGGGGGCTGCCGGATGCCAGGATCAGTTTCACGACGCGCCCTCCCCTCACTTGCCGGTGGAGCCGAAGCCACCCTCGCCCCGGGCGGTGTCACCCAGGGTCTCGGCCGGGACAAAGGCCGCCGTATAGACCGGCGCGATGCAGAGCTGGGCCACCCGCTCGCCGGGCTGGATGGTGTAGGGCGCGGCCCCCAGGTTGACCATCGGGACCCGCAGTTCCCCGCGGTAGTCGCTGTCGATGACCCCCACCCCGTTGGCCATGCAGAGTCCGTATTTGATGGACAGGCCGCTGCGGGCGTAGACCAGGGCCACCGCCCCGGGGTCGGGCAGCTCGATGGCCAGCCCGGTGGGAACCAGAGCCCGCTCCATCGGCGCGAGGGTCAAAGGAACGTCCAGCACCGCGCAGAGGTCGGCGGCGGCCGCCCCGGCGGTGGCGTAGGCAGGCACCTTGGCCCGCGAGTCCAATACCTTATATTTTACAGTGAGTGTCTGCATGATAGACGTCTTTCCTCCCGAAATTTTCTCAAGTCGTACCTTTATAATACAGCCCGCGGGTGAACGCGCCCTCATAGGCCGCGCCCCGGGCCAGGACGTCCAGAACAGCGGCGGCCTCCTCCCTGCTTTCCAGGGTGAAATAGGCCACGCCATAGTCCACCGGCAGCTCGCCCGGCTTATCCCCCATATAGAGGGGCACCGGGTTGTATACCGTCCGGACGCCATTGCCGCACCGCACCGGGAACTTTTTGGCCTTCCGGTCGGTCAGCTCCCCCTTCCGGTCGCAGTGGGCGCAGTCCCGGACGTTCTGCAACGGGCAGGCCCGGGTCAGCATCAGGGGCATATGGCCGTAGACCAGCGCCCCGGTGGGGACAGGGGCCCCCGCCCGGCTGGGGGCGATGAAGGCCATCTCGCTCTCACGCACCTCGGGCAGGACCAGCATGGCCTCGAGGCCAAGGTCCGCATAGACCCGGGCAGCATAGGGGTTGGTCAGGTTGAGGCCGATCCCGCCGGTCAAGGGCAGGCCCCGGCAGATCCGCAGGTGGGCGATGTTGTTGGCCTCGAAGCCGGCAAAGCCCTGCCCCCGGGCGGCCTCCACCCTCCGGACGGTGTCCGCCTCCAACGCCCCGAACATCGCCCGGGGCAGTTCCAGGATGGTCCGCCCCCGCAGGGCAGCGGGGACCTTCTCCGCCTCGGCGATGGGGAGGATGAGCCGGGCCGGCCCATCGGGGCCGAGGGCGCGCTCGGGAACCTGCTCCCACCGCTCGAACCGGGTCCAGAGGGCCTGCCGGGCCGGGGCGGGACGGCGAGTCAGCGGGGGGAGGCCGATCTGCCGGACCGGCCAGGGGCGGATCTGTTCCCTCTTTTGGAGCAGCTCATCCAGCGCCTGGCGGCGGAGCTCATTGACGGCGCTGCCCGGCAGGTACCAGGGGCCGCCCTCCATCTCCACCTCGATCTCTTCGGCTGCAAAGGGGGTGCCGCCGGTCTTGCCAAGGCTCCGGCGGAGGGATTCGGCGGGGTCGGTGCGAGCGGGCTGGGGAATCTCCTTCCCGTAGACGATGGCCCGGCTCCCCTCCCGGTCGGCGGCGGTCAGCTTCTCCCCTTCGGCCTCCACTTCCAGCCGGAGGGCGACCGGCACCCGTTGCCGCTCCCGCCGGTAGAGCTCCCGCAGGGCGGGCAGGGTGCGGCGGGTCAGTTCGGCATCGGCCTCACTGCGGGTGCCGAACATGGCCCCGTCGATCTTCCCGTCCAGATACCCCGATGTAAAACCGGAACGGCTGAAGGCGTTCTGCAGCAGCTCCCGGTCGTAGGGACAGCCATCCCGGCCCGCCAGGCAGGCGTTCACCGCCGCTGCCACATACTCAGGAATCCGCAGCCGGCCCTCGATCTTGGCCGAGGCCACCCCGGCGGCCTCCAGCCGGTCGAGCTTATCGATGACCGAGTTGTCCTTGAGGGAAAGGTGGTGGGCCCTGCCGGGCCGGCCTTCGGGCAGGGGGTTGGCGTCAAAGGGGAGGCGGCAGGGCCCGGCGCAGGAGCCCCGGTTGCCGCTCCGCCCGCCCAGGAAGGCGGACATATAGCACTGGCCGCTCTTGCTCATGCAGAGGGCCCCGTGAACAAAGCATTCGGTCTCGATGCCGCAGTTTTGGGTGATATGTTCGATCTCTTTCAGGCTGAGTTCCCGCGCCAGGATGACCCGGGCAAAGCCCAGTTCGGCCATCTCCAGCGCCCCTTCCAGGGTGTGGACACTCATCTGGGTGGAGGCGTGGCGGGGCAGGCCGGGCGCGATCTGCCGGCAGAGTCCGGCCACCGCCATATCCTGGCAAATGACCGCGTCCGCACCGCTGGCCGCCACCGCCCGCACCGCCGCGGCCAGCGCTTCCAGCTCGCCGGCATAGACGGTAGTGTTCATGGCCACATGGACCCGCACCCCCCGCCCGTGGCAGAAGCGGACCGCCCCGCAGAGGCTGGCGGCGTCAAAATTGCCTGCGCCCGACCGGGCGTTGAAGCCCTCAAACCCCAGATATACCGCGTCCGCGCCGCTGTAGACCGCCGCCCGGAGCATCTCTTCACTGCCCACCGGGGCAAGGATCTCGATTCGTCCCATCTTTTCCTGTCCTTCTCCTGTCCTGTGATCCCAAATTGATTGAAAGCCCGCCCGGCTGCCCATCCTTCCGGCAGGCGGGTCAGGCTTCGGCTTTCTTTTCCTCTTTTTCCTTCTCTTTCCGGCGCAGTTTTTCCAGCTGCTCCCGCAGGGCGGCGGCCTCCCGGCGGAGGGCCTCGTTTTCGGCCCGCAGTTTGTCCTCCGCCGCGCGGGCTCTGGCCGCATCGGCGATGTAGTCCTGGATCTGGCTGCGCATATTCTCGGCGCTGCCGGTGCTCTTCTGGTACTCGTCCAGGTAGTCCATGGCGCAGAAGACCGCCGCCTTGGTCACCGGCAGGCTGGGGTTTGCCTCCATCAGCTTGCCGATGTCCCGGTCCAGCTTGTCGGCCAGGGAGGTGATGTACTTTTCCGAATCGGTGGTGGCGAAGGCATACTGCGCCCCCGCAATGTTGACCCGCACTTTGTTTACCATAGCAGCCTCGCTTTCTAACCTGCGCGCCGTGCCCGGGCAGGAAAACCGTCCTATTTTACGCAACAAACTCCCGCCCATTGTTCAGACAAGAAATCCCTGCGGGAGTTTCTCCCTCTATTTCTCCCGGAATTTCTCCCCTTTTGGGGGCGGGACAGCCCGGGCCGCGCGCCTTCTATCTTTCTTATTATAATATAATTGGCCCCTGAGAGAAAGAGTAAATTCCAAATTACTGCACTTTCAGCACAAAGATTTTCTTGAAAATATAGCGGATACGGAAAATTTCTCCGCTTTTCCTTGCAATCCCAGAGGGAAGAGATTATAATGTTCTTGTTGTATTATGGGGGCGGGGCCGGTGCGGCAAGTTACCACAGTAGTTCCGTTGCTTTTATAGGGTGTGCAGCCCGCGCCCGGGGCGCTTTGGCCGCTTCCGGGGGCCGCCCTTACAGTCTTTATGCCCGCTGCGATTCCATTAAGGACAGGAGATTACACGTATGACAACCAAGGAGTTCTCTACCATTCTTCAAAACAAGCTGACCGGCGAGTACGGGGTCGACCTTTCGGTGGCCTCGCACCAGCAGATCTACCGTGCGCTGGCACTGATCTGCCGCCAGATGATGAGCGACAACTATAAAAAGTTCCAGTCGAAGGTCATCGGCTCGGGTTCCAAGCAGGTCTATTACCTCTGCATGGAGTTCCTGATGGGCCGCAGCCTCAAGACCAGCCTGATGAACCTGGGCCTGGACGAGGTCTGCAAAGCCGCCTTGGCCGACGTCGAGATCAACCTCGACAGTATCTACGAGGAAGAGCCGGACGCAGGCCTCGGCAACGGCGGCCTGGGCCGTCTGGCCGCCTGCTACCTGGACGGGATGGCCACCACCTGCATCGGCGGCACCGGCTACTCGATCCTGTACGAGTACGGCATCTTCAAGCAGAAGATCGTCGACGGCTGGCAGCAGGAGCGGGCCGACAACTGGCTGCCCGGCGGCCAGGTCTGGCTCAAGAGCCACCCCGAACAGGCCATCGAGATCCGCTTTGACGGCGAGATCCGTGAAAACTGGGACCACGGCTTCCACTATATCCAGCACCTGAACTACAACAGCGTCATGGCCGTCCCCTCGGATATGTACGTCCAGGGCTACGACGGCGCCGGCGTCGCCAAGCTGCGGCTGTGGCAGGCCAAGGCCCCCGACTTCGATATGTCCAGCTTCTCCCTGGGCAACTACAACACGGCCATGAGCAAGAACGCCTCGGCCGAGCTGATCTCCAAGGTCCTCTACCCCAACGACAACCACGTCGAGGGCAAGATCCTCCGGCTGCGCCAGCAGTATTTCCTGTCGGCGGCCTCCATCGGCGACATCGTCCAGAACCACCTGTCCACCTACGGCACCCTTGAGAACCTGCCCGACATGGTGGCCATCCAGCTCAACGACACCCATCCTACCCTGGCTATCCCCGAGATGATGCGGATCCTGCTGGACGAGTGCGGCTTTGACTGGGACAAGAGCTTCGAGATCTGCCAGAAGGTCTTCTCCTACACCAACCATACCGTCATGGCCGAGGCCCTGGAGAAGTGGAACGTCGACATCTTCAAGATGACCCTGCCCCGCATCTACCAGATCGTGGCCGAGATGGACCGCCGCTGCCGGATCGAGCTGAACCGCGTCTTCCCCGGCGACAAGGGCAAGATCGACTATATGGCCCTGATCGGC
>CAZEIG010000113.1:0-6035 GCA_964511805.1 uncultured Faecalibacterium sp.
GTCCATCTCGGCCCTGATCAACGTGCCGGCCTTCATAAACCTGGACTTCGCCGACGTTCGCTCCATCATGAAGGATGCCGGCTACGCCCACATGGGCACCGGCAGCGCCAAGGGCGCCGGCAAGGCCGAGAACGCCGCCAAGGCCGCCGTCTCCAGCCCTCTGCTGGAGACCAGCATCTCGGGCGCGCACGGGGTCATCATCAACATTACATCCAGCCCCGACATCGGCCTGGAGGATGTCGAGACCGCCGCCGGCCTCATCACACAGAGCGCCCACCCCGACGCCAACATCATCTGGGGCACTGCCTTTGACGAGAACCTCTCGGACGAGATGAAGATTACGGTGGTGGCCACCGGCTTCGAGAACCGCACCAGCGACGCGCTGCGCTCCACCCTGGACGCGGCCACCAGCGTCAGCGGCGGCAGCTCCAGCCCGGCCAGCGGCAGCGGCGCAGTCTTCAGCGCCGACGGCACCGCCCCCGGTTCGGCCAAGCCCGCCGCCTCGGTGGAGGAGGAGAGCAGCGACAACCGCTACTACGACGAGCTGCTGGCCATCCTGAACAAGCGGAAATAAACCGGCCCGCCGGGCGGGCCGTACAGGCAGAAATCACAGAAGGATGCGGCTATGACGGAGGAGATGCTTCGGCTTATGGCGGCCCAGCGCCGCGAGAAGCAGGACCTTCTTTTGCGCATCGACCGCGCATGGGGCAGCTGCGCCCGCCAGGCCAGACAGGCCCGCAGGGCGTTGCACCGATTGGAGGGGGTGCTTGCGTTGACGACAGAGGAGTTCAGATTGCGGCCGGAAGCGGTGCAGTCCGAGCCATCCGGCCAGGGGGAGACCCAGCTGGAGGCCCTGACGCGGCAGCTTGCAGCGGCCCGGCAGGAGATCAGACAGTATGAGACCCGGCTTTTTGCCTGCGAGCGGACCATCCTGGCCCTCAAGAAGGAGAACGCCGGGCTGGAGTCCCTCTGCGCCAAAGCACGGAGCCTCGGCTTTCTGCCCGAACAGGAGGAGATCCACGGCCCCTTCTGGCCTGACGGCGGCCCCCAGCCCGCCGAAGGCAATGCGGCTGCCCAGTCCCCCGCAGCGGCGGAGGAGGATGCGCCCTCCTGGCTGGACGCGCCGCTGGAGCTGCTCGACCCGCCCGAGCCCCCGCTGCCGCCCGCACCCGAACCCGGCCCCCTGGACAAGATGACCAGCGAGGTGCTGGGCCAGCTGGACCACCTGATGGCCCGGGAGAACATCCCCCTCAAGCAGTCGGCCTACCTGCGGGGGAAGATGGGGTGACTGCGCCCTGTCGGCCCCGCCGTTTGATAGGACAAAAGAGATCCCCCTGCCCTCTGCGGGCGGGGGGATCTTTCTGTCTGGGTGCGGCCGCCCTCACCGGACAGCGCTGGTGCGGTGTTCCATCAGGTAGGTGGCGGTCAGGTCGGCGATGTGGAGCTTGATGGCCAGGGGATAGCGATCGTAGGCCTCCGAGATGGCGAAGGAGCCGCCCCGGGCCGCGTCATCGAAGCCCCCCATGTGCCAGCGGATGGCCACGGCCTCTTCCACCTTCAGCTTCATGAACCGCTCGATGAGAAAGACGCTCTTCTCGCCGTGGCCGTAGGGGAACTGGTCCTCCACCGAATAATAGGGGACCTTCTCCCACTGGCCGGTGGCGTTGTTCTTGACGTTCCGGGTGGAGACCCTGTAGTAGTTGGCCTTGCACAGGTCGTGGAGGAGGGCGCAGATGGCGTAGCTCTCCTCGCTCTCTCCCTCCTGAAAGAAGCTGTTGTGAAGGGCATGGTAGACGTTGAGGCTGTGCATACACAGCCCGCCCTCACAGGCGCCGTGGAAGCGGGTGGAGGCCGGGCAGGTGAAGAAGTCGGTCTTGGTGTCGATCCAGTCCAGCAGCCGGTCGGCGCCCCGCCGGGTGACGTGCTGGCGGAAGATGGACAAAAACTCTTCCCGCTGGGTCATCTCACTCCTCCAGGCCGTCGGGCTCGGCGGGGGGCTGGATCTCGTCCATATCCTCCAGCACGCCCTTGAGGACGGCCAGCTCCTCCCCGCTGAGGGAGATCCCCTTGCCCATCCGGCTGCCGTCGGGGGACCAGTCCCGGAGGTCGTATTTCGGCTCGCCGTCGTTCCAGCTGATGAGGTTGAGCTGACGCTCCCACCCTCTGGGCCGCTGGGAGAGGACCGCGATCTTCTGGATGATGTCGTACTTGATTTCTGCCATGGCGATACCTGCTTTCTGTTCTATGGTATGGGTTTGGTACCATAATAAAGGAAGCAGGGCCGGAATGCAACGGGAAATTTTGAATTTTTTGAAAAAGCTCAGCCGAAGGGAGCCTCCTGCCGCCATTCCATCAGGCTGCGGACCACTTCGTCGCTCTCGAGGGTGGGGATGGCCGCGCCCGGCTGGCCGGGGGCGTAGGTGGCTATCACCCCCGGGGTGCGTCCCGCCAGGAAGGACGCGGCGTTCTTCTGGCGGCTGGGGATGGGGGTGCCGTCGGTGACCGGCACCCCTGCCCGGGGCGTGCTGGCAGGGCCGGGGTGGGGCGTCTGGGTCACCGGGGGCGGCGGCAGCTGGACGCCGGGTCCCTCCGGCTGGGAGGGCGGCAGGACAGGCTGTGCGGCCTGCCGTGCCCCTGTGGGATGGTCTTCTGCATGGTACATAGAATATACACCTCCGTCCGTAGTCTGCCCCGCGGCGGGGGAAAAGATGCGGCGGCAGGGATGCAAAAGATCCGGCCGGACGCAAAGCGCACGTCCGGCCGGATCTGCCCGTCAGGGGGCGGCGCACCCCTCCCGGGGCCGCCTGGTGGTTATTTGCTGTAGAGCTTTGACCAGGTGGTGGGGCCGATGATCCCGTCGGCGGTCAGGCCGTTGGCGCTCTGGAAGCTGCGGACCGCCGCCGTGGTGGCTACGCCGAATTTGCCGTCGGCGTCCAGCTTGGCGCCCCTGGTGTTGAGCTGCTGCTGGGCGCTTTTGACGGTGGCGCCGGTCTGGCCGGCGCTCATCAGGACACCGGGGTACTGCTCGTTGCCGTCGTGGGCGGCGGCGTACTTGGCGAAGAGGGCGTCCCAGGTCTTCTGGCCGACCTTGCCGTCGGCGTCCAGGTCATTCCGGATCTGGAACTCCTGGACGGCCCGGGTGGTGCCTGCGCCGAACTTGCCGTCGACGGTGAGGGGGTCGTAGTGGGTGCAGGCATCGTGGATGCCGTTCAGCCAGGTCTGGATCAGGGCCGTGTCAGGGCCGGTCGAACCGCTCTGGGACAGGGAAAAATACGTGGGATTTGCCATAGTGTTATCACACCTCCTGCCCCATAGTATGCGGCAGGGGCCGGGATGTGCGTAGTCAATCGAGGGCCAGCAGGGTGTGGTCGGTGCGGGGGGCGGTGAGCTGCTGCCAGAGCTCCACCGCCCGCAGCCGGAGGATGTACTCCCCACAGACGAGGTTGGCCTCGGCGGGGTCGTCGTAGCCGCCGCAGGCCGTGCTGCACAGCCCCGGGTAGAGGACGCACCACCAGTTGCGGCCGGGAGTGTCGGGGCTGCCGATCTCCACCCGCACCGCGTCGTACCGCCCCGCCGGGCCAGGGTCCGCTGAGCGGCGAGCTGGAAGTCCAGCAGGTGCCGCGCCGCGACGGCGCGAGCCTCGGCGGCCGAGTCCGTCTCCCCGTAAAGGCGGCCTGTCAGTGCCAGCAAGGCGTCCCGGACCGCCAGCTTGGCGGTCTGGTCCCGCACCGAATCGCTGTCGGCCAGGATGTGGAGCCGGAGGGTGTCGGCCCGCAGGGCCTGCCACCAGGCGGTTCCCGGCCCGCAGGGCCTGCCACCAGGCGGTTCCCGGCCCGGCCAGGACCAGTCCGCCCAGCAGGGCGGCGCAGAGGGTGAACATACGAACCCGCGCAAGCGGCTGAGAAAGAGAAAACATAGGCGGCAGGCTCCTTTCCATTTGCCGGAAGTATGGCCCCGCCGCCGGGGGTTTATACAGAAAGAAATTGCGCCGCTCGCCGCCGTCTGGCATACTGGATGCAAATCTTACCTGCCTACGCAAGAAAAGAGCACGTCTATGGAACAAACGAAAGCCGCCTCTATTCGGGACCCTCTGCCCGGCGTCCTGGCCTGGACCCGCAGGCCTCATGTCCAGGGCCGGCTGAAGCTGCGGCTGCGCAGGAGAAAAGCTGAAAGAAAAACGGCGGAGGCTTCGGGGCCTTCGCCGTTTTCTGTTGTATGTATTCTAACGCAGGGCACGGACCGAGCGGACCACACGTGCTCCGCCGCGGTCGGGCCGAAGAGTGAAGACCTGCCGCCCCGGGGCGGTCAGGGCCTCGGCGGCGGCACGGGCGGGGGCCTCGGCGTCAAAGATGCCAAAGATCGCCGCGCCGCTGCCGGTCATCAGGGCGGCGAGGGCGCCGTGGGTGGTCAGCACGTCTTTGAGGGCGGCGGTGTCGGCCCCGCCGGCGCAGAACTCGAGGGCGTTGCCGGCGGCAGCGCAGACCCCCGCCAGATCTTCGGCCCGGACGGCCGCCTCCTGGGCGGCGCAGTCAGGCCGGGCGGGGGTGCCCAGCTTGTCGTAGTCCGCAAAGGCCGCCGGGGTCGAAATGCCGTACCCCGGCATCACCACCGTGAACCAGCAGTCGGGGCAGAGGGGCAGGGGCTTCAGCAGGTCGCCCATCCCCTGCACCCGGCAGGTGCCCCCCATCAGGGCGAAGGGGACGTCCGCCCCCACCGACGCGCCCAGTGCGCAGAGCTCGCTCATCGACAGCCGCGCGCCGTAGAGGGCGCTCAGCCCCACCAGGACGGCGGCGGCGTCGGCCGAGCCGCCCCCCATCCCGGCCCGGACCGGGATCCGCTTGCGGATGGTGATGTCGGCCCCGGCCAGCAACCCGGTGTACCGGAAAAAGGCCTCGGCGGCCTTGGCGGCGGTGTTCCGGGGCCCGGCGGGCACACGGCTGCCCGGCAGGCGGAGCAGAAGGGTCTCGCAGCGCTGAACCGTTACCTGTTCGTAGAGGTCCACCGCCTGCATAATCATGTCAAGGGCGTGGTAGCCCCCCGGCAGGACGCCCACCACGTCCAGAGAGAGGTTGAGCTTGGCGGGGGCCAGCAGGGTGACGCTCTGCAGTTTGGCCGGCATGGTTCGGCCTCCTTTCTGATATCTTGGGGCGGGTGGTCAGCGGGCGCGCTCCTGCAGGAAGGCGCCGATTCGCCGGATGGCCTCCCGCAGGTGGTCCACCGAGTAGGCGTAGGAGACCCGGCAGTACCCCTCGCCCGAGGCGCCGAAGGCGTCCCCCGGCACCAGGGCAACGTGCTTGGCCTCCAGCAGGGCGGTGCAGAACTCCTGGCTGGTCATCCCAGTGGACTTGATGCAGGGGAAGGTGTAGAAGGCGCCCCGCGGCTCAAAGCAGTCCAGCCCCAGGTCGTTGAAGCTCTTGACCACCAGCCGGCGGCGCATATTGTACTCGTCCCGCATCCGTTCGATCTCCTGGTCGCACTCCCGCAGGGCCACGATGGCGGCGTACTGGCTGGTGGTGGGGGCGCTCATGATGGCGCTCTGGTGGATCTTGGTCATGACCGAGAGGATGGGCGCCGGCCCGCAGGCGTAGCCCAGCCGCCAGCCGGTCATGGCGTAGCTCTTGGAAAAGCCGTTGACCACCACCGTCCGCTCCCGCATCCCGGGCAGGGTGGCGATCGAGACGTGGGGCCGCAGGCCGTAGGTCAGCTCGGCGTAGATCTCGTCCGACAGGACGATGACGTCGGAGCCGCACAGCACCTCGGCCGCCGCCTCGAGGTCCTCCTGCTCCATCACCGCGCCGGTGGGATTGTTGGGGAAGGGCATAATCAGCAGCTTGGTGCGGGGGGTGATGGCCTTCCGCAGGGTCTCGGCCGACAGGCGGAACTGGTCCTCGGCTCGGCAGGGCAGATGGACCGGCACACCTCCCGACAGGGTGGTGATCGGCTCGTAGCAGACAAAGCAGGGTTCGGGGATGATGACCTCGTCCCCGGGGGAAACGAGGGTCCGGATGCACATATCGATGGCTTCGCTGCCGCCC
>CAZEIG010000114.1:0-6006 GCA_964511805.1 uncultured Faecalibacterium sp.
CGCCTCGGTGAGGCTGGCGTAGGGGTAGCGGTTGTGGATCAACAGCTCATACCCCTCGTAATCGGGCTGTAAGGACGCCAAAAGCCGCGCACACAGGCCCTTGTCCAGCGGCGCGGCACTTTGCAGGGTAAAGATGACCTTCCGCTCGGCCCGGAACATGGACGCGTACTCGACGACGACCCTGCCGAAACAGGCGGCAAAGTCGGGGTCGGCCATGAACTGGGGCCAAAGCTGGGATACCAGTGGTTTCAATTTCTTCCTCCTCTAAAACAGCTCTTTTTCAAAGCAGTCAAAGTCCATTTCGTACAGCCGGGCCTCCCCTGCACGGCGGAACCCCAGCCCGGCATAAGCCCGCAGGGTCCGGACATTCCCCCGCCCCACCAGGATGCGGCAGCTGCGGCATCCCAGCGCCGCCAGCCGCTCCATGGCGTCGGCCAGCAGACGCCGACCCAGGCCCCGGTTTTCCCAGGCGGGGGCCACCACCAGCCGGGCCGCCTCGCCGGCGGGCTCCAGGGTGCGGTCCCAACAGGGCAGGACGTCGGTCTCGGGGTCAAAGGCCAGGGCATAGCCTCCCATCAGCTCCCCCGCCGGCCCCCAGGCACAAAAAAGTCTGCCCCGGGTCTGGTCGGCGGCCAGGGTGGCTTCATCGGGGTACCATGCATCCCAGGGGCAGTCGGGCCGCTCCGCCGCCCCGCGGCAGAGGGCCAGCATGGGGGCCACCTGGTCCGGGCCCGCCGGGGCAATCCGAACATCCGGCAAAGCTTTTCTCATAGTTTATAGATTTCCTCCATGAACTGATCCAGGATATTCTCCCCCGTCAGCTTCCGGATGGGCTGGCCGTGGACAAAGAGGACGGCTTCGTTCTTGCCGCCCGCGATCCCGATATCGGCCTCCCGGGCCTCGCCGGGGCCGTTGACCACACAGCCCATCACCGCCACTTTGACGGCCTTTTTGTAGCCCTGCAGGCGGCGCTCCACCTCGTTGGCGATCTCGGTGCAGGGGTATTGGGTGCGGCCGCAGGTGGGGCAGGTGATGACCTCGGGCCCCGCCACCGGGAAGCCAACCGCCCGCAGGATGTTGAAGCCGGCCTCCACCTCTTTTTCGGGCTCGGCCGCCAAGGAGACCCGGATGGTGTCCCCGATCCCCTCCAGCAGCAGCCCGCCGATCCCCATCCCCGACTTCAGCAAGCCCATCTGGTAGGTGCCGGCCTCTGTGACCCCGACGTGGAGGGGGTAGTCGGTGACCGCCGAAAGCTGGCGGTAGGCCTCCATCATCCGGGGGACATTGGAGCTCTTGATCGAGATGACGATGTCGGTGAAGTCGAATTTTTCCAGCAGGTGGACGTGGTAGAGGGCGCTCTCCACCATCGCCTCGGGCACCGGAGCGCCGTACTTGGCCAGGATGTGCTTTTCCAGGCTGCCGCCGTTCACCCCGATCCGGATGGGGATATGCCCGGCCCGGCAGGCCCGCACCACCTCTTTGACACGGTCGTCGCTGCCGATATTGCCGGGGTTGATCCGGATCTTATCCACACCCACGGCGGCGCAGGCCAGGGCGGCCCGGTAGTCGAAGTGGATGTCGGCCACGATGGGGATATTCACCGCCTTCTTGACCGCCTCGACGCACTTTGCGTCGGCGGGGGTGGGGCAGGTCACCCGCAGGATCTGGCAGCCCGCCGCCTCGCACCGCCTGGCCTGGGCCACGTTCCCCTCAATGTCCTCGATGGGGACGTTGAGCATGGTCTGGACCACGATGGGGTTGCTGCCGCCGACGGTCAGATTCCCGATCTTCACTTCACGCTTGCGCTGGCGCATGGCCGTTTCCTCCTTTTGTCAGCCGCCTGTGAACAGGCGGAGCACGTCGTTGTAGGTGGCGAAGATCATCAGCCCGAACAGAAGGATGAAGGTCGCCATGGTGAGATTTTCCTGCAGCCGCTGGGAGACAGGCCGCCGGATAACCGCCTCCACCGCCAGAAAGACCAACCGTCCGCCGTCCAGCGCCGGCACCGGCAGCAGGTTGAACACCCCCAAGTTGACGGTGATCAGGACCAGCAGTTCCAACACGTCGGTCAGGCCATAGCTGGCCGCCTGGCTGATGGCCGAGACGATCCCCACCGGGCCGGAGAGGTTGTTGATGCTCTCCCGCCCGCGCAGCAGGTCCACCAGGGAGGTGAAGATGAGCCGTCCATAGTACAGCTCGCTGTTGAAGGCCTCCCGCAGGACGTTGAGGGGAGTCTTCCGGACGCTGTAAACGACAAAGCCGACGTTCATCCGGGTGCTGCCGTTCTCGTCCTGGTAGGTGTCGAACTGGACGCCGGGCAGCTCCACCAGGGCGCCGTTCCGCCGGACGGTGAAGTCGGCCTGGGCGTCCCGGGTGCGGGCCAGCTCATAGAGGATGTCGTTGGCGACAAAGCAGCGCCGCCCATTGACGGCCACCACCTCATCCCCGGCCTGCAGGCCGGTCTGGCCGCAGAGGGCCCCTTCCTCGATGCTGTAGATGGTCTTGCTGGCAATGGGGTCACCCCCAAGACCCAGCAGTCCCGCCAGCACCGCAACCCCCAGCACAAAGTTCATCAGTGGGCCGGCCGCCATGACGACGGCCCGCTTCCAGATGGCCGCCTCGGGGAAAGGGATGCCAGTCCGCAGTTCGGGCGGGACGGGGTTTTCATAGGCGTCGGCCCCGGCTTCTTCTTCCGCTGGGGCGGGGTCCGCCCCATCGCCGGGCCGGGCTGCGTCCTGGGCAGCGCGGTCCTTTTCGGCCTGCTCTGACTCGGGGCTGCCCTCCCCTTCCATCGCCACATAGCCGCCCACCGGCAGCAGCCGGAGGGTGTACTGGGTGCCGCCGATGATCTTCTTGAAGAGGGCCGGGCCCATCCCGATGGAAAACTCGTTCACCTGGATGCCCGACAGCTTCGCCGCCGCAAAATGCCCGAACTCATGGATCGCGATGACCGCGCCGAACACCAACAGGGACGCCAGAAAGGTTATCAGTATCGTCATAAGCCTCCTTTATCTGCGCGGGAAGCCCCCGTGCAGAAAACAGAGCCGTTGTTTCGGTATAGAATATCAGAGATGGTCGTGGACGAAGGCCCGGGCCATCCGGTCGCAGTCGTAGACATCGGCCAGGGTGTAGCTGCCGCCGAAGCTGTCGCTGTCCACCACCGCTTCCACCAGCCGGCCGATGTCCAGAAAGCCGATCTCATCCTTGAGGAAGAGCTTCACCGCCTCCTCGTTGGCGCCGTTGGCGGCGCAGGGGCCAAGCCCCCCCTTGGCGATGGCCTTCTTGCAGGCTGCCAGGCAGCGGAAGGTCTCCTCGTCCGCCACGTCGAAGGTCAGGACCTTGAGGGTAGTGAAGTCCAGCTCGGGGGCCACCGGGCCGCCCCGCTCGGGCCAGGTCAGGGCGTACTGGATGGGGAGCCGCATATCGGGCGCCCCCATCTGGGCGATGACTGAATTGTCGCTGAACTGGACCGCCGAGTGGATGATGCTCTGCCGCTGGACCACGATCTGGATCTTCTCGGGCGGCAGGCCGAAGAGCCAGACCGCTTCGATCAGCTCCAGCCCCTTGTTCATCAAGGTGGCGCTGTCGATGGTGATCTTGGCCCCCATGTTCCAGTTGGGGTGGCGGAGGGCGTCGGCCTTGGTCTTGGTCCGCAGCTGGTCCGCCTTCATCCCGAAGAAGGGCCCGCCCGAAGCGGTCAGGAGGATCTTGGTTAGGGATTTTGCACTGGCTTTGTCCTGCAGGCACTGGAAGACGGCCGAGTGCTCGCTGTCCACTGGCAGCAGCCTGACCCCATGCGTTTCCACCGCCCGGGTGACCAGATGGCCGCCGGTGACCAGGCTCTCCTTGTTGGCCAGGGCCAGGTCATGGCCGCTCTCGATGGCGGCCAGGGAGGCCCCCAGCCCCGCGATCCCCACCACGCTGTTGAGGACGACGTCCGGCCCTTCCATGGCGGCCAGTTCCCGCAGGCCGTCGGGTCCCCGCAGCAGCTGGGGCGCGCCGGCACGGCCCGCCAGGGCGGCGTCCAACCGGTCAGCCGCGCCGGGATCGGTGACGCAAACGGCTTTGGGGTTGAATTCCTTGATTTGCCGCAGCAGCAGGTCGGTCTGGCTGTGGGCCGACAAGCCAAATACCTCATACCCCTGGGCCCGGATGACATCCAGGCTCTGGGTGCCGATGGAGCCGGTGGAGCCCAGCAGTGTCACTTTTTTTGCCATATCGCGCCTCCTTACCTGTAAAAGACGGCGGTGATGGCCATCGAGACGAAGGGCGCGATGAACATGACGCTGTCAAAGCGGTCCAAGATGCCGCCGTGCCCCGGGAAGATGGTGCCATAGTCCTTGATGCCGCACTGGCGCTTGACCACGCTGGCGAAAAGGTCGCCGTAGAGCCCCAGCACCGCGGCCACCACCCCCAGCAGGGCGATGATGAGATACATTGACACCCCGATGTTGCTCTGGGTGAAAGCCTCGGTCCGGTCGGCCACCAGGGAATAGGCCACCGTGATGATGACCCCGAAGACCACGGTGCCCAGCACCCCGCCGACGGCCCCTTCCACCGTCTTTTTGGGGCTGACCTTGGGGCAGAGCTTGTGCTTGCCGAAGGCCCGGCCCGCAAAATAGGCGCAGGTATCCCCACCCCAGGCAAAGCAGAGGACCAGCAGGATAAAGAAGATGGCGTCGTAGCTGTACTCCTCCACCGGCAGCAGGATCTTGAGGTGGATCAGGGAGTAGAAGCAGAAGAGGATAAGCCCCGAGAAAAAGACCAGCCCGCTGACCTTCTGGAAGCTGACGCTGCAGTTCCGCACCACCAGGTAGATGCAGTAGAAGAGGAGCAGCGCAAACGAAGCCGCCATCACCGTGCCCCGCACCAGCTTGTAGCTGGACAGCATGACCAGCAACGTATAGGGCACCTGGACGGCGTAGAGCAGCCAGTCCTTCTTGTCAAAGCCGAGGGCAGCGTAGACCTCGTGCATACCAAGCAGGGCCACCGCCGCCACCACCAGATTGAAGATCATGGTGTCGAAGGTGAACATGACCAGGGCCAGGACGGCGATCCCCACAACGGCTGTAATTACTCGTGTTTTCATGGTTTCTCCTTGCCTTGTAGCCGGGTCAGATGCCGCCGAACCGGCGGGAGCGGCGGTTGAACTCCGCAATGGCGGCATCCAGGTCGGCGGGGGTAAAGTCAGGCCAAAGCACATCCATGTCGACGAACTCGGCATAAGCGGCCTGCCAGAGCATAAAGTTGGACAACCGCTTCTCCCCGCTGGGGCGAAGGATGAAGTCGGGGTCCTTCTGGCCGGCGGTGTACATCTGGGCGGCCATCGTCTCCTCGGTGATGGCGCCGGGGTCCAGCGCGCCGGCGGCGGCCTGCCGGGCCAGCGCCTGGGCCGCCCGGACGATCTCCTGCCGGCCGCCGTAGTTGACCGCGACGTTCAGCACCATCCCGGTGCGGTCCGCGGTGCCCTGCTCGATCTCGTCCATCTGCCGCTGGTAGCGGGGGGCAAGGGCGGTGCGGTCCCCCAGAAAGACGATTTTGTTGTTGCGGTTCTTGTAGTCGAAGGCCTTGATGAGGTACTCCCCCAGCAGCCGCATGATGGCGCCGACTTCCTCGGCGGGGCGGCGCCAGTTCTCGGTGGAAAAGGCGTAGAAGTAGACCGACGCCAACCCCAGCTGGTCGCAGTAATCGGCGATCTGCTGGAACACCTCGGCCCCCTTCTTGTGGCCAGCGGTGCGGGGCAGGCCCCGCTGTTTGGCCCAGCGGCCATTGCCATCCATGATGATCCCCACCGAAAGCCCACGTGCAAAATCTTCGGGATGCTGCGGCATCTCTTCCCCTCCTGTCTCGCAAAAAGTGCCGCGCACTCTCCCAGCGCACGGCACCTCCTTATTCCTGTGATCGGTCAGACGGACATGATCTCCTTCTGCTTTTCCTCCACCGACCTGTCGACCAGCTTGACATACTTGTCGGTCAGCTTCTGGACTTCCTCCTCCATCGTCTTCT
>CAZEIG010000115.1:0-5993 GCA_964511805.1 uncultured Faecalibacterium sp.
TGGACGTGGGGGACATCATCGGCGTCAAGGGCAAGGTGTTCCGCACCAAGACCGGCGAGCTGAGCGTCCGGGTCACCGAGCTGACCCTGCTGGCCAAGAGCCTGCGCCCTCTGCCCGAGAAGTTCCACGGCCTGACCGACACCGAGATGCGGTACCGCCAGCGGTACGTCGACCTGATCGCCAATCCCGAGGTCAAGGACACCTTCTTCAAGCGGAGCCGGATCCTCAAGGAGATCCGCGCCTACCTGGACGAGCAGGGCTTCCTGGAAGTGGACACCCCCATCTTGACCCCCTTTGAGATCGGCGCGTCGGCCCGGCCCTTCATCACCCACCACAACACCCTGAACATGGACATGGTCCTCCGGATCGAGACCGAGCTCTACCTCAAGCGTCTGGTGGTGGGCGGCATCGACCGGGTGTACGAGGTGGGCCGCATCTTCCGGAACGAGGGGATGGACCCCAAGCACAACCCTGAATTCACCAGCATCGAGCTCTACCAGGCCTTCACCGACTACCACGGGATGATGGACCTGGTGGAGGAACTCTACAAGCGACTGGCCGAGCGGATCTGCGGCAGCCTGGTTATCACCTACCAGGGCAAGGAGATCGACATGGGCCACTGGGAGCGGCTGACCATGGTGGAGGCCGTCAGGAAGTATTCCGGCGTCGACTACCACGACTGGAAAACCGATGCCGACGCCATCGCCGCCGCCAAGGCCCACAACGTGGACCTGCCCGAGGTGCCCACCCGCGGCTCCATCCTGGCGGCCTTCTTCGATGCCTTCGTCGAGGATCAGCTGGTTCAGCCCACCTTTATCTACGACTCCCCGGTGGAGATCAGCCCCCTGGCCAAGCGGAAGCCGGACGACCCCGCTTTCACCGAGCGGTTCGAGTATTTCATCGACTGCACCGAGTACGGCAACGCCTTCAGCGAGCTGAACGACCCCATCGACCAGAAGGAGCGGTTCGAGCGGCAGGTAGCCGAGCGGAAGGCCCTTGAGCCCACCTGCAAGGCCCAGGTAGACTACGACTACGTCAACGCCCTTGAGTACGGCCTGCCCCCCACGGGCGGCCTGGGCGTCGGCTTCGACCGGCTGGTCATGCTGCTGACCGACTCGGCCTCCATCCGGGACGTCCTCCTCTTCCCGACCATGAAGCCCCTCGACCAGCCCAAGCAGGCCGGCGAGGCCGAGAACGCAGAAGCCGCCCCCGCTGTGGAAAACGCTTCTGCCGCGCCGGCTGAGGTTGCACCCGCCCCGGCCAAGGCCGAGCCCATCGACTTCTCGAATGTCGAGATTGAGCCCCTCTTCCAGGACTTCATCGACTTTGAGATCTTCTCCAAGAGCGACTTCCGGGCCGTCAAGGTCAAGGCCTGCAGCGCGGTACCCAAGAGCAAGAAGCTGCTCCAGTTTGTACTGGATGACGGCTCCGGCACCGACCGGGTTATCCTCAGCGGCATCCACGCCTACTACGAGCCGGAAGAGCTGGTCGGCAAGACCTGTATCGCCATCACCAACCTGCCCCCCCGCAAGATGATGGGGATCGATTCCTGCGGGATGCTGATTTCCGCTGTCCACCACGAGATGGGCGCAGAGCGTCTCCACCTGCTGATGGTGGACGACCACATCCCCGCAGGCGCCAAGCTCTACTGAGCGCCCCAGCACCGTATCCATACAGCAGGCTTCCGCCCCGCGGCGGGGCCTGCTTTTTGTATGCTGGCTTTTCCCGCCCACTCTTCACACAGGACAGTCACCTTCCCCTCATCGGGACGGCACTGCCCTGTTTTTATTTTGCCCCGTATGAATGAGAAGGCCCCCGGGCGGGAACAACAAAAGCGACCTGTCCTGCGGCGTTTTTTGTGACCGGGGCACCAAAGCCCCGCCCGGCCCTTGATGCAGCGGGTGGAATCCTATATAATAGGCCCAAAGAGATTAGTATTAACCAACTAACCATTCAAAACCAACAAATCCGGAGGACTTTCTTTATGTCTTTGATCAACAAGGAAATCAGCGACTTCACCGCACAGGCCTACCACAACGGCGCCTTCAAGACGGTGTCCAAGGCTGATGTCACCGGCAAGTGGGCCGTCTTCTTCTTCTACCCGGCCGACTTCACCTTCGTCTGCCCCACCGAGCTGGAGGACCTGGCCAACAAGTATCCCGACTTCCAGAAGGCGGGCTGCGAGATCTACTCGGTCTCCTGCGACACCCACTATGTCCACAAGGCCTGGCATGACGCCTCCGACCGGATCAAGAAGATCGGCTATCCTATGCTGGCCGATCCCACCCACGCCCTGGCCAAGGACTTCGAGGTCTATATCGAGGCCGACGGCCTGGCCGAGCGCGGCGCCTTCATCGTCGACCCCGAGGGGAAGATCGTGGCCTATGAGGTCAACGCCGGGAACGTCGGCCGGAACGCCGACGAGCTGTTCCGGAAGCTGCAGGCCTGCCAGTTCGTCCATGAACACGGCGACGAGGTCTGCCCCGCCAAGTGGCAGCCCGGTGCCGAGACTCTGCGGCCCAGCCTAGATCTGGTGGGCCAGCTCTAAACTTACACGCCATTTCTTCAAACCATCTCTGAAAGGAGCACAACCATGATGAAAAAGGAACTTTCTTCCGCCCTGAACCGCTACCTTGCCAACGTTGGCGTCCTCTTATACCAAGCTGCACAACCTCCATTGGAACGTAGTGGGCTCCGCCTTCAAGTCGATCCACGAGTACCTCGAGACCCTCTATGACGGGATGGCCGACGTCCTGGACGAGGTGGCCGAGCTGCTCAAGATGCACGAGGCCCAGCCTCTGGCCTCCCTGAAGGAGTACCTGGAGGCCGCCAGCATCCATGAGCTGGACTCCGCCGAGCGCCGCTCGGGCGAGGCACTGGCCCTGGTTGAGGCGGACCTGCAGACCCTCAAGGCCCAGGCCGAGGAGATCCGTGCCGCCGCCGACAGCGAGGGTTTCTACGACGCCGCGGCCATGATGGAGGACCACCTGGCCGACTACAACAAGACCCTCTGGTTCATCCGGTCGATGCGGAAGTGAGGGTGCAATGGACAACCTGTATGACGTGGTTGTCATCGGCGGCGGCCCCGCCGGCCTGACCGCCGACCTCTACCTGGCCCAGGCCCACTACCGGGTCGCGGTGGTGGAAAAAGAGAAGTTCGGCGGACAGATCACCATCACCAGTGAGGTGGTCAACTTCCCCGACGTCGAGCGGGCCAGCGGTACGTCCCTGACCGAGACCATGCGGAAGCAGACCCAAAGCTTTGGGGCGGAGTTCCTGCTGGCGGAGGTCACCGGGCTGGAGCGGTACGCCGCCGCCCTCCAGAAAAAGACCGGCCTCCACCCCACCCCGCCCACGGCGGTCCCCAAGGCCGAACCGGCGGCCTCTTCGCGAATATAACCGTAGATATGCAAACTCATACCCCCTTTTCTGCATTTTTCACGAGTGTAGCACACGCAGCCCGGACAGACAGTGCGTCGTTTCACGTAACAAAAGACGCTCAAAAAGGCACAAAAAAGCGCCCCCGCACTTCCAGAACGGAAGGCGGGGGCGGATTGCGGCAAGGTGTTTGGGAGATTACCAGAGGTTGGCGGTCTCGTTGTAGAGGCCCTCGTAGCTCTTGGCCGAGACGCCCCAACCGAAGTCGCATCTCATGGCGTACTCCACCAGGTGTCCCCAGTTCTCCTTGTCATAGTAGGCGGCGTTGGCGCGGCAGCAGGCGTCGTACAGCTCATGGGCGCTGTAGCCGGCGAAGGTGAAGCCGTTGCCATGGCCCTTGGAGGAATCCTGGATGGAATCCCGCAGGCCGCCGGTCTCGCGGACGATGGGCGGGGTACCGTAGCGGCAGGCCACCATCTGGGCCAGGCCGCAGGGCTCGCTCTTGGAGGGCATGATGAAGCAGTCTGCGCCGGCGTAGATCTCCTGGGCCAGGCCGCTGTTGAAGCCGATGTAGACGCCCACACGGCCGGGACGGCGGGCAGCCAGGTCGGAGAAGAAGCCCTCGTACTGGCTCTCGCCGGTGCCGAGGATGACCAGCTCGATCCCCATGTCCACCAGGCCGTCGGCGATGCTCTGGACCAGGTCGAAGCCCTTCATACCGACCAGCCGGCTGACCATGCCAAAGACGGGGCTGCCGTCATTGTGGAGGCCGAACTTGTCCTGCAGGGAGGCCTTGCAGGCGGCCTTACCCTCCCAGAAGTTCTCCACCGAGTAATTGTAGGGGATGGCGGGGTCGGTGGCCGGGTTGTTGGCCTCCATGTCGATGCCGTTCAGGATACCGCAGAGCTTATACTGCTTTTCGCGCAGCAGGGCATCCAGCCCGTAGCTGAACCAGGGGTCCAGGATCTCCTGGGCGTAGGTGGGGCTGACGGTGGTGATCTTGTCGGCGGTCTCGATGGCGCCCTTCATGAAGTTGGCGCAGCCGTCATACTCGACGATGTGCTGATCCCGGCGGCCGATGCCGCAGGTGTCCTCCAAGATCTCGAGGCCATACTTGCCCTGGTAGGCGATATTGTGGATGGTGAAGATGGTCTTGATCCGGTTGAACTTGTCCAGGTGACGGTAGTAGAGATTCAGGTAGACGGGGACCAGGGCGGTCTGCCAGTCGTTGCAGTTAATGATGTCGGGGGTGAAGTCCAGATAGAACAAGGTCTCAAGGACAGCGCGGGAGAAGAAGGCGAACCGCTCGCCGTCGTCATAGAAGCCGTACAGGCCGCGGCGCTTGAAATAGTATTCGTTGTCCAGGAAGTAGTAGGTCACACCACCCCACTGGGCCGTAAACAGGCCGCAGTACTGGCTGCGCCAGCCCACGGGCACCGAATAGTTGGTGATGTACTGCAGGTGATCGCGGAATTTAAGGTCACCGTAGAGGGGCATAATGACGCGGGCGTCGACCCCGTCCTGGACGAGGGCCTTGGGCAAGGAGCCCGCCACGTCAGCCAGGCCGCCGGACTTGGCAAAAGGCGTGGCCTCCGATGCAGCGTAAAGGATTCTCATGGCTGAAAATACCTCCTTGATCTAAGTCAGAGCAGAACGGGCCGCTCAGACCGTGTGATTCTTCTGGACGTAGACGGGGAAGCTGGCCGTGCCGGACAGCTTCTTGCCTGCAGTGATCTTGACGTTCTTGTCGGTGACCACATACTCCATCTCGACGTCCTTCTCAACCACGGTGTCCTGCATCAGGACGCAGTTGCGGACAACGGCGCCCTTCTTGACCTTGACGCCGCGGAAGAGCACGCAGCTCTCAACGGTGCCCTCGATGGTGCAGCCGTCGGCCAGCAGCGAGTTGCTCACCTTGGAACCCGCCACATAGCGGGTGGGGTTGTCGTCCCGGATCTTGGTGTAGACGGGGCTGCTCTTGGGGAAGAGGGCGTCCAGGTTCTTCTCGTCCAGCAGCTTCATGTTCTCGTCGAAGTAGCTCTTCATGTCGCAGATATGGGCGACATAGCCGGTGTACTCGACGGCATGGACGTTGAGGATGTTGACGTTGTGGGCCAGGATGTCCCGCTCGAAGTAGATCAGGCCGCGGGCGGTGGCGTCCTTAACCAGGCGGATCAGGGTCTCACGCTCGAGGACGTAGATGTTCAGGTCCAGGTTCTGGACGCCGGAGCGGTAGTCGTTGAAGAGCAGCTCAGTGACCCGGCCGTCGCCGTCGATGGTCAGGGTGTAGTTGTCGTTCTTCCGGCCCTCGGGGATCTCGGTCTTCTGGTAGGCGACGGTGACGTCGGCGCCGCTGGCCTGATGCTCGGCCAGCAGGGCGTTGAAGTCATAGTTGACGGCGATGTTGGCGTCGCACATGACCACATACCGCTCCTTCTGGTGCTCGAGGAAACCCAGGATGGAGTTCAGCGCCTCGACACGGCCGGAGTAGATCCGGACGCCCTTCTCAGCGAAGGGGGGCACGATGTTCAGGCCGCCGTAACGGCGGGCCATATCCCACTCGCGGCCGGTGCCCAGGGGGTCCATCAGGGAGTGGTAGTTTTTCCGCACCACGA
>CAZEIG010000116.1:0-5906 GCA_964511805.1 uncultured Faecalibacterium sp.
GGCCGCCCACGATGGTGGCGCCGCTGCGAGAGGTGCCCGGGATGACCGCCAGGGTCTGCCAGATCCCAATGATGAAGGCCTCCCGGTAGCTGATCTGGTCGATCCGTGTAACCTTGGCAACCGCGCCCCGGTTTTCCACCAGGATGAAGAGGACGCCGTAGAGGATCAGCATGGCGGCCACCGTGATGTAGTTGTAGAAGTGCTCCTCCATCCAGTCGTCCAGCGGGCTGATGACCAGCACCGGCAGAGTTGCGACGATGACCTTGAACCAGAGGCTCCAGACAGGCGCTTTGGAGATCAGCCGCCCCCGCTGCAGCCCGAAGGGCCAGAGCTTGCCCCAGAACAGGACCACCACCGCCAGGATGGCCCCCAGCTGGATGACCACCCGGAACATCGACATAAAGGCGTCGCTGGCGTCAAAATGGATCAGCTGCTCCACCAGGATCATGTGCCCGGTGGACGAGATGGGCAGCCACTCGGTGATCCCCTCCACAATGCCCATCAGCAGCGCTTTGATGATTTCTATCAGCATGGTATTCCCCTCTCCCGCACCGGCCGCCGGGGCCGGGCGTCTTCTGTCAAATCGGATGGTACCAGTATAACATACTATGCGCCCGGGTGCACTGATAAACTGAAAATTTTGCTTTTTGGCCACCTCTGCCGCCCCCGAATTGACGCTCCTATGCAATCGGGCTATAATAAGGGCGTGAGCGGCCAGCGGGGCCGCGGCGCAAAACTTTCTGTCATATTTTTTGTATTTATTGCATATCGTTTCTTTTTGTTTCCGCCTTCGGGCCGGATGAAAAAGAATTTTTTGTTATTTTTAATAATGTTTGTCCTGTTTATATTGTTTTGAGGAAAGGAGGGCCTCATGGAGCAGCCTTTTGACATCGCCGCGTCGGCGGCCACACCCACCAGCCGGAGGCGGGCCGTCCTCTGCGTCTGGGCGGCGCTGCCCGGCGTCGTCGCCGCACCCTTTGTCTTTTGGCAGGGAGTGGCCTGGGGCTGCGCCTTCTGCGCGGTCTGGGCGGCGCTGGTCTTTGTGGTGTGGGTGCGGGCCTACAGCTTTGTGGCCTCCCTCGACAGCCGCACCCTGACCCTCTATCTGGGGGTGACCTTCCCGGTGGAGCGGATCATCCCCCGGCACAGCATCACCTCTACCCTCATCTTCCGCACCCCGCTGCTCCGGCTGGCGGGGGCCTGCGTCCTGGTCATCTTCACCCCCGGGATGTGGGCCCTGATGCCCGGCATCCCGCTGGAGACTGCCGACGCCTTTTTGTCGGCCCTGCTGGCCGGCGGTGAGGAGGCATCATGACCGGGCCGCGCCGGTACCACCCCTTCTTTGCGCTGGGGTTCATGCGCCGGACCCTCCTGCTCTACCTGGTGCCTCTGGTGCAGGTCCTCTTTGCGCGGGACTGGCCCGCTTTGCGGACCGCCCTCACCCAGGACCTGGCCCTCTTCTGCGTCCTGGCGCTGGTCAGCCTGGTGGCCCTGCGGGTCTCCAGCTGGGAGCTGGACGCCGGCGGCGCCCTCCGGCTGCGGTGGGACCTCTTCGTCTCTTTCGAGCGGACGATACAGGGCAGTCAGCTGGCGGCCGTCCAGATCGAGCGGCCCCTGGCCGACTGCCTGATGCCCGCCCCGCCGGAGGAGCACTACCACCCCGCCGGCGGCGAGCGGCTGGCCTTCGCCCTGCTGGGGGCCAACAGCCTGTCCACCCTCCTGCTGGTCTGGCTGGCCCTGCGGCAGGGGGACAGCTACGCCGGGACGGCCGAACAGATCGCCATCGCCCAGCTGGGCCAGGCGGCGGCCCTCCCTCAAGGCCGCCCAGGGGCGAAGCCTGGTCTTTCTCGCCCCGGCGGGGGGCTGCCTGGGCTTCTGTGTCCTGCTGCTGTTGGTGGCCTCCTGGGCTCTGCCCGGCGCGGTGCCGCTACTGGCCCTGCCGGCGGCCGCCTGCGTCGTCTGGCTGCTGTTTGAGGCCGAGGGCCTCCTGCGGGAGGGCGCCTGGCCCGCCACCTTCCTGCGGCAGCGGCGGCTCAGCCTTCACTGCGTCTGCGTCTTTTCCCCCGCCACCGCCCTGCGGATCACCCAGAGCCCCTGGGGCATCCTGCGGGGCCGCGCCAATCTGACCTTCGCCTATCCCGGCCGCCTGCGCGAGACCGTCCGGAGCATCCCTCTGGCCGACGCCCGGGCCTGCGCCCATTTTCTTGAAAGGAACGAGCCTCTATGATCCACACCATCCTCTTTGACCTCGACGGTACCCTGCTGAACACCATCGACGACCTGGCCGACGCCTCCAACTGGGTCTGCCGGCAGAACGGCTGGCCCACCTTCACGGTGGAGCAGTACAAGCACATGGTAGGCAACGGCATCCCCAAGCTGGTGGAGCGCTTTTCCCCGGCGGACTGCCGCAGCCCCGAACAGCTGGCCGCCACCCTGGCCCAGTTCACCGCCCGCTACGACGCCCACAAGGAGGACAAGACCGCTCCCTATCCCGGCATCCCGGCGCTGCTGGCCGCCCTCAAGGCCGAGGGCATCCAGACCGCCGTCTTTTCCAACAAGGCGGACGCCCTCTGCGGCGGGATCATCGGCCACTACTTTGCCCCCGGCTCCTTTGCGGCGGTCCGGGGCAGCCGCCCCGGCGTACCGGTCAAGCCCGACCCCGCCGGCCTCTACGCCCTGATGGACCAGCTCGGCGCCGATAAGGCCACCACCATCTTTGTGGGCGACAGCAACGTCGACATCGCCACCGGCCACAACGCCGGCCTGCCCGCCCTGGGCGTCGTCTGGGGCTTCCGCGGTGCGGCAGAGCTGACCGCCGCCGGCGCAGACCGTCTGGTCTACGAGCCGGGGGACATTTTGCGGTACGTCCAGGAAATGAACCGCTGAGCCCCGTCATTGCCATTCGCGAAAATTACATCCTATATGATGGACGAAACGCCAAACCAAACATTGGAGGTTCATTATGTCAGAAGTCACTTCTACGTCTGCCACTTCAAAACAGACCGTTTCACTCGAAAGCATCATCAGCACCGCAGTGCAAGTTCCCGGTGTAAAAGTCAACCGGAAAGATTTTCTGCGCGAACAATTCAAAACCGAAAGTCCGGCCCATATAGACTCGATCCTTGCCAATGGACCTGTAGCCGCAGGCTGTCCGCGCAACCTTTTATATAAGAAGGCAACCGCCCTTGTAAACAAAAATACGTTGGCTTCTACAGGCGCATCTTTTGCTTCCGGCCTGCCCGGCGGTCTTGCCATGGCCGCTACCATTCCCGCCGACCTTTTGCAGTTCTATGCCATTGCTCTGCGCACAGCGCAGGAAATCTCTTACTTATACGGGCAGGAAGATTTGTGGTCGGACGGAATGCTTGATTCCGACAAGGTCATGAATCAGCTAATTCTCTATTGCAGCGTCATGCTGGGAAGCTCGGGCGCTGCACAGACTGTGCGCGTTCTTTCCTCCTCGCTTGCACAAGAGCTCTTAAAACAGCTGCCCCAAAAAGCATTGACCAAAACATTCTATTACCCCATTGTAAAATCGATTGCCAAAGCCTTTGGCCTTAAAATGACGAAAAATATTTTTGCCAAAGGCGTGTCCAAAGCTGTCCCCGTCATCGGCGGCGTTGTCTCCGGCGGTATCACTTTTGCCACCATGCGCCCTATGGGGATGCGTCTGGTGAATACGCTGGATGAGGCAAATTTCAACTACACCGAAACCACTTTCGAATCTGATTGGAATGTGATTACCGCAGAACAAACGGACACCCCCGACGTCCCCGTTGAAGCCGTTGAATATACCGAAGAAGATGTCGCGCCAAAAGAAACCTCTGCCGCGCCTAATTCCAGCACTGCCAACTCCGTTTTCGATCAAATCAAACAGGCAAAGCAGATGCTTGACGACGGCATCATCGACCAAGGCGAATTTGAAAGCATCAAAGAAAAGCTGATCGCACAGCTCTAAATTTCCTTTACTCTCCCCTTCAACCACCGGTCTACCCCGCTCAACTGCCGGTGGGTTGCCCGCTGGCGGGAAATGTGGTACCATCCACGCAGACAGCCACCAACAGCCAAAGGAGTGCAATACCATGAAAAGACAGACGTTCGGCGCCACCGTCGCGGCGCTGCGGAAAGACAAAGGGTTGACCCAGCTCGAGCTGGCCGACCGGATGGGGGTCACCGACAAGGCGGTCAGCAAGTGGGAGCGGGACCTCTCCCTCCCGGACACCGCCTCCCTGCCGAAGCTGGCCGAGACGCTGGGCGTCTCGGTCGACGATCTGATGCAGGGCCAGGCGGCGCCGAAGGCCCGCCCCGACGCAGAGGAGGCCGCCCGGCTGGTTTCCCTCATCCTGAAGAGCGTCGCACTGGCCATGGGGGTCGCCTGCGCCACCCTTTCCTTCCTAGGGCAGATCGACGGCCGCTCCGCCGCCGGCCTGCTGGGGATCGGCCTGGCCTGCCTGGCGGCCGACCAGCTCTCCCGGCAGTGAACTCAAACCCGGCAAACCAAGAAGGTCCCGCATCGCAGGATGCAGGACCTTCTTTTTTCGGCAGCCCGAAACAAAAAAAGACGCCCCCAGCCTAAGCTGAGGGCGCTTTGTATGACCCGTACGGGAATCGAACCCATGTTACAGCCGTGAAAGGGCCGTGTCTTAACCGCTTGACCAACGGGCCTTAGAAACACAGAGCTTCGCTAAAATCTCCGACATCCTCGCCCACTATTGCAGGCGACGTCCCCCTTATTTTAGCGAAACTCTGTGAATGGTAGCGGTAACTGGATTTGAACCGGTGACACTTCGGGTATGAACCGAATGCTCTAGCCAACTGAGCTATACCGCCATATTAAACTGCCACGCTCTTCAGAGCGCTCCATTATTATATTCAATTTTGCGCATTTTGTCAACACTTATTTTGAAAAAATTACACGCTTTTTTTGCGCTTTCTCCCCGGCGGGTGAAAATCGGCCCCGCAGGCCGGTTTTTGGCCGCGAAAAAGCCGCCCCGGCGTGCGGAGCGGCTCGAATGCGGCGGAAGTTTCTGCCGGATGCGGCTTACTTCTTGTGGGTGGGGACCATGACCTCCAGTCCGCCCATGTAGGGCTGCAGGACCTTGGGGATGGTCACGGAGCCGTCGGCCTGCAGGTGGTTCTCGAGGAAGGCGATCAGCATACGGGGAGGGGCCACGCAGGTGTTGTTGAGGGTGTGGGCAAGGTAGCTCTTGCCGTCGGCGCCCTTAACACGGATGTGAAGGCGGCGGGCCTGGGCGTCGCCCAGGTTGGAGCAGCTGCCCACCTCGAAATACTTCTGCTGGCGGGAGCTCCAGGCCTCGATATCGCAGCTCTTGACCTTGAGGTCGGCCAGGTCACCGGAGCAGCAGACCAGCTGCCGGACGGGGATCTCCATGTTCCGGAACAGCTCCACCGAGTAGTGCCAGAGCTTTTCGTACCAGTCGTTGCTTTCCTCGGGGCGGCAGACCACGATCATCTCCTGTTTCTCGAACTGGTGGATCCGGTAGATGCCACGCTCCTCGATGCCGTGGGCGCCCTTCTCCTTCCGGAAGCAGGGGCTGTAGCTGGTCAGGGTCAGGGGGAGCTTGGCCTCGTCGATGGTCTGGTCGATGAAGCGGCCGATCATGGTGTGCTCGGAGGTGCCGATCAGGTAGAGGTCCTCCCCTTCGATCTTGTACATCATGGCGTCCATCTCAGGGAAGGACATGACCCCCTGCACCACGTTGCCGTGCATCATGAAGGGGGGGATGACATAGGTGAAGCCCTTGCTGATCATGAAGTCACGGGCGTAGGCCAGCACCGCCTCGTGCAGCCGGGCGATGTTCCCCAGCAGGTAGTAGAAGCCGTTGCCGGCCACCCGGCCGGCGGCGTCCATGTCGATGCCGTTGAAGGACTCCATGATCTCGGTG
>CAZEIG010000117.1:0-5877 GCA_964511805.1 uncultured Faecalibacterium sp.
GCATGGAAGTGGGCTACTTTGAGATGCCCCACGGCGTCAGCGACGACGGCATGACCATGGCCTTCCTGACCATGAGTATGTGTGAGATCTTCCACAGCTTCAATATGCGCAGCCAACGCAAGAGCGTCTTTACCCTCCACACCCACAACAAGGTGCTCTGGGGTGCCATGCTGGGCAGCCTGGTGCTGACCACCATCGTGCTGGAGGTTCCCTTCGTGGCCAGCCTCTTCGGCTTCACCCCCGTCGACCTGGGCGAGTACGCCGTAGCCCTGCTGCTGGCCGTCCTGGTCATCCCTGTGGTCGAGCTGGTCAAGTTCATCCAGCGCCGGATGGCCAAAGCGAAGGCCTGAGCCTGCCTCTGACCGCATCCCTTTTCGTATCCCCGGGCCTGCGCCGGCGCCGCCTCCACCTGCGGCCGGGCGCTGGCCCTTTTTCAATTCCCTGATGTGGAAAGGGAAAAACTTTCACTCCCTTTCCCTGTAAAATCGCTGTAAAGCCCTTCCCTTTTGGCTATTTCCTGTTATACTGGTCTCAAATTGCCGCTGTCCCGCCGGGGGCCTTGTGCGGCAGGCAAGGAGAGTATATGGTTGACTTTATCAAAAAGCAATCGCCGGTGCGGATCATCGCCCTGGGCTTTGCCCTGGTGATCCTGCTGGGGTCGGTGCTGCTGTACATGCCTTTCAGCATCCAGGACGGCGTCGAAGTCCGGTACATCGACACCCTCTACACCGCCACCAGCGCCGTCTGCGTCACCGGCCTGATCGCCATCGACGCGGGCGACACCTTCACCTTCATCGGGCAGTTCATCCTCGCGGCCCTGATCCAGATCGGCGGTCTGGGGGTGACCTCGGTGGGCGCGGGGATCATCCTGGCCATGGGCCGGAAGGTCAACATCAAGGAGCAGAACGTCCTCAAAGAGGCTCTCAACCTTGATTCGGCCCAGGGGCTGCTCCGCTTCCTCAAGCAGATCTTCCTGATGACCCTCTGCTTCGAAGGGGCCGGCGCGGTGCTGAGCTTCATCGTCTTTGTCCAGGACTACCCGCTGCCGCGGGCCCTCTGGACAAGCATCTTCCACTCAGTGGCCGCCTTCAACAACTCCGGCTTCGACATCCTGGGCAACCTGCAGAACCTCATCCCCTACCAGAGCGACGTCCTGCTCAACCTGGTTACCTGCGGGCTGATCGTCTTCGGCGGCATCGGCTTCCTGGTCATCCAGGACGTCATCCGCAACCACTTTTGCTGGAAGAAGTTTTCGATGCACACCAAGGTGGTCATCACCGTCAGCGCCGTCCTGATCGTGGTGGGCGTGGTGATGCTCAAAATGACCGAGAACATCAGCTGGCTGGGCTCCTTTTTCTTCAGCGTATCGGCCCGTACCGCCGGCTTTTCCACCTACCCGCTGGCCGAGTTCTCCAGCGCGGGGCTGCTGGTCCTGACGGTGCTGATGTTCATCGGCGCCTCCCCCGGATCCACCGGCGGCGGCATCAAGACCAGCACCTTCTTCGTCCTGTTGCAGGGGGTCAAGTCGGCCGCCACCAACCGGGGCGAGAAGGCCTTCCGCTACTCCATCCCGTCGGGCGCCTTCCGGAAGGCCGCGGTCATCCTGGTGATGGCCCTGACCATCGTCCTGACCGGCACCTGGCTGATGATGGTCTTTGAGCCCCGGCTGCGTCTCATCGATGCTCTGTTCGAGATCACCAGCGCCTTCGGCACGGTGGGCCTGTCCACCGGCATCACCACCACCCTGGGCGACCCGGCAAAGCTGATCTCCATCCTTATCATGTACATTGGCCGCCTTGGCCCGCTGACCATCGCCTCTGTCTGGTACTTCGACAAGGGCGAGCGGGTCCGCTACCCCGAGGGCAACATCGCCATCGGCTGACAGGAGGAAACAAAAGATGTTTGGCAAGACAAAGAAAGCAAAAGCTTCCTACGGCATTGTGGGCCTGGGCCGGTTCGGCAGCGCCCTGGCCATCGAGCTGGCCGAGGCCGACGAGGAGATCCTGGTGCTGGACCAGGACGAGGAAAAGGTCCGCCAGCTCCGCGACTACACCGAGAACGCCTATGTTGTCCGCAGCCTGGACAAAAAGACTCTGGAGGAGACCGGCATCCAGAACTGCGACGTGGCCGTCGTCTGCATCGGCGAGAAGATGGACGTCTCCATCCTGACCACCCTCCACCTGGTCAGCTTAGGCGTCCCCACCGTCATCGCCAAGGCCGCCAGCGAGGAGCAGGGCCAGGTCCTGCGGAAGCTGGGCGCCCAGGTGGTCTACCCTGAGCACGACATGGCCATCCGCCTGGCCCACCGTCTGGCCAACGCCAACGTGCTGGACTTCGTCCAGCTCAGCGAGCAGATCAGCATCTCCAAACTGACCGTCCCCGCCAAACTTCAGGGCAAGACGGTGCTGGAAGCCAACCTGCGCGGCCAGTTCGGCCTGAACATCATCGCCATTGAGAACAGCGGCAAGGTCAATGAGAGCATCGGCCCCAACACCGCCTTCCGAGACGGCGACATTCTCTTCGTCTCGGGCGACAAGAACGGTGTCAACCGCCTGATGGACTGGCTGGACGAGCAGTAATCCCCCGTCCTTCACAAACACACCCAGCATTGGGGCAAGGCTCTCCACAATGATGACGTGATTTCATAACACGCCCCACTGCGGCGGCCTCATTTGACAAAAACAAAACCGGCCCCCTCGCCCGTATGTATCGGGATGAGGGGGCCGGTTTGTTTTGATGTGACGTTTTTAACCTATGGCCTTCCCTTTCCATACCTCCCCACAGTGGAGGTGGCAGACCGTCAAAAAGTCCCGCGTATGCGGGCTTCCCCCTAAAGCGTGGCGCTCTTGCGCCACGCTTTCATGTCGGAGGGGCACCTTGAAAAAGCGGGCGGGTGAGTCAGAAGAAGGAGACCTGGCTGCTTTCGGGCAGGTCGCCCAGCGCGCCCACCTGGCGCAGGCGGTCGATGACGGCGCTGGATATGCCAGCGGCCTGCTGCAGCTCCTCCACCGAGAGGTAGTCCTCACCGTGGATGGTGACATTCTCGAGGGCCATGGCGGCGGTGGCGCCCAGGCCCTTGATGGCTGCAAAGGGCAGCCGGACCTTGCCGTCCTCAAGGGTGTAGCGGACGCCCCGACTCTTGCCAAGCTGGATGGGTAGGAACTCGTACCCCCGGACCAGCATCTCGTTGACCAGCTGGAGGGAAACCAGCAGGTCCTCGTCCTTGGCGTTCTTCTCCTCCTTCAGTCGGCGGTTGACCTCGTTCATGTGGGCGCGAGCCACGTCGGGGCCGCCCATCGCGGCCTCGTAGTCGATGTCGTCCCCCCGGACGGTGAAGTAGACCGCGTAGAAGGCCTGCGGGTGATAGATCTTGTACCACATCAGCCGGATGGCGCTCATCAGGTAGGCCACCGCGTGGGCCTTGGGGAACATATACTTGATCTTCCGGCAGGACTCGATGTACCAGTCTGGGACGTCGTGCTCCCGCATAGCCTCCTCCCAGCCGGGTTTGAAGCCGCCCTTGGCCACCTTTCCCTTTCGGACGTCCTCCATGATGTCGAAGGCCATCTTGGGCTCCAGGCCCTTCCGGATGAGGTAGAGCATGATGCTGTCCCGGCAGCCGATGACCTCGGCGATGGTGCAGGTGCCGCTGCGGATCAGCTCGTCGGCGTTGTTGGTCCAGACGTCGGTGCCGTGGGACAGGCCCGAGATTTGGATCAGCTCGGAGAAGTTCTTGGGCCTAGCCTCCACCAGCATCTGCCGGACGAAGTTGGTCCCCATCTCGGGGATGCCGAAGGTGCCAGTCTGGCTGTCAATCTGTTCGGGGGTGACGCCCAGGGCCTCGGGGCTGGTCAGCAGGCTGTAGACCTTGGGGTCGTTCATCGGGATGCTGTCCACCGGGATGCCGGTGTACTCCTCGAAGTATTTGTAGAAGGTGGGCATATCGTGGCCCAACTCGTCCAGCTTGAGGAGGGTATCGTGAAGGTATTTAAATTCGAAGTGGGTGGTCAGCAGGCCGCCGGCCACGTCGTCGGCGGGGTGCTGGATGGGGCAGAAGTCGTAGATTTCGCTGGTGGAGGGGACCACCACCATCCCGCCGGGGTGCTGGCCGGTGGTCCGCTTGACCCCGGTGCAGCCCAGGGTGAGGCGGTTCTCCTCGGCGTGGTTGACCGTCCGGCCCCGCTCTTCGAGGTAGCGCTTGACGTAGCCGTAGGCGGTCTTGTCCTGGATGCCCGAGACGGTGCCTGCCTTGAAGACGTTCTCCTTCCCGAAGAGTTCTTCGGTGTAACGGTGGACGCTGCTCTGGTACTCGCCCGAGAAGTTCAGGTCGATGTCCGGCTCCTTGTCGCCGTAGAAGCCCAGGAAGGTCTCGAAGGGGATGTCGTGGCCGTCCATCAGCATGGGGGTGCCGCAGACAGGACAGTCCTTGTCGGGCAGGTCGAAACCGTCCTCGACGCTGCCGTCGGTGATGAACTCGCTGTGCTTACAATTGGGGCAGCGGTAGTGGGGCGGCAGGCTGTTCACCTCCGAGATGCCCGAGAAGTGGGCCACCGCCGACGAGCCGACCGAGCCGCGGCTGCCCACCTGGTAGCCGCCCGCGTTGGAGAAGGCCACCAGTTTGACCGCGATGACGTAAAGGACCGCGTAGCCGTGGCCGCAGATCGAGTCCAGCTCCTTCTGCAGCCGCTCTTCCACGATGGCGGGCAGGGGGTCGCCGTAATCCTCCTTGGCCTTTTTCCAGGTAGCCTCCCGGAGCTGCTCTTCCGCCCCCTCGATGCTGGGGGGGTAGGTGCCCCGGGGGATGGCCCGGACAGTGTTGTCAATCATGGCCGCCACCTTGTTGGGGTTGGTGATGACGATCTCGCGGGCCTTTTCGGGGGGCAGGTAGTCGAACTGGGCCAGCATATCTTCGGTGGTACGGTAGTAGAGGGGGGGCTGGTTGTCGGCGTCCTTGTAGCCGCCGCCCGCCTGGAGGACAGCCCGGTAGATGGCGTCCTCCGGCTCCTGGAAGTGGACGTCGCCGGTGGCGATGACCGGCTTGTGCAGGTCCTCCCCCAGCTGGATGATGGTCCGGTTGAAGTCCTTGATCCTCTCGATGCTGTCCACCCGTCCCTCCCGGACCATATACTCGTTGTTGCCCAGGGGCTGGACTTCCAGGATGTCGTAGTAGGCGGCGATCTTCTTCAGCTCCTCGTAGGGGCGGCCCTCGACGACGGCCCGGTAGAGCTCGCCCGCCTCGCAGGCCGAGGTGATGAGCAGCCCTTCCCGGCACTGGTTCAGGAGGCTGCGGGGGACCCGGGGCTTTTTGAAGAAGTAGTCCAAGTGGGCCTTGCTGACGATCTTGTAGAGGTTCTTGAGGCCAGCCTGGTCCTTGACCAGCAGGATGATGTGGTAGTATTTCTTTTTCAGCACCTCACGGTTGCCACCCAGGCCGGTGTTGATCTCGCCGATGGCGCCGATCTGCTTTTCCTCCAGGTCCCGCAGCATGACGCAGAAGATCCGCCCCAGGGCCCCTGCGTCCTCGCAGGCGCGGTGTGCCTCGTAGTCGGGCAGCTCCAGGTGCTTGTTGATGGTCCCCTGCTTGTAGTTGTGCAGGCCGGGGTACATGGTCTGGGCCATGGTCAGGGTGTCGATGTAGGTGGGGGCAAAGGGGATGCCGCTCCGCCCGGCCGCCGCCCGCAGAAAGCGGATGTCGAAGCCGTTGGCGTTGTGGGCCACCAGCACCCGCCCCCCTGCAAAGTCCAGGAAAGCCTGCAGGGCCTCCCCCTCGGTGGGGGCATCGGCCACCATCTCGTTGGTGATGCCGGTCAGCTCGGTGATCTTGGGGGTGATGGCCTTGGGCGGCTTGACAAAGGTGTCGAACTCGTCCACCACCTT
>CAZEIG010000118.1:0-5822 GCA_964511805.1 uncultured Faecalibacterium sp.
GTTCACGTCCATGTTGTAGCCGTCGGCAGCGTCCACCACCGCCTGCAAAGCCGCGTGCTGTTCCAGCAGGGCCCGGTCGTCGGGGTGGGCGGCCATCTTCCGCTCCACCACCTGCATCTGGGCCATGGCGTCCAGCACCGGCACAAAGGAAGAGCGCATCTCCCCATAGACGTCCAGGGTGACGTCCAGTTTGGCATTCTGGGCCAGATAGCCCAGGGTGACGCCGTGGGTCAAGCTGAACTCGCCGGTGTAATCCGTATACTCCCCCGTCAGGATCTTGAGGAGGGTGGTCTTGCCGGCGCCGTTCTGGCCGATGATGCCGATCCGGTCTTCCCGCTCGACGCTGGCCGTGACGTCTTCCAGCACGACCTTTTCCCCGAAGGTCTTGCCGATATGTTCCAGGTTCATCAACATAATTTTTCTATTCCCCACACACTGGGCCCCATGCCCGGGCTGCGCTGTGCAGCGCTCAAAGCTGGTGGCGCCGGTTTTTCTGCCCCACGCGGGCCAGCTCGTCCGGTTCCATGACGATCGGATAGAGCTGCTCAAGGGCGTCGATCTCATAGGTAGGGCTTACTTTGCCCGGGTTTTCTGCATGGTCCCGATTGAGCCAGCAGGTGTCCAGCCCGGCGTTGATCCCGCCCTGGATGTCGCTGGTCAGGCTGTCGCCCACCACCAGCACATGCTCCCGGTTCTCTACCCCCAGCGTCCGCAGGGCGATGTCGAAGATCTTCCGGTTAGGCTTCTCGCTGTCCGAGCGCTCCGAGACAAAGACTTCCTCCATATATTCGGCACCGCCGGATTCCTTGACCCGGCGGCTCTGGACGCGGTCGAAGCCGTTGGTCACGATGGCCAGGGTGGCGACCTCGGACAGCTCCTGCAGAACGTCCAGCACGTTGCCGGGCATCAGGTCAGGATGGCTGGCCAGCCTGTCCAGGTAGTAGCGATTCATCTCTGCGCCGCTGCCCTGGACGCCGATCTCCTTCAAAAAGCGGGTGAAGCGCTCGTTCATCAACTTGTCGCGACGGATCTGCCCCTTTTCGAGCTGACGCCAGAGCCCTTCGTTGATCCGCCGGTACTTCTGCACCGTCTCATTGGACGGCTCGATGTTGTACTGGGCCAGCGTCTCAGCCAGGGCCTTGCTTTCGGCCGCATCGAAGTCAAGCAGGGTGTTGTCTGCGTCAAACAGGATGCAGTAGTATTTTGCCATCTTGGTATCTTTCCCTCCCTTTTGCTGCTGTTGCAAGACAAAGCCAGCCCCGCCCACGCAGAGCTGGCCCCATCTCATTCGGTTATCATCTCATAAGGCTGGTCGCTGGTCTGCTGGGGCGCATTGCTGCCGTAGGCGGCAGTGCTCTGCCCTGCGGCCGGATCGACCACCTCCCACACCATCTCATAGTAATCGACGCTGCCGTCGGTCACATCGCCGTAGCCGGGCAGAGATGTGTGGAATCCATGGGGTTCCCAATCAGCCATCTTTGGCTTCCCTCCTCTCTCACCCAGCCTATGCGGGTCGGGTGAGGAAGGTTCCTCTCAGCGGGACGCGTCCCCCGTCCCGTAGATGGCGTCCATCAGGGCGTCCAGGCTGGTCCCGGAGCTCGATGTGCCGGAAGAGTTCGAAGAACTCGACGAGCTGCTGCTCGAGCTGGACGGTCGCGACGAGGACGACGAAGAGGATGCGTCCTCGCTGCTGGACGAGGAGCCGCTGGACCCACTGCCCGATGCGCTGGAAGAAGCGCCGGACGAGCTGCCAGACGAAGAACTGCTGCTCGAAGAGGAACCGGACGACGAAGAACTGCTGCCGGTGCTGCTGGACGAGGACGCCGAGGCCTCCTGGTCCGGCTCACTCGAAGAGGAACCGGAGGCGCTGGACGAACTTGATCCGCTCGAAGAACCTGAAGAGGAAGAGCCGGCCGTTTCCTCGCTGCTGGAGGCGGACGCGCTGGCGCTGGAAGAAGAGCTGGACGAACTGACGCCGCCCTCAAAGGAGACGGTCAGGGTGTTGCTGACCACACGGCTGTCGTTGTAGGTGACCACGGCATAGACCTCATAGGTCTGGTTGGCGAGAATGGGGTCCACACGGAAGGTGACGGTGGTCATACCGGCGGCGCTCTCATTCTCAACGCCGTTGACATACCAGTGGAGGTTCTCCGCACTGGCGTACTGGCCGCTGAGCCGGGCGGTGAAGGTGTAGTTCATCCCCAGCAGGCCCGAGCCCTGGCTCGAGATCTCGACCGATGCGCGGGAGAAAACCGCCGTCACATCCAGGTTCTGCTTGAAGCCGCTGTCGGTGCGGGCGCGGCTGGTCACGCCGTCGCTCCAGTTGACAAAGAAGTAACCGCTGTCTGGCACGGCCGTGACGGTGACCGACTGGTCGGCGGTGACCTCGTAGAGCAGCGAAGTCTCGCCCGAGCTGTTGCCGCTAGTCAGGGTGCCGCCGGTCTGGTCGATCCGGTAGCGGGCCTCATAGGTGGTACTGTCGGCCGTCTCGGAGGAGCTGGAGGCCACCGGTGCGCTGGGGTTGCTGGTGTACTCAAGGGTACGGGTGGGGATGTTGTCGGTGTCGAGGCGGCGGTCCTCGGTCTCATAGGCGTGGGTGGTCAGATAGTTCAGGACCGCCCGCAGGCCGCTGCTTTTGAGGTGGATGTCACCGCTGATATAGTAGTCGTCCAGCCCGAAGCCAGTGGCCGGGTCCGTCAGCACCTCGGCGCTGGTGAGGAACTTGGCTCCCCGCGACTCGCACATCCCCAACAGGGCCATGTTGAAGTCGTCGATCTTCTCCTGGGACATGGAGGGATAGTTGGAGTGATCCTGCGGGATGGGTGGGATGGTATTGACGATGATGTCGGTATAGGGATAGCTTGCCTGGATGGCCTGGATCAGCTGGGTGTAGTAGCCGATGAAGGTATCGACGTCCATCCCGTTGTCGTTGGTGCCCAGGGTGATGACCACCCGGCGGGGCTTCATCATAGCCACAGCCTGGGCCATGGTGTAGCGCTGGTCGGTGCCGCGGAAGGTGACCAGTTCCTCCGAAAGGGCGCTCTGCAGGCCGATGCCCTCCTTGGCGCAGAACTGCTGCAGGGTAATCAGGCCGTTGTTGTACAGCCGCACCGTGTTGGAGTCGCCCAGGAAGAGGGTGTCGCTGAGGTAGGCGTCCCCGGCGTCGGCGGTCTCGGTCAGGAGGGCGGCGGAGCTGGTGTCCACCTGGTAATGGGTGGACAGGTCGTCGGGTTCTTCCACCTGGGTGACCGTGCTGGATGAGCCCTGCCCTCTGGTGGAGAGCAGTACATAAGTGACGCTGGCCGTGATCAGGATGGCCAGCGCACAGACGGCGCAGACAAGGACTGCCTGCTTTTGGATCGGTGTCATAGACTGTGAATTTCGACTCATTGTATCTCCCCATCTCTCTGTCAGAGCGGCTTGCCCAGCAGCAGCTCTGACAGCTGGCCGCAGCTTTCGGCGTACAGCACCGGCGCAAAGGGCGCCAGCTCTTCCCTGCTGCCGTAGCCGTAGAGCACTGCCGCGGCGTCCAGTCCGCAGGCTGCCGCGCCCCGCATATCGTCGTGGCGGTCGCCCACCATCAGGACGCGCTTGCCCTGTAGCGGCGGCTGGGCCAGGACATACTGGATGACCTGGGTCTTGGTGTCACGACTCTTGTCCATCGAAGCCCCGCCAATGAAGTCAAACAGGGGTGCCAGCCCCTGCTCTTCCAGGATCGGGATCACCACGCTGGTGGGCTTGGATGTAGCTGTGCAGATGGTCAGGCCGGCGTCCTTCAGCCTGCGGAGCATGGCTGCGGCCCCCGGATAGGGTTTGCAGATATGGCTGCCCCGGACCGCGTAGCTGTCGCGGTAGAGGTTGGTTGCACGCTCGATCTCTGCGTCATCGGTGTAATATTCGCTGAAAGTCTTCCGCAGGGGCGGCCCCACATACCGCATCAGGTCTACACCCGAGACGTCTGTCCCCATGGTGTGAAAGACCTCACGCAAGGTAGAAAGGATGCCCGGGGCAGAGTCCAAAAGGGTTCCGTCCACATCAAATAGAACAGCATCGTAAGGTAACAAACGGCGCGCCTCCTCCGATCGTTTTGGATATACAGTAGGTAGTATAGCACAATTTGTCCCGCCCGGCAATTCCAACGGAGTGATTTAACGAATTTTCCATTTTTAATCTATTTTATTGCCATTTTTACAGCACAAAATACCCGTCCCATGGCCGTGAGACGGGTATTTTGGGGGCGGATGCGCCGCGGCCTGTTCAGCCGATGGGGCCGCCGTCTGCGATGCCGGCAGTGCCGCCGTAAGGCAGGCTATTGGTCACAAACTCCAGCTTATCCTTCAGCACAAGCTCCAGGTTCGCGACGGCGTGGACCATGTTGGCGGCCGAGTCGTTGACCTCCAGAAGCCGGTTCAGATCGAGCCCATCCAGGCTGAGGGCGGCCTGCATCTTCTGGCTTTCGGCGCAGAGGATGCAGCTCAGGGCGCTCTCCTGCATTGCGATGCTCTCGAGCAGGTCGAGGACAACCTGGTCCATCGAGGGGGCGTCGATGCCGGGGCATGAAGTGATCGTCATAGGGGTACCCTTCCTTTCCATCTGTTGGATACGCCAATCTATGCCGCGCCCCGCCCGGATGTGCGGGAAAACGGGTCACTCCTCCCCTTTTTGCTCGCGGAGCCGCTCAATGATGGTCTTGTAGCCGCCGGTGCCGTACTGGATGCAGCGGTTGATACGGCTGATGGTGGCGGTGCTGATCTCGGCCGAGCGAACGATCTGCTCGTAGGTCTTGCCATCCAGCAGGAGCTTTGCGGCTTCCAGCCGCTGGGACATATCCGCGATCTCCTTGACGGTACAAAGATCCTCAAAGAACTGATAACATTCCTCCCGCGTCTCCAGACACAAAATCGCATCAAAGAGGGCGTCCGTCATCGCATTCTTTCTGGCTTTTTTCTCTGTCATAAGGGCCTCCTGTACTTCCTGCTGTATATTCCTATTCACTTTAGCACAGAAAAGTGCGAAAGTCAAGCTTTCTTTGCCATTTCGGCCCAATTTTGTTTGCTTTTTACCCGTACAGAAAAAGAGCGCGGCGTCAAACCGACGCCGCACTCTCTTGAATGGTTCTGTCTGCCCTGGAAAGAAACTTACTTCACCATGCTGGCGACTTCAGAAGCGAAGTCGTCGGCGCGCTTCTCAAGGCCCTCGCCCTTCTGGAAGCGGGCGAACTTGACGATCCTGATCTCGCCGCCCAGCTCCTTGGCGACCTTGGCGGTGTACTGGGCCACGGTCATGTCGCTGTCCTTGACGAATTCCTGATCGACCAGGCAGTTCTCCTTGTAGAACTTCTTCATCTTGCCCTCGATCATCTTGGCCTTGACAGCCTCGGGCTTGTTGGCGTTTTTGGGATCGCCGGCCATCTGGACCAGCATGATCTCCTTCTCCTTGGCGACGACCTCGGCGGGAACGCTGGCCTCATCCAGGTAGCTGGGGTTGGCGGCAGCGATCTGCATGGCGATGTCTTTGCCGTAGGTGGTGAACTCAGGCTTGGCGGCCACATCGTCGGAGGTCTCGAAGTTGACCAAGACGGCGTGGGTGCCGCCGCCGTGGACGTAAGCGGCGCAGGGGCCCTCATAACGAACGAAACGGCGGACCTTGATGTTCTCCTTGATGACCAGGATCAGCTGCTTGAGAGCCTCGTCAACGGTGACGTCGCCCATCTTGCAGTTCATCAGGCCATCGACATCGGCAGGGTTCTGCTGCATGATAACCTCGGCGGCTTCCTTAACGAACTCGACGAACTTCTCGTTCTTGGCGACGAAGTCGGTCTC
>CAZEIG010000119.1:0-5703 GCA_964511805.1 uncultured Faecalibacterium sp.
CCGAGGGCTTCCTGGCGGCGGACGCCATCCTGAACATCATGCTTAACGTCACCGACGGGCTGGTGGTCTACCCCAAGGTGATCCGCAGCCGCCTGATGGCCGAACTGCCCTTCATGGCCAGCGAGAACATCATGATGCAGGCCGTCGAGAAGGGGGGCAACCGGCAGGAACTCCACGAGCGGCTCCGCCAGCATGCCATCGCCGCCGGCAAGCAGGTCAAGGAAGAGGGACTGCCCAACGACATGGTGGATCGGATCGCCGCCGACCCGGCCTTCGGCCTGACCAAGGAGGAGATCGAGGCCGGCCTCATCCCCGAGAACTTCGTCGGCCGCGCCCCCCAGCAGGTGGATGAGTTCATTGCGAACGTCCTCCAGCCCATCTTTGACGCCAACCCCGACGCCATCGCCCAGCACGCCGAGCTGAACGTATAAGCGCAATCCAATAGAGAACCCCCGGTCCTGGCAGCTGATGCCAGAGCCGGGGGTTTTTGTCTGTCTGTCTATACGATGGCCGGCAGGGTGGCCAGCAGCCAGTGCAGGCCATACAGGCCCAAATGCCAGCACAGGTAGAAAGATTGGCAGAAAAGCGCGATATACTCCATGAAAGTGACCTCCGGATGTTGGGTGAAGGGCGGAAGAGGGAAGAATATCGGTATTTTAGTATAAATATTTACTAAAGTTAATAGTAAATATCTTTATTAAGCTATACTTTGTTTATCCGGACAGAAGGAGGGACGAGGTATGGATTATGTCAAACGAATCCGGGATCTGCGGGGGGACCACGACAAGACCCAGCGGGAGATCGCCGAGGTGCTGGGCACCTCCCAAACCATGTACGCCCGCTACGAGCGGGGCGCCAACGAGCTGCCCATCCGCCACCTCATTGCCCTCTGCCGGTACTATGGGGTCAGCGCGGACTATATTTTGGGATTGAAGGACAAGATGCGCTGACCCCCGGGGCAAAATTGTTCCCAATTTCCGGCAAAAAGTGGTATACTTATTTTATAATAATTCCGAACAAACAGCCGGCCGCAGGCAAGTGCGGCGCGGGCGGGACGGCCGCCCGGGAAAGGAGGGGTTCCCTTTATGCGTCTGGACAAATATTTGGCAGAGGCGGTACAGTGCACCCGCAGCGAGAGCCGCGAGATCATCCGCAGCGGGCGGGTGCGGGTCAACGGTGAGGTCTGCAAGCGGCCCGAATGCCAGGTCAGCGCGGTGGATGGTGTCCTGCTGGACGGCAAGGCGTCCACCCGGCAGGCCTTCGTCTACCTCATGCTCAACAAGCCCGCGGGGGTGGTCAGCGCCTCGGCGGACCGGGGGGAGACCACCGTGGTGGACCTGGTCCGGAGCGCCTACCCCCGGCGGGAACTCTTCCCCGCGGGGCGGCTGGATAAGACCAGCACCGGCTTTGTCCTCATCACCGACGACGGGGCCTTCGCCCATGACATCCTGGCTCCCAAGCACCATGTCCCCAAGACCTACCGGGTCACCCTGGACACCCCCCTCACCGGCGAGATGGCGGCAGGGTTTGCCGGCGGGGTCACCCTGGTGAACGGGATGCAGCTCGCACCCGCCAAGGTTACCTCCCTGACCGAGGACGGCCTGACCGTCCGGGTGGTGCTGCGCCAGGGGGTCTACCACCAGATCAAGCGGATGTTCGGGGTGTACGGGGCAGGGGTGAACGCCCTTCACCGGGAGGCCATCGGCAGTGTCTGGCTGGACGAGGGGCTGGCGCCCGGCCAGTGGCGGCCCCTGACCGACGCTGAGGTGGAGGCCATCGCCGGCCGGTGAGGCGCGGCTTTCACCAGACTTTCAAACAAGCGTCACATTTTACCGCTAAAATAGGGGGCAGAACCACGCGCTGAGGTGGTTTTTGGCCTGAAAAATCCCCTGCCAGATAATTTCACCAAGAGAATCCGATTTTTTTTGGTGAAATATGTTGCAAAAGTAAATTCTTCTGTGTAAAATATAGATTGTAGTGCGGCGAAATTGTGGAAAAATGCCAATCAGGCTTCCCGGACATGCACAATCGAGGAAAAGGGGTATGCGTTTATGGCCAACAGAGTATTTCAGAGCGTGATCTACCAGATGAAGGACGCGATCGACCGTGTGGTCGGCGTGGTGGATGAGACTGGCACCGTCATTGCCTGCTCTGAGTTGAATTTGATCGGCGAGGTGCAGGAGGACTTTGTGGCCGAGCGCGTGTCCGGCAAGGACAGCTTCGCACGGGGCGGCTACAGCTACCAGGAGTTCTCCAGCGAAAAACACAACGACTATGCAGTCTTTGTGGAGGGCGAGGACGAGATGGCGGGCCAGTTTGCGGCGGTGCTCGCCATCAGCCTGCAGAGCATCAAGCAGTACCACGACGAAAAGTTTGACAAAGCCAATTTCATCAAGAACGTCGTGCTGGACAACATCCTGCCCGGCGATATTTATGCCAAAGCAAGGGAGCTGCACTTCGCCACCGACGTGTCGCGGGTGGTCTTCATCGTCCGGATGGTCTCGGGCGGGGACATCTCGGCCTATGATGTGGTCAGCAGCCTCTTCCCCGACAAACAGAAGGACTTCGTATTCAACATCAGCGAGACCGACACCGTCCTGGTCAAGGAGATCCGGAAGGGGATCGACCGCACCGACATGGAAAAGCTGGCCGCCAGCATTGTGGACACCCTCTCGGGCGAACATTATATCAAGGCTATCGTCGGCATCGGCACCCCCATCTCCAACGTTAAGGATCTGGCCACCAGCTTCAAGGAGGCCCAGATCGCCATGGAGGTCAGCAAGGTCTTTGACACCGAAAAGCAGATCATCCGCTACGACAACCTGGGTATCGCCCGACTGATCTACCAGCTGCCCACCACCGTCTGCGAGATGTTCCTCAAGGAGGTCTTCAAGCAGGGCAGCATTGAGAGCCTGGACCAGGAGACCCTCTTCACCATCCAGCGCTTCTTTGAGAACAACCTGAACGTGTCCGAGACCAGCCGCGGCCTCTTCGTCCACCGGAACACCCTGGTCTACCGTCTGGAAAAGATCAAGAAGCTGACCGGCCTGGACCTGCGGGAGTTCGACGACGCCATCGTCTTCAAGGTGGCGCTGATGGTCAAAAAGTACCTGTCCAACAACCCCGCCAAATACTGAAAACCAATAGAGACGTGCAACCCGGCGCCAAGCGCCGGTGCGGACCGGCCAGCGGGCCACCGCGCGGCCGGTCTGTCTTTTTGGGTGCGCGCCCCTTTGTATCAAACTGCAAAAACGGAGACGTATACCCATGCCAGATAGTATACCGATGATAAACTTTGAGCATGTCTCAATGGAATATAAAAAAGGCGGGCGCCTGGCGCTGGAGGATGTCAACTTCCGTGTGGCCCCGGGGGAGTTCGTCTTTTTGCTGGGGCATTCGGGTGCGGGCAAATCCACCCTGCTCAAACTGATCCTGCGCGAGATCCTGCCCACCGAGGGCAAGGTCTATGTCAATGGCAACGATATGGCGGCCCTCAAACGGCGGAAGATCCCCTACATACGCCGCCAGATGGGGATCATCTTCCAGGACTTCCGGCTAATCCCCAGTATGACGGTCTATGAGAACGTGGCCTTCGCCATGCATGTGACCAACATCGCCAAAAAAGAGATCAAGGAGCGGGTGCCCTATATGCTGGAGCTGGTCCACCTGGAGGACAAAGCCAAGGCCTACCCGGACACCCTCTCGGGCGGCGAGCAGCAGCGGGTGGCAGTAGCCCGGGCCCTGGTCCACGCGCCCAGCCTGGTCATTGCGGACGAGCCCACCGGCAACATCGACCCTGAGCTCAGCCTTGAGATGATGGAGCTGCTGGAGCAGGTCTGCACCGAAGGGAACATCACGGTGCTGGTGGTTACCCACGAGCACGGCCTGGTGCACCGGTTCCACCAGCGGGTGGTCACTTTGAATCATGGCAGGATCGTTTCGGATCTGCCTGCTGCGCGTGAGGAGGCACTGCTGTGAAACTTTCGAACCTTACCTTTCTGACCGGGCGCGGCCTGCGCAACCTGGGCACCCACTGGGCCATGACCATTGCCTGCGTGGCATCCCTGGCGGTCTGCATGAGCCTGAACACCCTGGCAAGCCTGGTGGAAGTCAACGTGGACAGCATGGTCAGCTATCTGGGCCGCCAAAACGAGACGGTCGTCTATCTCGACCCCGAATGCGACGACGAGACCGCCGCCGCTGTGGGGGAGCAGATCTCGGCCATCAGCGGGGTCACCAACGTGACCTATATGTCCAAGCAGGACGTTCTGGATACCTACCGCGGCTATATGGAGGAGTACGCCACCCTCTGGGAGGAGTTCGAGAACGACAACCCCTTCAAGGCCAACTACCGGGTCACCATCGCCGACCTCAGCCAGCTCAGCCGGGTGAGCGGCCAGATGGAAAAGATACCCGGCGTCGTCAAGGTGACCGCCCCGCTTGAGATGGGGGGCATCTTCGTCGAGATCCAGCGGGGGGTCACCCGGACGGGACGGATCTTCGTGCTGGTGCTGATGGCGGTCAGCGTCATCACGGTGGGCAGCACCATACGGCTCAGCGTCTTTGCCCGCCGGCGTGAAATTGAGATCATGAAGTACGTCGGCGCCACCAACTGGCTGGTGACCCTGCCCTTCCTGGTGGAGGGGCTGACGGTGGGGCTGATCGCGGGGGGGCTCTCATCCTGCACGATGCTGGGACTGTACGCCTACCTGCTGCAGGCGGCAGACGGCCTGAGCGGCGTCTGGGATGTCCTGGTGGGCGCCTCGCTGGTGCCGCTGGACGCCGTCTGGGAGACCATCCTCTGGACCAGCCTGGCCGGCGGCGCCCTGGTGGGCGGCCTGGGCAGCCTGTTTTCGATCCGCAAACATCTGAACGTATAAACAAAAAGAACATTGACAAGAACGAAAAGGGGGCCTTTTGGTGTGAAGACGGCAAAGCATGCGAAACGATCCCGCCCGGCCGGGCGGCTGCGGCGGACGGTCAGCCTGCTGACGGCAGCGCTCTGCCTGACGATAGCGGTCAGCGTCATGCCGCGGGCTTCTTCGGCGACCAGTATGTCCGACCTGCAAAAACAGCTGGAGCAGATCCAGTCCAGCATGGCCCAGCACAGGCAGGAGCTGGCCGACGCCAAAAAACGGGCGTCGGCGGCCGACGCCCTCGAGCAGGAGCTGCGGGAGCAGGTAACCGTCATCCAGAACCAGATCTCGGTGTTGAAGGGGGAGATCGCCCAGGTACAGAACGCCATCGGCGAGAAGCAGCAGCAGATCACCGCCAAGCAGGCCGAGATCGACCAGAAGGAGATCGACATCGACAACCAGTGGGAGGACTTCAAGACCTTCATGGGCGCCATGCAGGAGCTGCGGGAAGGAGGCAGCGTCGCCATGCTGTCGGCCGTCACCGACCTGTATCAGCTGCTGACCTTCAGCGAGATGATGCAGGACATCTCGGTCAAGGAGACGGAGATGCTCGACGAGCTGGAGGCTGCCAAGCTGGCGCTCGAGAACGACTACAAGCAGCTTGAGAGCGAGAAGGCCGGTCTCCAGACCCAGAAGGCCAACCTGGACGCTAAAAACTACCAGATGCAGGCCAAGCAGAGCGAGCTGAACGCCAGCATCGCCCAGGCCCAGCTGACCCAGGCCGAGGCCGAGGCGGCCCAGAAGGAAGCCCAGGAGGCCATCGAGTCGGACGAGATGGACTATGAGG
>CAZEIG010000120.1:0-5650 GCA_964511805.1 uncultured Faecalibacterium sp.
TTGTTGACCAGTGCGCGGGTGCCCTGGTCGCCGCCCTGGCCGCCGCGGTAGATAATGCCGGGCACGGCCACCAGACCCGAGTCGCGGATGGTCTCCATGGCGGCGACGAAATCGTCGGTGGTCCAGGTGCGGGTATCCTCGTCCAGATACTGGAGGGCACCGGCCTGCTCAAAGACCTCGTAGTTGATGGCCATGCAGTGGGTGGTCATGCAGAGGGGGTATTCGTAGTAGGCGCCGTCCAGCTGGCAGGCGCTGACCACCGACTCGCTGACGGCGGCGATGTCGGCCTCGGTGTCGGCCCACAAATCGCTCAGATCGACCATCAGGTTGTTGGCGCCCCAGTTGGAGACCAGGCGCTCGGGGCCCTCCATGATAATGTCGGGGGTCTCGTTGGCGGTGATGGCCGAGGTGACCAGGTTGTCGCCGTTCTGGTAATCCAGGGTCTCATAGGTGACGGTGATCTCGGGGTGGACTTCGTTGAAGGCGGCGATGATGTCGTCCAGCTTGGACTCGGTGCCGCCCCAGGAGCCGATGGGGTAGGTCCAGAGGGAGATCGCGACGCTGCCGCCCGCCGCGGCGCTGGAGGCCGTAGAGGCAGCGGCGGAAGAAGTGGTGGTGCTGGAAGCGGATCCGCCGTAGGCGGTCAGCAGGCCGGCGGCACCCACAGCGCCAGTGACCTTCAGGAAGTCCCGACGTGAAATTGCTCGTTTCATAATGTCCTCCTTTGTTCAGGCCGGTTGCGTCGACCAGGCGCTCGTGCAGGCCCCTGATCCTTTTACCAGCATTTTACAAAATATACGCCGTAAATTCAATACATTTCATCATCTTTTTGAAAAAAATTTTCAAGCTACATTTTTAATGACTTGTTATTTTCAATCCATTCAGAGGTGCTTGGCCGCCAGGGCGTCCGCAACGTCGCGGCGGACCTGTTCGGTCCGCTCCTCCTGCCGGCGGGAGACCTCGGTGAAGAGGGCGTCGATCAGAAACAGCTGGGCCATCCTGGCCGGCACCGAGCCCAGCTGCAACGGCCCCTCGTTGGCGCCGCACTGGAGGACGACGTCGGCATAGGCGCAGGCCGGGGACTTTGGAAAGTGGGTCACCAACACGATCCCCATCCCCCGCCGGCGGGCCAGCTCCAGCAGCTCGACCGCCTCGCGGGTGGCGCCCGAGTAGGAGAAAAAGAGGATGGCGTCCTGCCGGGTCAGGGCAGCGGTGTAGACGATCTGGATGTGAGAGTCCTTGGGCGAAAAAAAGCTCATCCCCGCAGTGGAAAAGATATGGGCGGCTTCTTCGGCCATGATCATCGAGCCGCCCTGCCCCAGGCAAAGCACCTTGTCCGCCCGGGTCAGGATGTCCGCAGCCCGGCGGATGTCGTCGGGCCGGATGAGGGTCAGGGTCTGGGAGATGGCGTCCACTTCCGCCCCGTAGAGTTTATGGCACATCTCCTGGATGCTGTCCTCGGGGGTGATCTCCCCGCTGAGAAAGGGGATGCTGCGGCGACGGGCCAGGTTGTTGGCCAGGGCCAGCTTGAAGGCGTTGTACCCCTTATACCCCAGCTTGCGGCAGAAGCGGGTGATGGTCGCCTCGGCCACCCCGCAGGCCTCTGCCAGGCCGGAGATGGGCATGATTTGCATATCCCCCCCCTGGTGGTCGGTGACGTAGTCCGCCAACTTCCGTTCGGCGGCGGTCAGCTGATAGTATTCCGCGCTGATCCGTTCCATCACATTGCGCAGATCGGTAGGCATAATTTGAACTCCTTTCCATGTCGGTCCCCGGCCACAGCCCACCGAAGGAGGGCAGGCCACGCCGATCCAACCAAATAGTAACATTTCCAAAAAAGATTTGCAATCCTCAGCCATTCTTTTGGGCATTTTACAAGACGCCGCCATTGTGGTACAATAAAGCCGTAAGTACGAAAAACCACACGGCCATCCCAATGAAAGGACGGTGCAGACAAAATGCCCGGCGATCTCTTCAAAAAAGCCTTTTGGGTCCCCTACGAAGACAGCGGGGCCTACCCCACCCTGTCCAAAGCACAGGATGCCATTGCCCGCTACTGCGAGAAAAACGGCTTTGCCTGCGCCTTCCCCGGCGGCGAGGAAGTCCTCATCGACGGCAAGCTCTACGAGATCTACCGCGGCTATGAGCCCGGCAGCCGGGGCAACTACGGGATCAAGTGCCGGGAGAAGTAAAACGATAGGACGAGCATGAAAGCAACCATCATCATCCCCAACATCAACGGCAAGGGCTGGCTGAAAGACTCCATCGAGTCGGTCTACGCCCAGACCGAGCAGGACTTTGAACTAATCGTAGTGGACAACGGCTCCACCGACGAGAGCTTGGACCAGGCCCGCAGCTATTGCGGCCGGCCCAACTTCACCTTGATCGAAAACGGCGAGAACACCGGCTTTTCCCATGCGGTCAACCAGGGCATCGCCCTGGCCAAAAGCGAATATGTTGTCCTCTTCAACAATGATGCCTTCGCTGAACCCCAGTGGCTGGCCGAGCTGATCCGAGCCGCCGACGGCGACGAGCGGATCTTTGCGGTCCAGAGCCTGATGATCCGCCACTTTGAACGGGAGCTGGCCGATGACGCCGGCGACTACGTCACCTGGATGGGCTTTGCCTGCAAGACCGGCGACGGCCGCCGGGCCAGCCGGTACACCCGGCAGAAGCGGATCTTCTCGGCCTGCGGGGGCGCGGCCCTCTACCGCAAGCGGATCCTGGACGAGATCGGCGCCTTTGACGAGAACTTCTTCGCCTACTTCGAAGACGTGGACCTGAGCTGGCGGGCCAACAACGCCGGCTACAAGAACATCCTCTGCCCTACGGCCCGCTGCTACCACATCTGCGGGGCCAGCACCGGCGCGGTGCGGTACAACGCCTTCAAGAGCCGCCAGAGCGGCCGGAACAGCATCCTTCTCCCCCTCAAGAACGAGCCGCTGCTGATGCTGCTGATCAACGCCCTGCCCCTGGCGGCGGGCTACCTGCTCAAGTGGTACAAGTTCCACCGGCAGGGCTTCGGCGACGCGTGGGACCAGGGGATGCGGGAAGCCTTCGCCATCCTGCGGGAAGGGCGGCTGGGCAAGCGGCCCTTCTGCCTGCGGGACCTGCCCCACTACCTGCTGATGGAGGTCTGGATGATCTGGAACATGGCGCCCTATCTGTGGTACCGGCTGGTGGTCATCCCCTTTAAGCTGCAATGAACCCAGAAAGAACAGGCCGCTGCGCCGGGTCAAACGCCCGGGCGGCGGCCTGTTTTTCTGTGCAGTTTTACGTTTTATGCCGCGGCGTCCTCCGAAGAGGCGGAGGAGGAGGCGGTGTCCGACGCCTCACTGGAAGCTGTCTCTTCACCGAAGGCGGCTGCGTCGGAGGACGCGCCGCTGGATGCGGCATCGCTGGAAGCGGCGTCCGGGTTGACGCCCGAGAGGATGGCCTCCTGCAACTCGTCGGGGTCCATCATGACCACCGAGTTGGCCGCCGAGGACGCCGCCTGTTCGGGCTTGGTGGCGCTCTCGGTCAGTCCGGTCAGGTACCAACCGCCGCCGGTCCGCTCAAAGATATAGTCCATATACTTGGTGGGGGTGTCCGACTGGGTGCTGATCAGGTCGCCCGAGGTGCTTATGGGGATGTAGCCTACCGTCACATGCAGCTTGCCGTCCTGCTTGAACATACTGGTAACGTCGGCCCGGTAATAGCCGACGCTGCCGGTGATGGGGATGCTGTAGCACTGGGTGGCCTCGTCAAAGACGATGGTCATGTCGTCCATCTCAAAGCTGCGGTGGGTCAGCTGGAAGGAGGGTCCCACCAGCCTTGCCAGATAGGCGTTCACCTCGACGGCGGGCAGCAGGAGCTGCTCGGTCACCGGGTCGTGGGCGTAGTTGTCAAAGTTGCCCTGGGTCTCCTGGATGCTGTAGATGCAGCCCCAGACGGCGGCCTCCCGCAGGGTCAGATCGTCGATGTTCTCGATCCCGTCAAAAGGCAGCGGATCGAAGAGGACCAGCCCTTCCAGCTTATCCTCGTATTCCGCCATCTGTTCGGTATTGTCAAACAGGCTGGCGATTAGCCGGTAACCGGCCCCCAGCACCGTAAAAATCCCGATGAGGATCAGCAGCGCCATCACCAGCCCCAGCGCCTGCCGGCGGCGGCGGCGGTGGATGCGGGCATGTTCCTCAGGGGTCACATAGCTTTTCATATCGTCTCTCAATCTCCCGTATCGAAGGTATGCCGCCTTTTTCCCGGCGTTTTGCGGAGAAAGGGCGGTTCTTGCGCAGATTCTCTATATAGTATAGCACAATGTGTCCCTGTGCGCAAAAGATTGGCTATGGTAATTTTGTGAAAAGCAGTCCGCCCCGCCGGCCCCCGCCGGGCAAATTGGCCCTTGCCTGCTTTGGCAGAGGTGCTATAATGGAAGCATTCCACATTATTATATCCGGCAAAGGAGAGTTGACATGATCCGTTTCACCAACGATTACAGCGAAGGCTGCCACCCCGCCATCCTCGAGGCGCTGGCCGCCACCAACACCGAAGGGAACCCCGGCTATTCCACCGACCCCCACTCGGCCCACGCCCACGATCTGATCCGGGCGGCCATCGGCCGGCCCGACGCCGATGTCCACCTGCTGGTGGGCGGCACCCAGACCAACGCCACCGCCATTGCGGCCTTCCTGCGGCCCTATGAGGCGGTCGTCGTCGCCGCCAGCGGCCATATCTGCGTCCACGAGACCGGCGCCGTCGAGGCCACCGGCCACAAGTGCATCGCCTGCCCCGCCGAGAACGGCAAGCTGACCCCCGCCGCCGTCCGGGCCGCCGTGGCCGCCCACCCCGACGAGCATATGGTCAAGCCCCGGATGGTCTATCTCAGCCAGACCACCGAGATCGGCACCCTCTACACCCTCGCCGAGCTGGAGGTCCTGCGGGCCGTCTGCAACGAACTGGGGCTCTGGCTCTACCTGGACGGCGCCCGGCTGGCCAGCGCCCTGGCCGCCGGCGGGCCCTCCCTGCAGGAACTGGGCCGCCTCTGCGACGCCTTCTACATCGGCGGCACCAAGAACGGCGCCCTCTTCGGGGAAGCGCTGGTCATCCTGAATGAGGCCCTCAAGCCTGACTTCCGGTACAACATCAAGCAGCGGGGCGGGATGCTGGCCAAGGGCTGGCTGCTGGGCGTCCAGTTCGAGCAGCTCTTCATCGGGGACCGCTACGTTTCGATGGCCACCCATGCCAACGCCATGGCCCTCAAACTGAAAGAAGGGATCGCCGCGCTGGGCTACCCCTTCTTCTGCGACAGTGTCACCAACCAGCAGTTCCCCATCTTCCCCGACGGGGTGATGGAGGCGCTGCGGCCGGATTTCGGCTTCGAGTTCTCCTCCAAGCCGGACGACACCCACACCTGCATCCGGCTGGTGACCAGCTGGGCCACCCCAGAGGCCAACGTTGACGCCTTCCTCGCCGCCCTCAAGGCCCTTTCCTGAGCTTTTATTCCCAGCTCTGCCAGACCTCGGGCTGGTAGCCCACGGTGGCCTGCCGCCCGCTCCGGACGACGGGGGTCTTGATGAGCTGCTGGTTTTCGAAGAGTTTGTCCTCCTTCTGCCAGTCCACTAGAGCAATCCCACCAAATATCAACAATATCCAGAACAAGCAAACCAGTTCC
>CAZEIG010000121.1:0-5516 GCA_964511805.1 uncultured Faecalibacterium sp.
GGTTGGCGATCCAGGCCTTGGCCTTCTCAGCGTCGATCTTGATCTCGGCGGGGTCGCGCATGGGGTTGTAGGTGCCGATCTCCTCGATGAAGCGGCCGTCGCGGGGCGAGCGGCTGTCGGCCACCACCACACGGTAGAACGGGGACTTCTTGGCGCCCATACGGCGCAGTCTAATCTTAACTGCCATAGTAAAATTTCCTCCTGATTGGTTGTTCTGCCCAAAGGCGGGCGTTTTCATTTGTATGCCAAAACCCTGCCGCCGGGGCGGGGGGATTTGTACCGTTGTTCTGTCAAACTCAGCGCAGGCCGCCCAGCATCCCACTCAGACGGCGAGCGAAGCCCTTGGGGCTCTTGCGCATCTGCTTCATCAGCTTTTGCATGGTCTCGTACTGGCGCAGCAGGCGGTTGACGTCTTCGACGCGGGTGCCGCTGCCGGCCGCGATCCGGCGCTTCCGCTTGGGGTTGATGATGGCGGGCTTTTCCCGCTCTTCCTTGGTCATTGAGTAGATGATGGCCTCGATCTGGGCAAAGCCCTTCTCGTCGACCTGGCTGGGGTCGATGCTGGCGCCGCCGGGCAGCATGCTCAGCATAGCCGACGCGCCCCCCATCTTCCGGATCTGGGCGAACTGGGCCAGCAGATCGTTCATGTCGAACTTGTTCTCCATCATCCGGCGGGCGGTCTCCTCGGCGACCTTCTCGTCGGCGGCCTCCTGGGCCTTCTCGATCAGGCTGAGCACGTCCCCCATCCCGAGGATACGGCTGGCCATCCGGGAAGGGTGGAAGGGCTCGAGGTCGTCCAGCTTCTCGCCGGTACCCTGGAACTTGATCGGCTTGCCGGTGACAGCCAGCACCGACAAGGCCGCGCCGCCCCGGGTGTCGCCGTCGGTCTTGGTGAGGATGATCCCGTCCACCCCGACCTTCTCGTTGAAGGTCTGGGCCACGTTGACGGCGTCCTGGCCGGCCATGGCGTCCACCACCAGCAGGGTCTCGTCCACAGGAACCGCCTGCTTGATCTGGACCAGCTCGTCCATCAGGACCTCGTCGATCTGCAGCCGACCGGCGGTGTCCAGGATGACGATGTCGTTGCCGTAGTCCTTGGCGTGGGCCAGGGCCTTGCGGGCGATCTCAGGGGGCTTGGCGCCATCCAGGGTAAAGACCTGGGCCCCGGCCTGGGCGCCCACCACCTTGAGCTGCTCGATGGCGGCCGGGCGGTAAATGTCGCAGGCCACCAGCAGCGGGCGGCGGCCCTGCTTGAGATAGTATTTCGCCAGTTTGGCGGCGTGGGTGGTCTTGCCGTTGCCCTGCAGGCCGCAGAGCATCAGGACGGTCTGGCCCTTGTTCTTGATGACCAGGCAGGGGGCCTCCTCGCCGCCCATCAGGTTGGTCAGCTCTTCGTTGACGATCTTGACCACCTGCTGGGCCGGGGTCAGGCTCTCCATGACCTCCTGGCCCATGGCCCGCTCGGACACCTTGTTGCAGAAGTCCTTGGCCACCTTGTAGTTGACGTCGGCCTCCAGCAGAGCCATCCGGACTTCCCGCATGGCGGCCTTGATGTCAGCCTCGGTGAGCTTGCCATGGCCCTTCAGTTTCTTAAAGACGCCGGCAAGGCGGTCGGTGAGAGATTCAAAAGCCATCTTCGGCGTTCCTTTCTATCTTACTGAAATCTTAAAATCCGTCCCGCCCGGACGACAAGCGCGTACGGGCGGCCACCCCCCAGAGAAATTTTCAAGCGCGAGTACGCGGTTCGATTGAAAATTCCTTCCCTCTGGGTTCTCTTTAAGCCTCGTTCACCTCGTCGATCGAGCGGAGCATGGACAGGATCTTGTTCAGGGTCTTGACGTCCCCGCTGGTGGGCAGCCGCGCACAGGGGCCGGTACACTCGAACCGGGCGTCGATGACCAGCTGTTCCAGCTCCTCGATGGTCTGCTGGACCCGGCGGTACCGCGCCGCAAACCCCACCTTCTGCTCCAGCTCCAGCAGGGTGTTCTCGCCGTGCTTGATGGCGTCCCGGGCGCCCTGCCGGGTGATCCCGAAGTTTTCCCCGATCTCGCTCAGGGAAAGATCCTCATGGTAATACTGGGACATCATCGCGCGCTGTTTTTCGGTCAGGACCTCGCCATAAAAATCCAGCAGGTAACCCATCTCCAGATTTTTTGCAGAAGCCATTCCCTTCCCTCCAGCGCCATTGTAAAGGCCTTTTGCTTTACGGACGGCTATGATTATACCAGACCCGGACCCCGCTGTCAACAAAAAGAGCGCAATTATTTTGTGAAATGCGGAGAATTTTCCCGCAGAAGGAAGGCGGGGCCGGCCGCGCGGGCTTTTCCTCCCTGCTGTCTTGACGGCCAGACCGCTTTGCGCTACCATAATACAAAACGCAGGAAAGGAGCCCCGCCCATGACCATCTATCCCAACATCTACCGCACCATCCTCCCCGGCCCCGTCGTCGAGCTGCGGGGCTATGCGTCGGCCTGCCGGCTGCCCGGCAAACTGTACGCCTGCCTGGACTACGGCGGCCCCACCGGCACCGCCCGGGACGGCCTGGCCGAAGGGATGCTGGCCCTGGCCGCCGAGCGGAAGGTCCTGGCACCGGAGCAGACCCTCATCGAGGCGGGCAGCGGCGCCTTTGCGACGGCACTGGCCCTGGCCGGGCGGACCAGCGGCCACCCGGTCTGTCTGGCCATGCCGGACAACACCCCCGCCGGCCGGCAGGAAAAGCTGTCTGCCCTGGGGGCCCAGCTCCTCTTCTCCCCGGCGCGGGACGGGCTGGCCGGCGCGCGGGCACTGGCCAAAAGCTGGGCCGAAAAGCGGGGCTGGTACTACACCGACTGGCTGTCCTGTGACGACAACCCCGAATACCACCGCCGGGTCACCGGCCCGGCCATCGCCGGGGCCATCGCCCGAGAGGGGGAGAGCCTGGTGGATACGGTGACCATCGGGGTGGGGAGCGGCGGCACCATCACCGGGGTGGGCGAATGCGTCAAGGCCTGGACCAACGACGTCCGGATCGTCGCGGTGGAGCCCTACGAGAGCCAGGCCCTGGGGGGCGGCTTCACCGGCCAGCACGGTATCCCGGACATCGGCTTCGGGCTGGTGCCCGACAACTACAACCCCTATGTGGTGGACAAGATCGCCGCCATCACCAGCGCCGACGCCGCCCGGGCGGCCCGCACCGTCCTGCTGACCGACGCCGTCCCGGCCGCCGTCAGCGGGGGCGCGGCCATCGCGGCGGCGGCCCGCTTCCTGGCCGAGGGGCAGAGCCGGACCGCCCTCTGCCTGATCTCGGCCCGGGCCAACATTTTATAAAAAGGGAGCGTTCTGTATGACCAACAGCATGACCAGCGGGCCGATCACCCCGCAACTGGTACGATTCACCATCCCCCTGGTGCTGGGCAACCTGTTCCAGCTCACCTACAACGCCGCCGACAGCGTCATCGTAGGCCGCTTTGTGGGTGAGGACGCCCTGGCGGCCGTCGGCACCTCCAACCCCCTGATGACCCTGGCCATCCTCTTCATCAACGGGATGTGCCTGGGCGCGGGCATCCTGGTCAGCACCGCCTTCGGCGCCCAGGACTACAGCCGGCTGGAAAAGCAGGTCTCCACCACCGCCATCGCGGGGGCGGCCTTCTCGGTGGCCTTTTCCCTCCTCTGCATCCTGCTGGCCCGGCCTATCCTCCGGCTGATGCAGGTACCGGAGGAGATCCTCCCCATCGCGGTCAACTACCTGCGGGTGATCTTCGCCGGGCTGATCTTTACCTTTTTCTACAACTTCCTGGCGGCGACCTTGCGGGCGCTGGGGGACAGCAAAAGCGCCCTCTATTTTCTGATGCTCAGCGCCCTGCTGAACGTCTTCGGGGACCTGTTCTGTGTAGCCTGGCTGGGCTGGGGGGTCGAGGGAGCTGCCCTGGCCACCGTTGCCAGCGAGGGGCTCTGCTGCCTGTGCTGCGCCGTCTACATCAAACTGCGGGTGTCAGTCCTCTGCCTGGGGCGGAAGTGGCTGGTCTTTGAGCCCTCCATCCTCCGCCAGACCGTCCAGTACGGCTGGACCAGCGCCATGCAGCAGGCCACCGTCCAGCTGGGGAAGATCGCCATCCAGGCGGTGGTCAACACGATGGGTGTCAACGCCATCGCGGCCTTTGCCGCCGCCAGCCGGGTGGACGACTTCGCCTACACCCCCCAGCAGAACATCGGCCACGCCATGACCACCCTGATGGCCCAGAACCGGGGCGCGGACAAGCCCGAGCGGGTCCGGCAGGGCTTCTTTGCCGGGATGCGGATCGAGGCGGTCTACGGCGTGGCCATCATGGCGGTCTGCTTTTTCGGGGCCGAGCCGATCATGCGGCTCTTTGTCGAGGACTCCGCCGTCATCGAGCTGGGGGTCCGCTTCCTCCGGCTGGTCTCCCTGTTCTACCTGCTGCCCTCGGCCACCAACGGCATCCAGGGCGGCTTCCGCGGCGTCGAGCGGCTGCAGGTCACCCTCAACAGCAGCCTGCTGAACATGGGCGGCCGTGTGGCCGCCGCGGCCCTCTTCGTCCTGGTATTCCATATGGACATCGAGGCCCTGCCCTGGAGCTACGCGGTGGGCTGGATCTGTATGCTGGTCTATGAGCTGCCGCTGCTGGTGCGGCTGATGAAAGAGGGGGAGTTCTGAACAGCAAAAAAGCCCCCGCCTGCCGTGTGGTGACGGCGGGCGGGGGCTTTGCGCTTTGCGTTGTGTACGGCTGGGGGTTACGCCTTCTGGCTGGCGTGCTTGGTCAGCAGGGCCTCGATCTTCTGGATGGGGTCGACGATGGCCGAAACCGATACATCGTGGTTGAGGGCCAGCACAAAGTAGGCGGCGTACTTGGAGACGTCGACGTCCAGGTACCAGGACCGCCGCAGCAGCTCGGGCTTGCGGTAGGTCAGGTTGGTGCCCACCACAAAGCTCAGGGCACCCTCCTCGACGGCGGCGTCGAACTTGCCCAGGCCGGCGGTGAAGAGGGGGAATGTGGCGTCGGCGATGATGTGGGCCGCGCCCCGCTTCTTCAGCTCGCGGGCGACCTCCAGCATACTGTCGCCCGAGGCGATGATGTCGTCCGCCACAAAGACGGTCTTGCCCTCCACCGACTCGCCCAGGTACTCATGGGCGACGATAGGGTTGCGGCCGTTGACCACGGTGGTGTAGTCGCGGCGCTTGTAGAACATACCCAGGTTGCAGCCCAGCACGCTGGAGAAGTACATGTTCCGGTTCATCGCACCTTCGTCGGGGCTGACCACCATGAAGTGGTCCTTGTCGAAGGAGAGGCCGGGCATCCGGCCCAGCAGGCTCTTGAGGACCTGGTAGGTGGGCATGGCGTTGTCAAAACTCAGCAGGGGGACAGCGTTCTGGACGCGGGGATCATGGGCGTCGAAGGTGATGATGTTCTTGACGCCCATATTCTGCAGCTCCTGCAGGGCCAGCGCGCAGTCCAGGGATTCCCGGCGGGTGCGGCGGTGCTGGCGTCCTTCGTAGAGGAAGGGCATGATCACGCTGATCC
>CAZEIG010000122.1:0-5464 GCA_964511805.1 uncultured Faecalibacterium sp.
CGGTGGTCGGCACACCAGACGACGATAGCCTTGTCAAAGCCGCGGACGGCCAGCTTGTTGTAGTGATAGGCGATGTCGGCGGCAAAGTAGGTGGGAATGCCGTTGGCCCGGATCAGAGCCTCGTCCTTGTCCTCCTCGGGGCTGCCGGCGTCGGTCTTTTTCTTGTTGGCCGCGCCGTACTTGGCGGCGTACTGAGCGCTGCGGTACATGACCGCGCCGTCCTCGGCTTTGTAGCAGGCACCCGTTTCCAGCAGCTTATCCACAGCCGCCTGGACCACGCCCGACTGGTGCAGGGTGCTCTCGGGGAACCAGACGTCGTACTGGATGCGGTACTTGCCAAGGTCTTCCTTGAGGGCGGCGATGTTCTTGGGCAGGGCGTAGCCCACCAGCGCATCCTTGAGGGCGGCGAAGGCTTCGCTGTTATAGAGGGCGTCACCCGACAGGCCGCGGCAGGGGACGGCGTACTTGTCCCCCTCCTTAGCGGCAAACTCAAGGGCCAGCAGCTTGATGTCCCCGCCCTGGTAGCACTCGGCGGGCAGGGGGTAGTCAGACTCGTCGTAGTAGTGCTGGAGGTAGCGGATGGCCAGACTCTTGCCAAACTTCTGGATCTGGTTGCCGGCGTCGTTGATGTAGAACTCGCGGGTCACATCGTAGCCGGCCCACTCGAGGACGGCGGCCAGGCAGTCGCCCAAGGCGCCGCCCCGGGCATTGCCCATGTGCATGGGGCCGGTGGGGTTGGCCGAGACGAATTCGACGTTGTACCGCTTACCCTGGCCGTATTCGGTCCGGCCGTAGTGGGGATTCTTGCAGGCGGCCATCACCACCCCCGCCCAGTAGGCAGGGGAGAGGAAAAGGTTGATGAAGCCAGGGCCGGCGGTCTCGGCCCGGGCGATGGGGCTGCCGCTCAGGGAAGGCAGGTGGGCCAGGATGGCCTCGGCGATCATCTTGGGGGCCTTGTGCCAGGTGCGTGCGCCGGCCATGGCGATGTTGGAGGCCAGGTCGCCGTTCCTGGTGTCGGCAGGGACCTCGACGATGAAGGCGGGCAGCTCGGCCGCAGGCAGGTCGCCCGCATCCATGGCGGCCTGCGCGGCCTGGGTCAGCAGGGCGCGGGCCTCGTCCATGGCGGACTGACGGGGATTGTAATTTTCAAATGCAGGGTACTTTTTTTCGTTCATGGGGATATGATTCCTTTCTTCCAAACCAAGGGGTGATAGGGCGCGGCGTGCTCAGTTGACGTGCACCACAGAGACTTCCAGGCTGTTTTTACTGATGAGGGTGGAGACGTCACCGTCCAGCAGGTAGCTGAAGCGGGCCGTGCCACCCTTCTCGTTCAGGCCGCAGAAGATCTCGTCGGCCGTCACGCCCAGGGTGACCGAGCCGTAGCCGGTCTCGTAGTGGCAGAGGTTCCGCCGGCCCTTCTCGATGATGAGCTGGCTGGCCTGCGGCCCGAAGCGGAGCATGGCCACCCGGCTGCCGTCGGCGGCCAGCTTGAGGGTGGTAACACAGCCCTCATAACCGGTGGCCTCGGTCTCGCGGTAGGTGATGTAGTAGCTGCCGTCCCGGGCGGTGAAGCTGCCTCGGGTCATCAGTTCGACCTGCTCGGACTCGCCGTCCTGCTCGATCCGGCTCTTGATGCGGATGATATAGTTTTCCTTCAAGGCTTTGCTTTTGCTCACGTTAGAATCCTTATGCTATCCTTATTCCATACAATAGATGTCCCGTCCGCGGGCGGAGGGAGTCAGTATTTGTCGATGCAGATCTGCTCGGCCGTCCCGCCCCGGTATTCGCCCAGGAAGAGGTCGGCCGTCTGGATGAAGCTGTCGGGCACATCGCTGACAAAGAAGTGGGTCTGGCCGTGCTCCCGGTTGGCCCGCAGGCCCTTGCTGGCCAGCATCTGGCCCAGGTCATGGGCGGCGGTCCGGCCGGGGTCGATGAGAGTGACGCCGGGACCCATGTAGTCCCCGATCATCCCGGCCAGCAGGGGGTAGTGGGTGCAGCCCAGGATCAGGGTGTCCACCCCGGCGTCCCGGACCTCTTTCAGGTACTGGGCGATGACCAGCTCGGTGACCTGGCGCAGGTCGGGGGCGGCGCCGTCCACATAGCCGCTCTCCACCAGCGGGACGAAGAGGGGGCAGGCCCGGGCGGTAATCTCGGCCCCCGGCACCAGCCGGCGGAGCATCAGCTCGTAGCTGTGGGAGCGGATGGTGGCCTGGGTGCCGATCACCCCGATCTTCCGGCTGCGGGTGGCCCAGGCGGCGGCCCGTGCCGCGGCCGACACCACCCCCATGTAGGGGACGGGCAGTTTGGCGGCCTCCTCGGCGGGGTAGGTGCTGGAGACGGTGCCGCAGGCCGCCATGATGCATTTGACGTTCTGGGACAGCAGGAAGGCGATGTCCTGCCGGGCGTACTGCAAAATGGTCTCGTGGCTGCGGCTGCCGTAGGGCACCCGGCCGGTGTCACCGAAATAGACGATGTCCTCGCCGGGCAGCTGGCGGCGGAGCTCCCGAACCCCGGTCAGCCCGCCCAGGCCGCTGTCAAAGACCCCGATGGGACGGTTATCCATGGCGGGCCACCGGCCTTTCCAGCGCCAGAGCCACCAGGCGGTCGATCAGCTGGGGCAGGGGGGTGCCCTCGTGCTCCATCAGTTTGGGGTACATGCTGATGGAGGTGAAGCCGGGCAGGGTGTTGATCTCATTGATCAAAACCCTGCCGGTGCCCCGCTCCACAAAGAAGTCGCAACGGGCCAGACCCTCGCAGCCCAGCGCCGTGTAGGCCCGGGCGGCGTAGTCCTTCACCTCGTCCAGCTTTTCGTCGGACAGACGGGCCGGGATGACCGTCTCGCTGACGCCGTTTTTGTATTTGTCATCGTAGGTGTAGAATTCGGCCCCCGCCAGGATCTCGCCGGGCCGGGTGGCGGCGGCCGGCTCGGAGCCGATCACGGCGCATTCCACCTCCTGCCCGTCCACGAAGGATTCAAAGACCACTTTGTTGTCATTGGCAAGGGCCAGCTTGATGGCCTCGGCCAGCTCGGCGGGGCTGGCCGCCTTGCTGACCCCCACGCTGGAGCCGGCGTTGGCCGGCTTGACAAAGATGGGCCAGCCCAGTTTTTCCGCCAGGGCGGCGCAGATCCCCTCAGGGGCGGCTTCCAGCTGTGCGCGGGTATAGGAGGTCCAGGGGCAGTGGGGGATGCCGTGCCAGGCGAAGAGGGCGTTGGCCACGGCCTTGTCCATGCAGACCGCGCTGGCCAGGACGCCGCAGCCGACGTAGGGGATGCCGGCCAGTTCCAGCAGGCCCTGGATGGTGCCGTCCTCCCCCCACAGCCCGTGGAGGACTGGCAGGACGACGTCGATGTGGAGCTTTTCGACCTGGCCGGACGGAGTGAAGAGGATGGCGCCGTGGTCGGCGCGGTCGGGGCTGAGGACGCAGGGCATATTGCCCGGCAGCGTTTCCCAGCTGCCGTCCGCCATCTGGGCGGTGGTGGCCTCGGTGTAGAGCCAGCGGCCCTCCTTGGTGATGCCGATCTTGATCAGCTCATATTTTTCCGGGTCCATATTGTCTGCAAAGGTGCCGGCCGATACCCGGCTGACTTCGTGCTCGCTGGATATGCCGCCAAACAGTAGGGCCGCGCAGAGCGGCCGGGCGGCAGGATTTCCCTCTGGATAGAACATGGTATAACTCCTCGATTCAGATCTGGAACCCCGGCGGGGCTCAATCATAAGTACGACAATGATACCACAAAAATGCGCCGCTTTCCATACGCAAAGGCAAAATGCAGCCCCGAAAGACGAAAAAACATCCATTGCAGGGGCTGCCGGGAAGGGCGGATACGCAGGGCAGGGCCGCCGTGCGTTTCGGATGCACAGCGGCCCTGCATCGGGTCAGTGACGCTTGATGCGGCGGTTGTTCCCCCAGCTGCGCCGCTCGCGAAAGGCGTTCTGGGCCCACCAGATGCCGTAGAGGGCCAGGAAGATGGCGCTGAGGGCCAGCACCACCCGCAGGTAGAGGCTGCCGAGAAAGTCCTGGAAGCGGGCGATGGCGTAGAGCACCGGGTTCCGGTTGACGTCCTGCCCGGCCACCAGGTTGACCACCCCGATGGTCTCGCCGGCCAGCTTGATCTCAACGGTGCCCACGACGTCCCCCTGTTTGATGGGGGCGGCCACCGCATCGGGCAGGTGGAAGAATTTCTGGGTCACCGAGCTGTCCGACGTCGAGGGCAGGATGGTCATCATCCGGTCGTCGGGGTAGAGTAGGAGGGTGTCGGTCTCGGAGGAATAGCGGACCGGGATCTCGGCCAGGGCCTGGTCGGGGTCTAGGGCGGCCTGGATCGAAAAGCTGCTGTAGACCCAGTCGATAAGCTGGGTGGTCTCATAGAGGGCCGGGCGGCGGTTGGCATAGCCGTAGGTGTCGGCGGTGTCGGGGCTGCCCATGACGCAGAAGATATAGGTCTCGCCGTTGCTGGAGGCCCAGGAGACATAGCTCTGGTTGCCCGTGTCGTTCCGGTAGGCCAGCACGTCGCACATCCCGCCCTTCATGGCCGAGCGGTAGAACTTGCCGCCGCTGGAGCGGTTGAGGGCCACGTTCTGGTTGGTGAGGATGAAGGAGCTGCTGTGCCGTTCCTTGGCGGGCATCTCAAAGGTGGCCGACCCCGCGATCTCGACAAAGGCGTCGAACCCCATCAGATAGCGGAGAATGAGGTACATATCGACGGCGTTGGTCACATTGCCGCTGTCCAGGCCGCAGGCGTCGGTCCAGGTGCTGGCGGTGGTGCCGATCTGCTGGGAGAGGCTGTTCATCTGGCTGACCCAGCCGGCCAGGTCGTTGCCCGACAGCTGGTAGGCCATCCCCATGGCGGCGTCGTTGGCGTTCCGCAGCAGCATGGCGTAGAGGGCCTCCCGCAGGGTGAAGGTCTCGCCCGAGCGCATATCGGCATTGTCGGTGCCGTAGACATAGTCCGAGATGGCGAAGGGCATCTGGAAGGTGCGGGTGTCCAGCTCGTCGGCGTAGTTGGTCAGGACCAGGGCGGCGCACATCAGCTTGGTCAGGCCGCCGGCTGGCACCTGGGCGGTGCTGTCCTTCTCATAGACGATGATGTTGGTGTCGGTGTTGACGATGTAGGCGCTGGCGGCCTGCACCTCGTAGACCGGGCTGGGGTCAAAGATCGCGCCGGCCGGCACAGCCAGGCAGGCGACAGTCAGGGTCAGAGTGAAAATAAGCGCAAAAAGTCGTTTCATGTGGACAATTCCCTCAGAACGCGATACAATATAATGAAAGCAGAATCAATATCAAACAAAAATAAGCGCAGCGACGCTTCTTGTTACAATCCGTCCGTCCGGGCGGATACAGTTTGGGGGCAGGATCTCTGTCCTGCATATGCAGGCAGAAATGAGTCCCCTCTAGAGCAATCCCGCAAAATATCAACAATATCCAGAACAAGTAAACCAGTTCCTGCAATCCGAAGCTGTAA
>CAZEIG010000123.1:0-5462 GCA_964511805.1 uncultured Faecalibacterium sp.
AGCTGAAAGAGAAAGCAGAAGCCTACGGCGTCAACACGGACGGCCTGACGTTGAAGAAAGACATCGCCGCCGCAGTCATTGCGGCCATCCTGGAGCAGTCGTGAGCGTGTGGAATAGAGCTCGTTAGTTATTTTGACACTCCCCACGGCTAAAACCGGGGGATTCTCGGTTCAAGGTGTGGCTTATATCCCCATGCCTAAAGGCAGGGGTATTACGCCACGTGGGATAAAAATATGCTGAAAGAAGACCGCGCAGCTATTGCAAAGGAGTTTTACGGAATACCAAGAGATTATGTAGAGACTTATATGCAATGTGCTGTAGTGGCCAGAAATATCGCCGCGCATGGAGGAAGATTTTACAACAGGATCCACTTGAAACCATCGGTTCCACTGCCGCGTAAGATGTCACGTATTGCAAATGACCGTCCCTTCGCCTATGTGTTTGCGGTTTTTATGCTCCTGCCGGATGAAAAGAAAATGGATTTTATACGTGGATTGAAAAAGGCGTTTCGAGACCATCCATTTGCTCAAGCTCGATATTTAGGTTTTCCTGAGGATTGGGAAGAAACTCTTTCTGCTGGAATCGAATAAAAACCCCGCCCACCTGCGCCAACAGGTGGACGGGATATGTGACCGGCTCCCCTCAAAAAAGAGGATCATCGCACAGCCCCTACTCGTGTGCTTTGATTATACCTCTTTGAGGGTGGGCTTGTCAATCTATACCCATTTTCAAGGAGGTATTTTTATGGCAACAGTGGAAAAGCGGGGCAAGGGCTACCGCATCACGGTGGCCGCCGGCATCGGCCTGGATGGCAGGCAGATCCGGCGGCGCACGGTCTGGACCCCGGACCCCAAGATGACACCCCGGCAGGTAGAGAAGGAGCTGGCCCGGCAGGTGTTCAAGTTTGAGGAGCAAGTGAAGGCCGGCGGTGGGGGCGACGGCGGGAACGTCCGCTTTGCGGACTTCGCGGCCCGCTACATGGAGGAGTACGGCAAGCTCTACCTCAAGCCCACCACCCTGGCCAACTACCAGGGCTGCCTGGTGCGGATCAACCAGGCCATCGGGCACCTGCGGCTCAAGGACATCACCCCACTGCACATCCAGGCCTTTTACCGCAACCTGCAGGAGGAGGGGGTTCGCCAGAAGGTCACTGCCCTGGCCACCCCTGCCCTGTCGGCCTGGCAGCAGGAACAGAAGCTCTCCCAAGCCGAGCTGGCCCGCCGGGCGGGCGTTTCTCGGCCCACGGTGGGACAGGCCCTCAAGGGCCGTCCGGTCAGCCTGGACAGCGCCCAAAAGCTGGCCGCCATCGCCGGGCAGCCGGTGGGCGTCCTGTTCCAGGTGCAGCCCAACACCGCGCCCCTCTCAGCGGCCACCGTCCACGCCTACCACCGGGTGCTGTCCTCCATCTTCAAGCGGGCGGTGCGGTGGCGCTGTATTCCCACAAACCCCGCCGAGGGCGCCGAGCTGCCCTCCCTGGCGGGGCACAGCGCCCACTACCTGGACGAACCGGACGCCCGGCGGATGCTGCAGCTGCTCCTTTCCGAGCCCATCAAGTGGGCCGCGCCGGTGATCTTTGACCTGCTCAGCGGCCTGCGCCGGGCCGAGCTGCTGGGCCTGCGCTGGCGGGACGTGGATCTGGACGCCGGGCTGCTGCGGGTCGCCCAAAGCTGGAACTATGTTCCGGGTACCGGCACCTATATCAGTACCCCCAAGACCGAGGGGTCCATCCGCTGCCTGCGGGTCTCCACGGCGGCGGTGACCATCCTGCGCACATACAAGGCCTGGCAGGACGGCTTGCGATCATCTCTCGGGGACGCCTGGCAGGACACCGATGGCCGCGTTTTCACCAGCGAGACGGGGCGGCCCATCTTCCCCTCCTCCCTGACGGCATGGCTGCGCAAATTCATCCGGCGCAGCGGGCTGCCGCCCAGCTCGGTTCACAGCCTGCGCCACACCTACGCCAGCCTGCTGCTGGCCGAGCGCACCCCGCTGGTGGTGGTCGCCCACAACCTGGGCCACGCCCAGGCCAGCACCACCGCCAACATCTACGCCCACAGCATCCAGTCCGCCGAGGTGGCCGCCGCCGACATCCTGGACCGCTTCGCGGATGATCTGACTGGACAGGCTGGACAGGAGGAAGCGGACAGCATTCACCCCAAATTCACCCCACCGGACAAAATCGACGAAATTACATAAACAGAAAAATCCCCCGAAGGCTCGTAGCTTCGAGGGATTTTCCTACATCTATGGAGCTGCTATCCAGATTTGAACTGGAGACCTCATCCTTACCAATAAAGGGTCTTGCCTTTTGCAAGGTTTTACCATTTGTGAAAACCTGCGCAAATGCTTGATTTTTGATTCACGGAATTTGTCTCCGGCCGTACTGTGAAGCGGATTTTTACATCCTTTCACCCCAAATTCACCCCACCGGATAAAGCGAAAAGCCCCTGTGTCACACCGTTCAAGGTGCAGCACAGGGGCTTTGATCGTCTCTCTTGTTCAGCTCTTGGATGATGGCCCGCTCCCGCTCGGACAGACGCCAGACTTTGGTGGGCAGCTCATTGCGGGCGAAGGTCTGCTCGGCGGCGGTCTTGCGGGCAGCGGCCTGGTCGGAGATCAGCAGTGCGCCGCCGAAGGCCTCCTTTTTCTCGGCCCGCATGGCGTCCAGGGCGCGGATGAACAGCGCCTCCCGATGGGACAGCGCATAGGGTACGCCGTTGCGGGCCAGGGCAAGCACCCCCTGGGTGGTGAGCAAGTTGGGCGGGTACTGGTAGACCGTCCGCTTGATGGTGCGGCCCTTGCGCTGGGCGGTCTTGATGGCCTCGCCCAGGTCAGGAACAATTTCCACTACGTTCTCTCCGTAGGAGGTGACAAAGGCCGTATTGACCACGGCTTCATTGTGATAGGTGATTTTGCTGTCAGTAAAGAGGACGCTGGCGCCGATCCGGGTATAACCCAGGGCTGTCAGGCCCGGCGCAAAAAGGAAGTAGGGGATCTGCCGCACCTGGTAAAACTGCACGATCTTGGCCAGACAGGAAAACGGCGGGTTGTCCAGCACCACCAAAGTAGCGCCAGACGAACCCCGGCTACCATGTATATGGTTGGTCCCTATTTCGTTTTGGCCCTTTCTCTTGACTGCACAGCTCAGGAGAAATAACAAAGGCCCCCGCACTGCTGATACGGCAGCGCGGGGGCTTTCGTGTTTTATTTCTATTTTATAGATCTGAAAGTATTTGCCTGCTTTACCCTTGCACAGAAGAACTTGCAGGCTGTTCCTTTTGTCTTTGCGATATAGACTCCGCCACACTGGCCGCAACGGACGAGGGCACACCATCCATCTCGCTGGATGCGCTCTGTGTCGTTACAGTGCTAGAAGCCTCATCTGCTGTTGTTGTTTTAACTCCTCCGGTAATAAAGAACAGAATTGTGAAAATCACTAAAAGGACAACCAGCACAATATCTATAATACAAATCAACTGATACCGCTTGAAAATCCTTGAAAGACAACCGTCTTTTTCTTTACAAGACGAATTCACTTCACAGCTGACGCAATCCCGGTTGCCACATCCAGAAATCGGGTTACCTGAGATCTTGCTGGCCACATAGAGGAACACAAAAATGGTATTAAACAGGATAAACCCGACGATCAAGGACACAATCGCTACAGCCGGAACACCATACTGCAGGCTGTCAAATGCACTGCCCAAAAGAGAGAAACCGCCAAAGAACGCCATTGCAATACCAGTGAAGATGCTCAATACCGTAATGGTTTGGGCGGATGATTCTTTCCGGAAATCTTCAATGTCTTCTTTGAGCGATTTCAACTCGTCAAGGGTTCTTTTTGCTTCGCCCAGATTCCTTTTTACATCAAGTTCCAAAGAACTTTGAACACCTTTGCGAGCCTGCTCCAGCAAAATGTAGTCGGCCAGCTTCGTTACCCGTTCCAAGCCTTTTGCGTCTGCTGGATATATTCTTTTGTACGCCGCAATAATCTGGTCAAAGTTGATGCTGAGGTATTCCATGTCGGAATCATCAGCTGCATCACGACGCATCCATTGATATGTAGCACTATAGAGATTGTAATGACCTGAATTATAATATTCGTTCAGCTCTTCAGCATATTCCTCTGCCGTGACATCATCCATTCGATCAGCATGGGCAATATTTTTAATTAACGAGCTGAGCCGTTTTGATACGTCCTGAAAAGATCGTTTATTAGAGGTTGATACATCCATTGTTTTTCAGACTGTCCTTTGAGATAACACAGTTGGCATTCGGGATAAATGCGCTGCGCCATGGAGCGGTTTCATGGGACTTATCCACCAGCTCCCAAGGACCATACGGAATGGTCCTATCCACAACGTCAGCAATGCATTGTGAGATGTCTCTGTTGATCGGCACCTGATTGTCGACTACGTCAGGGTCATCCTCGCTGATGGGATTGGCAATGTAGGCACAGAAAGCATTATAGACATCCCGGACAACCGGACCATGCCGCCATGCCTCAATATCATCCCCAAATGCAGGAACACCATTCTTTTGCAAACATTCGACTTGTATGTAGTAAAGAACTTTTTGCAGCTTTAAGTTTGTGATAGATTGACCTTTCAAATGATACTGTCGCACTACTTCGGCTGCAATTTGCATAGCAGTATATGCCATAGTATCGACTCCTTTTAATTTTTTTATCCTACCCTTTTCCATTACTTGTGTGTTAATTGTAGCACATTTTGTGCTGTTTTGCACTATTTGATGCCTAAAATGTTCCGTTTTCTTATGTTTTAAGCCCATTAAGACCCAAAAAATTTCAGCCAGCCCCATTGCGTCACCTGTAAAATCCAAACTGAATTTGATCAAAACTTTGCTTTCAAACTTTAAAAGAACTTCTTTATTTTGTTGTATAAAATTTTTTACAATAACAGGTCGAAGCGCAGATTTTTACTCAAAGAGATCTTTTCTACTATTATATTGTTTAGGCATCCGATATTAAGGGCATCTTTTTGCTATGTTATAGAACACTGTATCTGTTCCAAAAAGAAAAAAGCCCCGTCTCTGCATCCTGCAGGGACGGGGCAAATCATCGGGCTGCGGGAGGATGCGCAGCCAGGTGTAGGATGGTTATTTGTCGGCGCTGCGGAACGCCTTCAGGGCGGCGTCAGCCTTGATGGCAGCCGGGGTGAAGCTGTTGTTCTTCCACCAGGCGGCCAGGGACGCCGCCACCGTGAGGCCGGTGGTCACCAGGGTTTCCAGCTGGCTGTCCTCGATGGGCAGGACCGGCTTACCGGCTGCTGCTCCAAGAGCGGCTGCCGGGGGCTTTGTTATGTAACCGCGCGAAGGAGGGGCGCGCGGCGGGCCGGGGGTGTCTTATACTTCGAGGGCGGCAGAGCCGAGCTTCTGTGCCCGAACCTCGGCCTCGATCATGGTGGTCAGGTAGGTCGAGACGTCGCCGTAGGTTTTCTGGA
>CAZEIG010000124.1:0-5411 GCA_964511805.1 uncultured Faecalibacterium sp.
CTTTTGTAAAGTTTTTGAAACTGCTTCACGATATTTTATGGGATTGCTCTAAAGACCGACACCGAAGCAGAAGAGACGGCCGGCGAGATCCGTACCGTGGCGGCCGCCGTTCTGCTGGACGGGGACGGGAGGATCGTCCATGTGGCGCTGGATGAGCTGGAAGGCCGGATCGAGGCCGGCAGCGACGGCGCCGCGACCATCCCCGACGACCTGCGGACCAAGCGCCAGAAGGGGGACGAGGATTACCCGCTGTCGGCGGTATCCTCCATCGGGAAGGGCTGGGCCGAGCAGGCCGACGCCTTCGGGGCGTACCTGGCCGGGATGACCGCCGATGAGGTCCGCCGCCTGGCCACCGACAGCGCCGGCTGCGCCAAAGAAGCCGACCTGTTGTCGGGCTGCACCATCAAGGTGGAGGACTACCGGGACGCCGTGGCCGCCGCCTGCGACCGGGCCGAAGCCCTGGGCGCGGCCAGCGGGGACAGCCTGGCGCTGGGGATCGAGGCGGCTGACGCCACCGCCGGCGGCCTGCAGGCCACCGAGAGCCGGGACGCCCGGCCCCAGCTTGACCTGACCGCCGCCGCCCTGACGGTGAACGAGTCCGGCCGGGTGACCAGCGCGGTCTGCGATATGGCCGAGCCGTCGGTGACGGTGGATGCCGCCGGCAAGGTGGAAGCTGCCGGCGAGGTCAAGAGCAAGAAGGAGCTGGGGGACGACTACGGGATGCGGGAGGCCTCCGCCCTGGGCAAGGAGTGGTATGAGCAGGGCACGGGCTTTGCCGGCTACCTGAAGGGAAAGACCGCTGAGGAGATCGAGGGGATCCCCGACGACGGCTCGGACGCCGACCTGGCGGCCCTCTGCACCGTCAGTGTCACCGACCTGCAGAAGGCGGCCCTGCGGGCCCTGGACAGCCTGCGCAGCGGAACGTTGTGAAAATAACTATTTTTTGGGCCGGAAGCAATGTGCGAATCGTCCAAAAATACGCTTGCAAATTGAAGCAGGCTGCACTATAATATCTCCGTTTCTGAAGGCGTCTCGCCCCCGGTGGGGGCGGGGCGCTTTTCACCGGCAACCGTCTGGTTCTTCATGAGGGGAGATCGTGTATGACAAAGGATATGACGAGCGGCCGCCCGCTGCGGCTGATTTTGCTGTTTGCAGTGCCGCTGATGCTGGGCAGCCTGTTCCAGCAGTTTTACAACATGGCCGACACCATCATCGTGGGCCGGTTCGTGGGAGTGGAGACGCTGGCCGCGGTGGGCAGCGTCGGCGGGCTGAGCTATCTGGTGCTGGGCTTTGTGAATGGCATCGCCTGCGGCTTCGCCATCCCGCTGGCCCGCAGCTTCGGTGCCAAGGACGAGGCGGAGATGCGCCGTTACACCGCCAACACCGTCTGGCTGTCCATCCTCTTTGCGGCGGTCCTGACGGTGGTGACGGTAGCCCTGACCCGGCCCATCCTGGTGCTGACCAACACCCCGGCCGACATCATCGATATGGCCGACGCCTACATCCGTACCATCTTTGCGGGCATCCCCTTCACTTTGCTCTACAACATCCCCAGCGCCTTCATGCGGGCGCTGGGGAACAGCCGCCGGCCTCTCTACTTCCTGGTGGTGGCCAGTGCCCTGAACGTCGTGCTGGATATCTTCTTCATCCTGGCCTTTGACGCTGGGGTTTTCGGCGCCGCGCTGGCCACCGTCGTCAGCCAGGCGGTGGCCGGGCTATGGAGTCTGGCCTACATGGCCAAAACCTTCCGGGTGCTGGCCTGGTCGAAGGCGGAGGGCCGGCCCAGCGCCGCCCACTGCGCCGAACTCTGCCGGATGGGCCTGCCGATGGGGCTGCAGTGCAGCATCACCGCGGTGGGCAACATCGTCCTGCAGGCCGCAGTCAACGGGCTGGGCAGCGCCGCCGTCGCGGCCATGACCGCCGGCAGCAAGGCCGGGCAGATCCTCTCGGTGCCGCTGGAGAGCGTCGGCACCGCCATGACCACCTATGTGGGCCAGAACCTGGGCGCGGGCAGCCTTCCCCGGGTCCGGCAGGGCGTGCGGACAGCCCTGGCCATCGGCTGCGTCTACAGCGTCGCCTCCTTTGTCATCCTCCACTTCACCGACACTTTGCTGATCGGGATGTTCCTGGACGGCAGCAGCGGGGAAACCGCCGCCATCATGGCCGACGCCCGGAGCTTTTTGTTCTGGAACAGCGTCTTCTACATCCCGCTGGCCGTCCTGATCGTCTACCGCTACTCCATCCAGGGGCTGGGCTTCTCGAGCCTGGCCATGTTCGCGGGGGTGTTTGAGATGTTCGCCCGCGGGCTGGTGGGCTTCTACCTGGTGCCGGTCTTCGGCTACTGGGCTGGCTGCATCGCCAGCCCGGCGGCCTGGTTCGCGGCCTGCTTCTTCCTGCTGCCAGCCTACCATCTGGTGATGCGGCGGCTTGGCGGCAAGTCGGCCGCCTCCGCCGTCCGCCTGCGCAAAGCATAATCATTTGTTTTTCCGCCCGTCCCGGCCGTGCCGAGACGGGCTTTTTTGCGCTGCGGCGATTTACAAAACCCGCCCGAAAGGGTATACTTATTTCGTTACAGTTTGATGACAGCGCACAGGCGCGGGGGAGGGAAAAACGTGGAGGAACAGCAGCTCGAACAGCTTGAGGGGACGGTGGAGGACATCATCTTCGAGAACACCGACAACGGCTATGTCGTCTTTGAGCTGTCGGGGAACGGTGCCCTGACGGTGGTCTGCGGCACGGTGGGGGAACTGCACGTGGGGCAGAGCGTCATCTGCCGCGGCCGGTACGAAAACCACGCCTCCTACGGCCGGCAGTTCCACGCGGTGGAGTGCGTCACCGATATGCCCAAGGACCTGGACGCAGTCTACGCCTTCCTGGCAAGCCGGTCGCTGCCCTACATCGGCCCTGCCACCGCCCAGAAGATTATCGAGAAATTCGGCGCGTCCGCTTTGGACGTCATCGCCAACCAGCCATCCCGCCTGACCGAGATCAAGGGGATCTCGGCCGACAAGGCTGACCGTATCCAGCAGGAGTTCAAGCGGATGTTCGGGATGCGGGAGCTGATCGCCTACCTGGCCCAGTTCGAGATCGGGCCGCGGCGGGCGATGGAGGTGTTCCAGGCCTTCGGGCCGGGGGCGGCCCAGGCCATCGCCGCCAACCCCTACCTTCTCTGCGGCGAGCCGCTTCAGATCGACTTCCGCCACGCCGACAGCATCGCCCAGTATTACCAGATGGAAGGGGACTGCGCCCAGCGGCTGGAAGCCGCCCTCCTGCGCACCCTGCGCCACAACGCCGGCAACGGCCACACCTGCCTGCCCCGGGAGCGGCTGGTGGCCACTGCCTCGGCCTTCATCCACCAGCCGGCCGAAAAACTGACCGCCGCCCTTGAGAACTGCCTGGCCTCGGGGCAGCTCGAGAGTCGCAGCTGGAATGGCAGCGCTTACATCTGCCTGCCCGATCTGCTGGCCGCCGAGGAGGCGGTGGCCGGGCGGCTGGTCGCCCTGGTCCGGCGGGAAAAACAGACCGCCCGCCACCTCGACCGTGAGATCGAGGTGCTGGAGCTGAGCCAGGGCTTCGCCTACGCCCCTGAGCAGCGGGAGGCCATCCGCCGCGCCATCGTCGAGAACTGCCTGGTCCTGACCGGCGGCCCCGGCACCGGCAAGACCACCACCGTCCGGGCGGTACTGAGCATCCTTGAAAGCCAGGCCGAGCGGGTGGCCCTCTGCGCCCCCACCGGCCGGGCCGCCAAACGGCTGAGCGAGCTGACCGGACGGAAGGCCTCCACCATCCACCGCCTGCTGGAGGTGGACTACAGCGGGGGCTGCGTCAGCTTCATCCACAACGAAAAGAACCTCCTCAAGTGCGACGTGGTCATTCTGGACGAGATGAGCATGGTGGACGTCCAGCTCTTCCAGAGCCTGCTGGCGGCCCTGCGGCCGAACTGCCGGGTCATCATGGTGGGGGACGCCGACCAGCTCCCCAGCGTCGGCCCGGGGAACATCCTGGGGGAAGCCATCCGCTCGGGGGTGGTGCCCACCGTCTGCCTCAAGCGGATCTTCCGCCAGGCAAAGCGGAGCCTCATCGTTGAGAACGCCCACAACATCGTCAGCGGCCGGCCCCTCCAGAAGGGGTGCCGGGAGGACGACTTCTTCTTCCTGGAATCGGACGGCGAGACCTGCCAGAAGCTGGTCTGCGACCTGGTCACCACCCGGCTGCCCCGCAGCTACGGCTTCGACCCTGTCCGGGACATCCAGGTGCTCTGTCCCACCAAGATGGGGCCCTGCGGCACCCAGGCCCTCAACCGGCTGCTGCAGGACCTGCTCAACCCGCCCGGCCGGGACAAGCCCCAGCTTCAGAGCGCGGCCAGGGTTTTCCGGGTGGGGGACAAGGTGATGCAGGTGCGGAACAACTACGAGATCATCTGGCACCGGGACGGCGGCGAGCAGGGTGTGGGCGCCTACAACGGAGACATCGGGATCATTGAGTCGATCAACACCCGGGACCGCTCGATGGTGGTCCGGATGGACGACCGGCGGCTGGTCTACCCCGCCGAGAACCTCGGCGAGCTGGAGACCGCCTACGCCATCACCGTCCACAAGAGCCAGGGCAGCGAGTTTGCGGCGGTGGTCCTGCCGGCGGCCGGTGTGCCGCCCCGGCTGTGCTACCGCAACCTCTTCTACACCGGGGTGACGCGGGCGCGGCAGCTCTGCGTGGTGGCGGGCCGGCGGGACACGGTGGCTGCCATGATGGCCAACGTCCGCCAGAATCTTCGGTACAGCGGCCTTGCCGCCATGCTGCAGGAGAAACTGCCCCCTGAACAGGGGCAGCTGGCAGAATGAAAACGCTATACTTTTTGCCCCGGATATGGTATACTGAAAAACTGAAAACCGGATTTTTACGGCCCGGCCCGGCCCGGGTATTTGGAGGATAAACGGACCCCTATAGAAGAAAGGATGCAGCAGTTATGGCACAGAACGACATTGGGATAGACCTCGGCACCACCACCATCATCATCGCGCAGGAGGGCAAGGGCGTCGTCCTCAACCAGCCCAGCGTGGTGGCCATCGACACCCGCAAGAACACCGTGCTGGAGGTGGGTGACAAGGCGCTGGCCATGGTGGGCCGCACCCCCAACTACATCTCCGCCACCTTCCCCCTGAAGGACGGCGTCATCAGCGACCACACCATGACCCGGGAGCTGATCTGCCGCTTTGTCAACCAGGTGTACAGCTCCCACATGGTCAAGCCGCGGGTGGCGGTCTGCGTGCCGGCGGCCATTACCGGCATCGAGAGCGACGCCGTGGTGGAGGCCGTTGTGGCGGCCGGCGCGCGGCAGGTCTACCTGATCGACGAGCCCATCGCCGCGGCCCTGGGCCCGGGGGTGGACATCACAGTCACCGATGGACGGCTGG
>CAZEIG010000125.1:0-5096 GCA_964511805.1 uncultured Faecalibacterium sp.
TGGAGGGACTCTCGTCAAAGCGGGCGAAGTACCGGCCCAGCATGACGAAGTCGGCGCCCATGGCTAGAGCCAGGGTGATGTGGTAGTCGTGGACGATGCCGCCGTCCGAACAGATGGGGACGTAGATGCCGGTTTCCTTGAAGTACTCGTCCCGGGCCTTGGCCACCTCGATGACGGCGGTAGCCTGGCCGCGGCCGATGCCCTTGGTCTCTCGGGTGATGCAGATCGAGCCGCCGCCGATGCCGATCTTGACAAAGTCGGCGCCGGCCTCGACCAGGAAGCGGAAGCCGTCCCGGTCGACGACGTTCCCCGCGCCTACCTTGACCTTGTCGCCGTAGTGCTCGCGGATCCAGCTCAGGGTGCGGCTCTGCCACTCCGAGAAGCCCTCGGAAGAGTCGATGCAGAGGACGTCCACCCCGGCCTCTACCAGGGCGGGGACCCGCTCGGCATAGTCGCGGGTGTTGATGCCGGCGCCCACGACGTAGCTCTTCCGGGCGTCCAGCAGCTCGTTGGCGTTCTCCTTGTGGGAGTTGTAGTCCTTCCGGAAGACGAAGTACTTGAGGCGTCCCTCCTCGTCCACCAGGGGCAGGGTGTTGATCTTGTTGTCCCAGATGATGTTGTTGCAGTCATGCAGGGAGGTATCCTCGGGGGCGGTGACCAGCTTGCTCATCGGGGTCATGAAGGTGGTGACCGGCGCGTCGTAGGGGGTGTGGTTGATCCGGTAGTCGCGGGAGGCCACGATCCCCATCAGCTTGCCGTGGGCGGTGCCGTCGTCGGTGATGGCGACGGTCGAGTGGCCGGTCTTGGCCTTGAGGGCCAGCACGTCGTTGAGGGTGGCCTCGGGCGAGAGGTTGGAGTCGGACTCGACATAGCCGGCCTTGTAGGTCTTGACCCGGCGAACCATGGCGGCCTCATCCTCGATGCTCTGGGAGCCGTAGATGAAGGATACGCCGCCCTGACGGGCCAGGGCGATGGCCAGCTTTTCACCCGAGACCGACTGCATGATCGCGCTGACCATCGGGATGTTCATTTCGAGGGGGCACTTCTCCTCCCCTTTGCGGTACTTGACCAGCGGGGTCTTGAGGCTCACCGCGGCGGGCACATTCTCCGCCAAGGAATAGCCGGGCACCAGCAGATATTCGCCGAAAGTACGAGAGGGTTCTTCATAGTAATACGCCATTGTACAGTCTCCTTTTCCATACCAGCCTGCGAGACCTCCCGGTCTCTTTTCTGCAACGCCTTGCGGTGTGTATACTTGGATATAGTATACCATATTTGATGATGGAATACAAAACATTCCAGCGACAAACTTTTCCAAAAAGCGATGCGAAAAACAGTCACTTTGCATAGCGCACGGATGAAAAATCCGCAATACAGCCTTCCTGCTTCAATCTCGTAAAGCCGTACTGACAAAAAAAGTCCCGCCCGGACGACATGCGTGTACGGGCGGGACACATACAGGGAAATTTTACCCGGAGTGTGTGCGAGGCGCAGCCAAGTGCGCGGTTCCGGGTAAAATTTTGTCTAAAAGGGGGATATTAGGGGGAAGTATTTCTGACCCGCGTATGCGGGCAGAAATGAGTCCCCTCTAAAACGTACAAAAAAGCCCACCTCGCCAATGGGATGGGCTTTTTTGTACACGAAGTTGAGGCGCCGCCTGTGTGACGCTGGCCATACAGCTGAGAAGGAGAACAGCCGGAGGAGGGTTGGCCGCGCCCGGCGCCTCAAAAGCAAGAAGAAAAAGATTTCACAGCCGTCGGGGTCATATCCCTGCCGTAACTATATTGTAACTCTTTTGTCTCCGTTTTGCAATACCTTTTTGTAATTTTTTTGTAATTTTCTTTTTCCCGTTTTGTAACCAGTTTCCGGGCGGCCCTCAAAAGCGGCAGAACAGTTCAAAGGCCGCTTTGTCCTCCCGGCGGCCGGTTACATACCAGCCGGGGCCTTCCTCGCTGTCCGCCTGTCCGTAAAACAGCTCCATCTCCTCCCCCATGGGCACCTGGCGGTGGTACTTGATGGCGGCGTACCGCATCGGCCCCTGATCGATCACATCCAAGGGCAGCGCGTCGCAGGCCGCGTCCAGATAGGCGGCGTTGTTGATATGGCGGTTGGTGTCGCAGAGGGAGTAGCCAGCCCGGCAGATCCCCGCCGGGGCCAGGGCCGCGGGGCGGGGCATCCGCTGGGGCAGCTCCCACTCCACTGCCTCGTTCCACTTTTGGTCAAAGTCGGGCGGGCGGCGGACGATCCGGCTGGTGCGGGTGTCCACCAGGGTCCAGCGGGCGTCCACCAGGGCCACCCGCTCCCCCGCTTCATCGGTGACCAAGGTGATCCGCCGGTTGACCCCCCGGCCGCTCTGCTCGGGGTAGGTGGTCAGGGTCAGGGTCTCCCGTATGGCCGGGGCGCGGTAGATCTCGAAGGCCTGCCGCCCCACCAGGTAGACCAGCTCCCGCTGGCGATAGAAATCCCGGTCCATCCCCAGGCTCCAGGCATCGGCGGTGGCCACATGCTCGGTATGGCGCAGCAGGGCCGAGGGCCGCATCAGCCCGCGATAATCGACATCCCCTTCGTAGAGGGTGACCTGTTCGGTATAGACACTCTGGTATTCCATCTGGTTTTTATTCTCCTTTCGGGCAAAATCAGTACATATTCCGCATCTTCCGGCGCATCTTCCGCCAGATGTTGAAGCAGGCCAGCGCCACCATCGCCAGCAGCAGCAGGAGGAACAGGTAGCCGCCGCCCCTCTCGTCATAGCTCTTCATCTCGCTCCACTTGAGGTCCAGCTCGCTGTTGACCTCCTCGCTCAGGGCGGTAAAGACCTGCTCCTTGGCGGCGATCTCCTCAGAGGGGTAGGCGATCTCGCTGTACTTCAGCTCCTCGTCCAGCCGGTCCCAGACGGCGCTGCTGGGGGTGGTGTAGCCGATGTATTCGGCGTTGGCCACACCCACATCCACCTCGCACATGAAGTTGATGAACATCTCGGCGGCCTCCTGGTTGCGGCTGGTGGCGGGGATGCACATGCAGTCCACCGACAGCACACTCCCCTCCTCGGGGAAGACCCAGGCAAGGTCGGGGTTGTCGGCGATCATGGTGATGGCGTCCCCCGAGTAGTAGACTCCCACCGCGGCCTCGCCGCCGATCATCTTGTCGAAGATCTCGTCCATGACGTAGGCCTGGACCAGGGGCTTCTGGGTCTTGAGCTCCTCCATCACCTCGTCCACTTCGGCGGTGGAGGCGGGGTTGATGCTCCTGCCCTTCTTGAAGGCGGCGATGGCATAGGCGTCCCGGCTGTTGTTGAACATCAGGATATTGCCGGCGTACTGCTCGTCCCAGAGGTCGGCCCAGGCGGTGGGCGCCTCTTCCACCAGGGTGGTGTTGTAGATGATGCCGGTGGTGCAGAGCATATAGGGAACGGTGTAGGCATTGGTGGGGTCGTAGTCGGGGTTGCGGTATTCCTCGTCGATCAGGGCAAAGTTGGGGATGTTGTCGTAGTTGAGAGGGAGCAGCATCTCCTCGTCGATCATCTTGGCCACCATGTAGTCGGAGGGGATGATGACGTCGTAGCTGGCCGCGCCCGACTTGAGCTTGGCGTACATCGACTCGTTCGAGTCGAAGGTGGTGTAGTTGACCGCGATGCCGGTCAGCTCCTCAAAGGCCTCCACCACGTCGACGCTGTCATCCGAACCGTTCGAGATATACTCGCCCCAGTTGTAGACGTTCAGGGTGACGTTCTGCCCCGCAAAGCGGGTCCAGTCGTAGTCGCCCGAGACGCTGATTTCCTCGTTGACCTGGATGGGGTCGGCGGCCAGCGCCCCGGGCAGCCAGGCGGCCCCCAGCACCAGGGCCGCAAAGAGTGCAAACAGACGCTTCATCTCTTCACTCCCCTTCCATTTCCGGCCGGATGGCGCTCTGGTCCCGGCGGTAGCGTCGGCCCTCGACGGCGTTGGAGAACAGGATGACCGCCAGGATGGCCACGAACATGATGGTGGACAGCGCATAGATCTCAGGGCTGACCTTGCGGCGGGTCATCGAGTAGATGGCGATGGGCAGGGTCTCGACGGTGCCACAGTTGAAGTAGGAGATCATGAAGTCGTCGATCGAGTAGGTCAGGCAAATCAGGAAGGAAGAGAGGATGGCCGGGCTGATCTCGGGCAGGATGACCTTGAAGAATGCCTGTTTGGGGTCACAGCCGAGGTCCAGGGCGGCCTCGTAGAGGTGGACGTCCAGCTGGCGGAGCTTGGGGCTGACGTTGAAGATAACGTAGGGCACGTTAAAGGCCACATGGGCGATCAGCAAAGTGGGCATCCCCATGATGGTGTCGGGCAGCCAGGACACCCCCGCCGCAAACCGCTGGTAGGCCACAAAGAGGAGCATCAGGGAGATGCCGGTGATGATCTCAGGATTGACCACCGGGATATAGGTGATGTTGGTGATGACCAGCCGGCTGCCCCGCTTCATCCCGGCGATGCCGAGGGAGGCGGCCGTCCCCAGGACGGTGGCCACCACCGCCGAGACCAGCGCCACCTCCAGCGAGACCGCCAGGGCCCGCAGGATGGAGGCGTTGGTCAGCAGGCTCTCGTACCACTTGACGGTGAAGCCGGTGAAGAGGGCGTAGCCCTTGCTCTCGTTGAAGCTGAACAGGATCATATAGGCGATGGGCAGGTACATGAAGCCGAAAAAGAGGATCACATAGGTCCGCTGCATCAGCCGCAGGTGCTTTGTTTTCATCAGGACACCCCCTCCATTTCATCTTCGTCAAAGCTGGACGTGAAGCTCATGCAGAGCAGGACGATGACCATCAGCACCAAGCTCATGGCCGAGCCGACGTTCAGGTTGTAGCTGTTGCCGAGGAACTGCATCTCGATCAGGTCGCCGATCAGCAGGTTGGAGCCGCCGCCCAGCATCCGGCTGATGACAAAGGTGGACACCGCCGGGACAAAGACCATGGTGATGCCGGTGCAGATACCGGGCACGCTCATCGGGATCAACACCCGGAAGAGGGTGGCCCGGGTATTGGCCCCCAGGTCCTGAGCGGCCTCAATGACGCTCTGGTCGATCTTGGTCATGCTGGTGTAGAGGGGCAGGATCATATAGGGGAC
>CAZEIG010000125.1:5106-5382 GCA_964511805.1 uncultured Faecalibacterium sp.
TTGTAGACCATTCCCAGCACCACCGCCCCTGCGGTGTTGAGCATATTGAAGGGTCCCAGCCCGAACAGCCCCAGCAGGGTGTTGATGGGGCCGTTGATGCTCAGCAGGCCCATCCAGGCGTAGGTCCGCAGCAGAAAATTCATCCACATCGGCAGCATGACCAGCATTTGCATGATCCGCTGCTTGTTGACCCGCAGCCGGGAGAGGAAGTACCCCACCGGGAAGGCGATGACCAGGCAGATGACGGTGGCGATGAGGGCCAGCAGCAGGCTGCGG
>CAZEIG010000126.1:0-5376 GCA_964511805.1 uncultured Faecalibacterium sp.
CCCGCTCCAGGCTGTCGGTGTCCAGAAAGGCGTCCCGGTGGTCCACCCGGCCCAGACAGCGGATGGCCCCCGCCCGGTAGAGCAGCGCTTCCGAAAGGGTGGTCTTGCCGGCGTCGACATGGGCCAGCACCCCCACCACCAGATGTTTTGTACTGTCCGCCATGGCCGCCCTTACAGGATGCCGGCCAGGATGCCAATGGCGGTCATCGGCACGCCCAGCACCAGGCAGGAGACCATGCTGCAAAAGGCCCGCTCCTGCGGGGAGAGCTCGTCAAAGGAGACGATCTTCTCGTCAACAAAGTCGGCCATCGAGTGGGCGGCGTGGAGCTTGCGGCTGCCCCGCTTGGTGTCCAGGCCGTCCCGGTCCCGGTCCACGAAGGGGAGGCGGATGCCGTCCAGCCGCAGGTAGCAGACCCAGGCCCAGGCCAGCAGCGCCGCCCCCACCGCGAAGCAGGGCGCCTCCCAGATGGTGAAGCGCCCGTCGCTGACGAACCGCTCCCACAACAGGCAGATGCAGGCCGCCACCGCCGTGCGGGTCACCGTCTTGTACAGGATGGCCCGGAACATATCGTGCTTATAGATGGAAAAGAGTTTTTTCATATCGGCAGACACCTTTTATATTATAATATTGCAATATTTGTGTGCATTGGCGGGGGCTCTGTATTGCCCTCTCCCGGAGGGAGAGGCAAGATAAGTGCGTACTCTAAGATATAGGCGCGTCATATTGGCGCAGGCCCATACAACGCACCTGAAGATGAGAAAACGGGCTTGACTTGGCTCCCCTCCGGGGGAGCTGGCACGGCCGCAGGCCGTGACTGAGAGGGCAAGCCCCGCGTCTTTCCTATTCTACCACGTTTCCTGCAAAAAAGATAGGCCACGTGCGGTGTGCGCACAAATGTTTCGCACGGATGGATTTTTTACACCCGCGCTACACATTTTATAGGTTGAACGTTCACAGTTTTCACTCTTTTTTCACTCTTTTTCGTCCCATCGAGGCAATTTGCCGGCCGGAAGGTGGGTCCGTTTTCTTGACATCCTTACTTTATGATGGTAAAATACCTGTGTGTTAAGGATTCTGCGGCGGGGCACAGCTACAGACGATGTGGTCTGTAGGTGGGCCTTTTTGTATTAACAGGCAAGATACAGCCCCTGGGCGCCTGCTGCGGAAATGGGAACAGCAATATTGCAACTCTTGCCGTGACACGAAGAATAACAGGGAGGATACAAACACATGAACGCTAACCATGAAATCAGCCGCCGCTCGTTCCTCAAGGGTGCGGGCGTCGTGGGCGCAGCCGGCCTGCTGGCCGCCTGCGGCTCCTCGTCGTCCAGCTCCGGTGCGGGCAGCACCGCCTCTTCCGGTTCGGCTTCGGCCCCCGCTGCCAGCAATGGCGGCGCTCCGCTGACCGAATATATCTACTGGGAGAGCGGCAACCGTGAGCTGGAGGGCTGGAACGTTCTCTACAGCCAGAACGCTTCCGACTTCAACGTCATCACCAACCTGTGGGACGGCCTGCTGAGCGCCGACATCTATGGCCAGCCCGTCCCCGCCATCGCCAAGAGCTGGGAGCACAACGAAGACAGCTCTGTCTGGACCTTCCACCTGCGCGACGACGTTGACTGGTGCGACGTCAACGGCACCGTCACCGGCCACATCACCTCCAAGGACTTCCTGGTAGGCGCCGAGTGGGTCCTGAACCAGTACAAGAACGAGGCTTCCAACACCTCCATGCCTAACCAGACCCTTCTGGGCGCACAGGAGTACTATAACTACACCGTTGAGCAGGGCGACGCCGCCGCCAACCTGACCTATCAGGATATGCTCGACCACGGCGTCGGCATCGAGGCCCCGGACGACTACACCCTGGTTTTCACCTGCTCTGCTCCCTGCCCCTACTTTGACACCGTCGCGGGCTACGCCTGCTTCTACCCCGCTTCCGAAGACCTCATCAACCAGCTGGGCATCGATGGCTTCCGTTCTGCCACCTACGCCGAGATGTGGTACTGCGGCCCCTACCTGATCGAGGAGTATATCCAGACCAACTCCAAGAGCTTCATCCCCAATCCCAACTGGTACGGCGACGCCGACCACAGCCGGTTCGAGCGGATGACCATCCGGATGCTGGTCGATACCTCTACCGGCTACCTGCTGTATCAAAACCGCGAGCTGGACGAGATTGACCTGGGCGAGTCCACCCTGACCACCATCACCAACGACCCCAGCAACGAGTACAACGACCAGCTCTGCGAGAAGCGGCCCCGTAAGTACAGCTACCAGATGCACTTCAACTACCAGCGCTTCGACGACGATGGCAACCTCGATGATAACTGGAACAAGGCCATCGCCAACGAGGCTTTCCGTCAGTGCTTCTACCGCGGCCTGGATCTGACCAGCTGGTATGCCCGTACCAACATGATCAACCCCCTGCGCTGCGAGAACGACTTCTACACCATGTCCGGCGTCTGCTACAACACCGCCAACACCGAGTACACCGAGCTGGTCCGTGAGAAGATGGGCTTCGGCTCCTACGACGGCGAGACCATGGTCCGTATGCGTGACGTCACCGATTTCGACGCTCTCAAGCAGCAGGCTATGGACGAGCTGAGCGCCATCGGCGTCACCTTCCCCGTCCACGCTCACTACTTCATCCAGGCCGGCGCTTCTACCGCTCTGGACAGCGCCACCGTCCTGCGCCAGTGCTTCAGCGACAGCTTCGGCGACGACTTCATTGTCCTGGACATCGAAGAGTTCGTCTCCAGCCAGATGCAGGAAGTCGTCAACGCACATCGTCACAGCTTTGTAATCAACGGCTGGGGCGCTGACTTCGGCGATCCCATCAACTTCCTGAGCCAGGAGATCCTCCACGACGACAACGCCTACTACAGCACCCACTACAGCTATATCGCCAATGTTGTGGATGAAGGCCCCGCCGACTGGCAGTCCGACCTGATCTCTTCCTATGAGGAGTTCACCGACCTGGTCAACACCGCCGCCGCCATCGTCGACGACGTCGACACCCGGTACGACGCCTTCGCCGATGCCGAGGTCTATATGATCCAGCACGCTTTGGTCTGCCCCTGCTACTACGACGTGTCGTGGTGCCTGACCCATGCCAACGAATACTCCAAGATCAACGCCATGTACGGTATCGTCAACTACAAGTACGTTGACTGGGAAACCTCCGAGGAAGCCTATACCACGGAAAATTACGAAGCCTTCGCTGCGGCTTATGAAGCAGCCATGCAGGCTTAACTCATGTTCAAATACACGGTCAAGCGGCTGATCCAGTCGCTGATCACCATCCTGATTGCTGTCACCGTCGTTTTCCTGATGATGCGGATGCTGCCTACGGATTACTACTTCACTGAAGATCAGCTGATGAAGTTCACCCTGGAGCAGAAGAACGCGGCATTGGAAGCGGCCGGCCTTCTGGATCCCATCGGCGAACAGTTGATCCGCTTTTATGGGCAGTTGCTCCGCCTGGACTTCGGTACCTCGCGGAGAATTCAAAGCGGCATTGCTGTGACCCGAGTCATTGGCAGCAAGATGGGTGTTTCGATGCGGATGGGTCTGATCTCCTTCGCCATCTCCCTGGGCATCGGCCTGCTGCTGGGCATCGCTCAGTCCGCCTTTAAGGGCAAGCTGATCGACTGGCTGGGCACCATCTACACCGTCGTCGTCAACGCGGTGCCCTCGCTGGTGGTCTATTCACTGGTGCTGGTGTTCGGCTCGAAGTATCTGGGCTTCCCCGCGCTTTACTCTTCACGGAACGTTGCAATGTCCAGCGTTCTGCCCATCGTCAGCCTGTCGCTGGCATCCATTGCCAGCTACGCGCTCTGGATGCGGCGGTATATGGTGGACGAGATGACCCGCGATTATATCAAGCTGGCCAAGGTCAAGGGCCTGAGCGAGAGCGAGATCATGTTCAAGCACGTGCTGCGGAACGCGCTGGTCCCGATGGTTCAGTTCATCCCCCAGGCGCTGCTGCTGACCATCAGCGGCTCTCTGCTGGTGGAGCAGTTCTATTCGGTGCCCGGCATGGGTCCCCTGCTGACCGACGCCGTCCGGCGGTATGATACGAGCGTTGTGCAGACGCTGGTCATCTTCTACGCCGCGCTGAGCATCGTCGGCATCTTCCTGGGCGATGTGCTGATGATGGTCGTCGACCCGCGGATCACCATTTCGGAGAAAGGGGGCAGCCGCTGATGGCAAAAGCTTCGGATTTTGCGGGCAAGAAGGACGACGAGCTGTTTTACGTCGTCAAGTATTCCTCCGAAGAGGCCGAGCGGATCGGCTACTCCAACTATTCCTACTGGGGCTCGGTCTTCAAGAGCTTTCTGAAGAACCGGGTGGCAGTCTTCTTCCTGATCTTGTTCCTGGCGCTGACGGTCTTCTCCTTCATTGCGCTGGCCATCGGCAAGTATGACTACGCCACCCTGGTCGCCAACTCTTCCCTGGCCTTCCAGCAGCCGAACAGCGAGTTCTGGTTCGGCACCGACAACCTGGGCCGCGACTACTGGTGCCAGGTGTGGTATGCCACCCAGGTCTCCATCCGGCTGGCCCTGATTGTCGCCGTGGGCGAGAGCATCGTCGGCGTCGTCTTTGGCCTGCTGTGGGGCTATGTCCGCAGCCTGGACCGTCTGTTCACCGAGATCTACAACCTCATCGACAGCGTGCCCTATATCATCTATATGACCCTGATCGCCCTTGTGGTCGGCCAGAGCTTCACCATCATGGCCGTCGCCATGATCGCCCTGGGCTGGCTGCAGATGGCGCGCCGGGTGCGCAACATGGTCTATATGTACCGCGACCGCGAGTATAACCTCGCCTCCCGGTGCCTGGGCACCCCCCTGTGGCGTGTCCTGACCAAGAACATTTTGCCCTATCTGGTCTCGGTCATCATCCTGCGTATGGCGCAGTCCATCCCTGCCACCATCAACCTGGAGTCGACTCTGTCCTATCTGGGTCTCGGCCTCGGCATCGACACCCCGTCCCTGGGCCTGCTGCTGAGCCGGGTGCGCAGCTTCTTCCTGGACTACCCCTACCTGCTGATTTTCCCCGCGTGCATCGTGTCCATCATTTCGATTGCCTTCTATATCATGGGCAACGCATTCTCGGACGCGTCTGACCCGCGCAACCACGTTTAAGGAGAGATAGAACTATGGATAAAAAAGCAATCATCTCTGCCCACGACGTGGAGATCGAGTTCAGCCTGCGGGGCCGTACCCTCAAGGCCATCCGGAAGTGCTCCCTCGACCTGTACGAGGGGGAGACCCTGGCCATCGTGGGGGAGAGCGGCTCAGGCAAGTCGGTCTTTACCAAGACCTTTGTCGGCATGCTGGACGTCAACGGCAAGATCACCGGCGGCAGCATCA
>CAZEIG010000127.1:0-5316 GCA_964511805.1 uncultured Faecalibacterium sp.
TCCTTCTGGGTCTTCTTGGCGGCGGGCTTGGAGAAATACTTCCCCTTCCAGTAGGGCACCGCCAGGAAGATGGCCACCACCACGGCCGACAGCAGCTTGAGCAAGTTGGCGTCGAAGCCCAATGTCAGGACCAGCTGGATGACGATATAATAGATGATGGCGCCGATCGCGACGGCCATCAGTTTGAGGGCGAAGTTGCGGAAGAGCCGGCCGAAGATGGTCTCGCCGATGATGACGGCGGCCAGGCCGATGACGATGGCGCCACGGCCCATGCTGACGTCGGCAAAACCCTGGTACTGGCTGAGCAGAGCGCCCGATAGGGCCACCAGGCCGTTGGAGACCATCAGGCCCAGGACGGTGTTGAAGCTGGTGTTGATGCCCTGGGCGCGGCTCATGTTGGGGTTGGAGCCGGTGGCACGGATGGAGCAGCCCAGCTCGGTGCCGAAGAACCAGTAGAGGACCGCGATCAAAATGACCGTGATGATGGTGACCATGACCACCGGGTTGTGGACAGCGAACTCCTTGACCCAGCGCAGGGAGATCAGCAGGTCATAGCGGTCGACGTTGATCGACTGGTTGGCCTTGCCCATGATCTTCAGGTTGATCGAATAGAGGCCCAGCTGGGTCAGGATGCCGGCCAGGATGGCCGGGATCCCCATGAAGGTGTGCAGCACCCCGGTAACCAGGCCGCAGGCCAGCCCCGAAATGAGGGCCAGCAGCAGCGCCACCCAGACGTTCTGCCCCGACAGCAGCGCCATGACGCAGACCGCGCCGCCGGTACCGAAGGAGTTGTCCACCGTCAGGTCGGCGAAGTCCAGGATGCGGTAGGTGATGTAGACGCCGATGGCCATGATGCCCCAGATCAGGCCCTGGGCGCAGGCGCCCGGCAGTGCGCCCGGCAGATTTGCCAGTCTTGCTAGAATTTCCAAAGTAGATCCTCCTGTATCGTGTGTTCTGCCGCCGGCCTTGCAGACAGCGGCGCGGGAGCGTTCCCCCCTGCCCTCTTGCAGGCCGGCGGGCGGCGTGCTTGCAGGCGTACAGACGCGCCTGCGACCGTCGAGGCGCATCGGCCCCGGCGGTCGTACAAGCAAAAGGCGGGGCCGGATGGAAGCCCATTCTCCCCGCCTTGGTTTTTGGAAAGCTTATGCCTCTTCGATGGCCTCGTACCCGTCGGGAACGGTCAGGCCCTGTTCATCGCAGATGGTCTTGTTGTACTTCTTGGTGACGGAAGTGTACTGGATCGGCATGGTCGAGATGTCGGCCTCGCCGGTCAGGATCTGGGCGGCCATCTCGCCGGTGGTGTAGCCCAGGTCGTAGTAGCTGATGGAGAGGGTCGCGACACCGCAGCCCGAGCAGATGCCCTCCTCGCCCGCAAAGACGGGGATGCCCATCGGGCGGCAGATGCCGTCCACGATGCCGGTGTTGGCTGCGACGGTGTTGTCGGTGGGGACATAGAGAACGTCGCTCTCGCTGGCGGCCTGCTGGCAAACCGAGGACAGGTCGTTGGAGTCGGAGAAGGCGTACTGGGTGACGGTCAGGCCGGCGGCTTCCAGCTCAGCCTGGACGACGTCCACCTGGTACTGGCTATTGGCTTCAGCCGAGCAGTAGAGCAGGCCGGCGGTCTGCGCGTCGGGCATCCACTCCAGGATCATGGCCGCCTGCTCGTCCAGGGGGGCCAGGTCGGAGGTACCGGAGATGTTCCCGCCGACGGTGCCGTCAAAGTCGTCGAGGCCCAGGGCCACGCCGTACTCGGTGACCGAGGTGCCCAGGATGGGGATGTCGGCGGTGGCCGCCTGGGCTGCCTGCAGGGCAGGGGTGGCGTTGGCCATGATCAGGTCGACGCCGGCCGAGACAAAGCCGTTGCAGATGGTGGCGCAGGTGGCCGAATCGTTCTGGGCATTCTGCAGGTCGAAGGTGACGGCGTCGCCCAGCAGCTCGGTCAGAGCGTCCTGGAACCCCTCGGTGGCGGCGTCCAGTGCGTCATGCTCGACCAGCTGGCAGATACCGACAGTATAGCTCTCAGTCGAAGCGGAGGCCGCCTCGCTGGCGGCCTTGCTGGAAGCGGCCGAAGAGGCTGCCGAAGAAGAGGACGACGAAGAGCCGCAGGCGGTCAGGACGCCAGCTGCTGCAACGGCCGCCGAAGCGGCCAGGAAAGAACGGCGGGAAATCTTACGCATAGTGAAAAACTCTCCTCTTACAATCAAATTGAGCGGCTGCGGGGCGGACACAGGACCCACGCAGTGACCGGCAGGAGGGCGAAGCCCAGCGCTTTACGCTCGTGAATTGCTTCATGTTTGTGAAGTATATCATATTTTTCGGGATAAAACAATACAAAACGCCAGATTTATTCCGCTCCTTCCGCCTTGATTATCGATAATTTCGAAAATATCAATCGCTTTTTTCGATATAAATTCTTTTTTGCCTGCCGTGCAAAGGGCTGCACGGAAACTGTCAATTTTCTGTGAATCCGGCCCTGCGGGGCGGTTTGTTTTCAATTTCTTCAATATTTTGTGGTATAGTAAGACAAAAAGATAAGGCAAACTGCCTAATTTCAAACTTTGGCTTTTCTTTTTTGTTCATAGAGAGTATACTAATCCTACACCAACGTCACTTGAATCCGGAGGCTTTTATGTATCATTTTACCGGTTGTCCCTGTTCGGTCTGCGGCAAGGCCCTGACCGATGCGGACGATATCGTTGTCTGCCCCGACTGCGGTGCGCCCTACCATCGGGCCTGCTACGAAAAACAGGGCGCGTGTGTCTATACCGCCAAGCATGGCACGGGTTTCGAGTGGACCCCGCCGGCTTCGGCCAAGTCTGAGCGCCGGTGCCCCAACTGCGGCGCCCCCAACGCCGAGTCCGCCCCCCGCTGCACCCACTGCGGCTACAGCTTCGAGGCCGCGCCCGGCCAGACGCCCCTGCCCCGGGTCGACGCCAACCGCCAGGCCCAGCGGCAGGGGCCTGCCCAGCAGGCGTCGGGCGGCTTCAACTACGCCCGCCTCTACCAGGAGGCCCAGGGCGGCTACTGGCAGGCCGGCGCCGCCAGCACCGCCGACGAGCCGGTCGACGGCATCCCCGCCGACGAGTGGTCCACCTACCTCGGCCCCTCCGCCCCCGCCTACCTGCGGGACTTCTCCCAGATGCAGAAGTACGGGCGGAAGAGCTCCATCTGTTTCTCGGCCCTCCTTTTCGGGCCCCTCTACTTCTTCTACCGCAAGGCCTGGAAGCCGGCCTTCGCCTTCCTGGCGGTGGACCTGCTGCTCAACGTCCCCGCCCTGCTGGAACTGCTGGTTTTGAGCGAGAGCTCCGTCGCCCCACCGGTCAACGCCTCTTTCCTGGTGCTGCTGGCGCAGATCGCCTCGATCGCAAGCTTTGCCGTCATGGTCCTAAGCGGGATGTTCGCCAAGTACCTCTACCGCAAAACCGCTGCCGAGCGGATCCGCCGCATCCAGACCGAGTTCCCCGACAAAGACAAGCGAGAAGCCGTCCTGCGGGCGCAGGGCGGTGTGAGCTGGGCCGCCGTGGTGGGCGTCTGCACCGCCATGGTGGTGGCCGGCGCCCTCTTCAGCCTGCTGCTGGGTCCCAACCTGGACGCCATCATCGGCCTGTTGCTGTAACATATCCGTCAACGCAAGGAGGAGGTCTTTCATGAAAGCCGTCAAAAAAGCCGTCATTCCCGCGGCCGGCCTGGGCACCCGGGTCCTGCCCGCCACCAAGGCCATGCCCAAGGGGATGCTGCCCATCGTGGACAAGCCCGCCATCCAGTACCTGGTCGAGGAGGCCGTCCGCTCGGGCATCACCGACATCCTCATCATCCTCAGCCGGAACCAGTCCATCATCGAGGATCACTTTGACCGCAGCCCCGAGCTGGAAGCCAAGCTGGCCGCCCCTGACAAGGAAAAAATGCTGGAGGAATGCCTCGGCATCTCCAACCTGGCCAACATCTACTTTGTCCGCCAGAAGCAGACCCTCGGCCTGGGCCACGCGGTCAGCATGGCCCAGGCCTTTACCGGCGACGACCCCTTTGTGGTCATCTACGGCGACGACGTCATCATCGGCGAGGACCCAGTCTGCGCCCAGCTGATCCGCGCCTACGAGGAATTCGGCCGGCCGGCCGCCGGCGTCTGCACCGTCCCCTGGGAGGACGTCAGCCGGTATTGCAGCCTCAAGACCACCCCCATCCACGACAACTACTTCTTTGTGGACGACATGATCGAAAAGCCCAAAAAGGGCCAGGAATTCAGCAACTATTCCATCCTGGGCCGCGTCCTGCTGACCCCCGAGATCTATCCCCTGCTGGCGGCCACCAAGCCCGGCGCCGGCGGCGAGATCCAGCTGACCGACGCGATGGCCGAGTACGCCCGCACCAAGGGCGGGATGACCGCCGTGGCCTTCACCGGCAAGCATTACGACATGGGCAACAAGCTCTGCGTCGTCCAGGCCCAGGTGGAGCTGGCCCTTCAGCATCCCGAGATCGGCGATGTCTTCCGCGCCTACCTCAAGGAATTCTGCAAGACCCTCTGAGCGTAACATTTCCCCGCCCGGCTTTGACGAGAGGCCGGACTTTTCTTTTATCGGACAGACAAAAACGCCGCCCCTTCGAAAAAGGGCGGCGTTTGCTGCTGATTGCTGATTGTCTTGAATGGGGTTAGCCTACAGATCAGTCGCTGACGTAGGGCATCAGGGCGACGTGACGGGCCCGCTTGATGGCCACGGTCAGGGCACGCTGATGATAAGCGCAGGTACCGGTCACACGGCGGGGAATGATCTTGGCCCGCTCAGAGACATACTTGCGCAGACGGGCAACATCCTTGTAATCGATCTCGTCAATGCGATCGACACAGAAGCTGCAGACCTTCTTGCGGCCGCGGCGCACGGGACGTGCGGGGCGGGAGCCTTCGTTTTTCTCAAAAGCCATTGCTGGTTACCTCCTGTTGAAATTTTGGTTGGGTCTGGACGCTCAGAACGGCAGGTCGTCGCTGTCGTCGATGACTGCAAAGTCATCGGTATCCCCGGCCGAATAGCTGGGGACCGCCTCTGTGGCAGAGGGACGGGCAGGCTGCGCGTTCTGGTGGGGCTGGCTCTGGTAAAAGGAGCCGCCCGCGTTGCTGTTCGAGCTCTTGGGGCCTGCAAAGCTGATGTTGTTCGCGACGATTTCCACCGCGGTGCGGTTGTTGCCGTTCTTGTCCTGGTACTGGCGGGTCTGGATGTTGCCTTCAATGGCGATCAGACTGCCCTTCTGGAAATACTTGCAGACAAACTCAGCCTGCTGGCGCCACGCCACCACATCCAGGAAATCGGCCTGGCGCTGCTCGCC
>CAZEIG010000128.1:0-5205 GCA_964511805.1 uncultured Faecalibacterium sp.
CACCTGGCCGAGGCCGATGAACTGCGCGCCAAGCAGATGGAGCGGCTGGAGACCTTGGGCGGCCTGACCCAGGCCGACGCCCGGGAAGTGCTGCTGAACAAGGTGGACGAAGAGCTGAACCACGAAAAGGCCCTGCGGGTCGCCACCTATGAGTCCGACCTGAAGGACGACTGCGAGAACATCGCCCGGAACATGATCGCCCAGGCCATCAGCCGCTGCGCCGCCGACCACTCCAGCGAGACCACCGTCTCGGTGGTGCCGCTGCCCAGCGACGAGATGAAGGGCCGGATCATCGGCCGCGAGGGCCGGAACATCCGCGCCCTGGAAACCGCCACCGGCGTCGACCTCATCATCGACGATACCCCCGAGGCCATCACCCTCTCCTCCTTCGACCAGACCCGCCGCGAGGTGGCCCGAATGACCCTTGAGCGGCTGATCGGCGACGGCCGTATCCACCCGGCCCGGATCGAGGAGACGGTCGAGAAGTGCCGCCGCGAGCTGGAAGTCCAGATGAAGCGGGAAGGTGAGCGGGCCGTTATGGAGCTGGGCATCCACGGCCTCCATCCCGACCTGGTCAAGCTGATCGGCCGGTTGAAGTACCGCACCAGTTTTGGCCAGAACGCCCTGACCCACAGCATGGAGGTGGCTTGGCTGTCCGGGCTGCTGGCCAGCGAGCTGGGGGTCAATGTGACCATGGCCCGCCGCGCCGGCCTGCTGCATGACATCGGCAAGGCCCTCGACCATGAGATCGAGGGCAGCCACGTCCAGATTGGCGTGGACATCTGCCGCAAGTACAAGGAGAACAGCCAGATCATCCACGCCATCGAGGCCCACCACGGCGACGTTGAGCCCAAGACCCCGCTGGCCTTCATCGTCCAGGCCGCCGACGCCATCAGCGCGGCCCGGCCCGGCGCCCGCCGCGAAAACGTCGAGAGCTATGTCAAGCGACTGGAGAACCTGGAGGAGATCGCCTCCGGCTTCGAAGGGGTCGAGCAAGCCTTCGCCGTTCAGGCCGGCCGGGAGGTCCGAATCATGGTCAAGCCCGACGTCATCGGGGACGACCAGATCATCCTGCTGGCTCGAACCATCGCCCGGAAGATTGAGGAGAGCCTTGACTACCCCGGCCAGATCAAGGTCAACGTCATCCGCGAGAGCCGCGCAACAGAATACGCAAAGTAATCGCAAACAGAAAAAATACAAAGCCGCCGCTCCCTTCCAACGGGAACGGCGGCTTTTTATGATGGACGTAAGAAAATGCCGGCTAAAGCGTAAGCCTATTTTGTCAATCCATCCTGCCCGGCTGACATGTGCGGATGGGCAGGACACATACAGGGAAATTTTCCGGCGAGAGTGTGCGAGGCGAAGCCGAGTGTGCGGTTCGCCGAAAAATTTTGTCCAAAAGGGGGATACCAGGGGAGAAGGATTTCTGACCTGCGAAGCAGGCAGAAATGGGTCCCCCCTGGAGCGCTCGCGCTTATGCCCCCACGATCAGCCGGACGGCGCCGTAGGTGCCGGCGTCGTTGCCCAGGCTGGCCTGCTTGATGGGGATCTCCCGGCAGGAGGGGAAGGCGTAGGTCTTGTAATGGGCGGTCAGCGGCTGGAAGAGGACTTCGCCGGCGCGGGCCACGCCGCCGCCTACCAGAAAGACCTCCGGGTCGACGGTGGAGGCGATGGACGCCAGCGCCAGGCCCAGCAGGTCGGACATCTCGTCCACCTCACGGGCGGCCAAGGCGTCGCCGCTGCGGGCCGCGTCAAAGACGTCCTTGGCCGCGAAGTCGGTCCCGCGGAGGACGCAGGGGGTGTCGGGGTTCTCGTCCAGCAGCTTCTTCATGCAGCGGACCACGCCGGTGGCGCTGGAATACTGCTCCAGGCAGCCGTGTTTGCCGCAGCCGCAGGTGGCGGTCTCCTTGGCGTTGACGGTGATGTGGCCGATCTCGCCGCCCGCGCCGTGGGCGCCGTCGATGACCCGGCCGTTGACGATGACGCCGCCGCCCACGCCGGTGCCCAAGGTGACCATGACGGCGCTGCGGCAGCCCTTGGCCGCGCCCATCCAGATCTCACCCAGGGCGGCGACGTTGGCGTCGTTCCCCACCAGGACCTTCAGCCCGTCCAGCAGGCCGGACAGGTTGGTGGCCACATCCTGCTGGCCCCAGCCGCCCAGGTTGGCGCAGACGATGGGGACGACGCTGGATTCCTGCACCGGGCTGGGCACACCGATCCCAACCCCTTCGATCTGATTGGCCGTCAGGCCCTTCTCCTTCATCTTGCCAAGGACGGCCGCGGCCAGGTTGGGCAGGATGTGGGCGCCTTTTTCAGAGGTGTCGGTGGGGACCTCCCACTTTTCCACCAGTGTGCCGGCGGTGGTAAAGAGGCCGACCTTGGCCGTCGTGCCGCCAAGATCGATGCCGAATGCGTACTCCTTCATGATTCATCTACCTCGCTTTTTGCCGGGCAGCAGAGGACCCGGCTGTATTTGTACCCAGTATAACATAATTGCTGGAAAAATACAGGCCCCCGCCCGGATTTTATTCCAAAACAAAGGATCTGCGGAAAGGCGGAAAGAAAAGATAAAAGCGTCCCGCCCGGATGGTGCGCAAAAAACCGCCGTCCCTGCGGACGGCGGCCTTGTTTGTATGTTTGGCTTTTTGTGACGCTCCGGTTTACCGCGACGGATGTGCCGCCCTCAGCGGGCGGGGTGCATCTTCATCGAGTTGGAATTGGTGTTGCGGACCAGGTAGCGGACCAGCGCCACAGGCCACAGCAGGATCTTGACGATGAGTTCGGCCGGCTTGACATCAACGGTATCCATGCTGCTGATGCCGGTGAAGATCAGGCAGGCAATGCCACAACCCAGAATGTAACAATACAACATAATGCAAACCTCCCTAAAATTTTTGGCCGGTCAGGCCTTTTTTATTGTAGGCCGGATGAAGATCCGCGCCTTGATTGTTCATCCGCGGAAGGCCGCTCCAGCCCTCCGCACCCTTACTATACCGCAAGCGGGTGGTAAAGTCAATGGGGCGATATACTGAAAATTTGAAAAGCATGATTTGAATAAAAGTGTAATCAGGAAAGTGAATTGCGCAGAATCGCTTTACTTTCTTGCGATAAAGCGATTGGGGCGAGCTGTGCGCCTGGAACGGACAAACGCCTGGGAAAGGCCGGTGAAAGGGTCGCCTTGTGCGTGCTGCATGAACAAAATGTGAACGCGGGCCGCCAGGCACCGTGGGACAAAATTTCACCCCGGAAGCAATCAGGCGGCCCGGCCGTGCGTGTTCAAAATAAAAGAAATGGGAGGTTATGGTATGGAACGGTTCAAACGGAGCAGACGGCGGCTTGTTTCTCTCCTGGCGCTGGCGGTGATAGCAGCTGTGCCGGCCCTGCTAGCCGCGGCCAACGCCCTGTCCTGTGCGGCCGGTTACCAACTGGCCCGTGTCCGGTCCAGTGTATTCTGAAAAAATTGCGCAATCTGCATGAAAAAACGGGAATGTTTTATGAAAAACCATTCTTGTTGACGGCGCAAAGGTATGGTATATTATAAGTACAGCTGGCATCATACGCAGAGAAAGGAGTAGAAAACGTATGGCACGGGCATCGCAAGTTGTATTATCGGAGAATGAGTATTACCTGGTCAAAGCGCCCAACGGGAAAGTGCTCGAAGTAAAGGATTTCAGCACGGCAGACGGTGCATTTATCCAGCTGTGGGATTATGCAGGCCATCCCTGGCAGCAGTGGCGCTTTGCAGACGCGGGCGAAGGACGGTGGCGGATCCAGAACCGCTTTACCGGCAAGATGATCGATCTTGTGCAAGGGGGCGTTGTGGAGGGCACCTGGCTGCACCAGTGGAGCCGCACCAGCGGGCTCAGCCAGTGCTGGGTGCTGGAGCCGCTCCGCAACGGCCGGACCCGGATCCGGAACGCGCTGGCCAACAAGTACATCGACCTGGTTGGGATGAACACCGCCAACGGTGCCCAGGCCCAGATCTGGCTGGAGGTGATGGGCGGCAACCAGGAGTGGAACCTCGAGCGTGTGAACGAGATTACGGCCCGGACAGCTCCCCACAGTTCGGAGCTGTACCCCTACAGCCGCACCCCGGCCCAGCGCCGCCAGCAGGATGACCTGGTGCGGAAGCTGAACCGGTCGGGCCAGGGCCGCGGCCGCAGCAAGGCCTGACACCGGCCTGCCGTGGCGGCAGGCGGAACGATACAATATGTGGGCGCGTCCCGTGCGGCATCCCGGCGGGGCGCCCTTTTTTGCGCGGATGGAAGGAGACGGAAGATGGAACCGGGCAGAAACACCACTCTTTGTTATCTCGAGCGGGACGGCGCATGGCTGATGATGCACCGCATCAAAAAGAAGAACGATTACAACCAGGACAAGTGGATCGGGGTGGGCGGTAAGTTCGAGCCCTGCGAGAGCCCCGAGGAGTGCCTGCTCCGGGAGGTGCGGGAGGAGACTGGCGTCACCCTGACCCGCTGGCAGTACCGCGGCATCATCACCTTTGTCCTGGACGGCGTGGCCGAGTACATGCACCTCTTCACCGCCGACCGCTGGGAGGGCGAGCCGCCTGTCGGCGACAGCTGCGACGAGGGCGTCCTGGAGTGGGTCCCGCGCGCCCGCGTCCAGGATCTGCCCATCTGGGAGGGGGACAAGATCTTCTTCCGCCTGATGGACGAGGGCTGGCCCTTTTTCTCCCTCAAGCTCTGCTACCGAGGCGACACCCTCATCTCCGCGGCCCTCAACGGTGTTACTTTTCTGGAAGAAAAGTAACCAAAAGATTCTCGACAATGCAGGTACGTGGGAGCTGAAAGTGCGTTGGTTCCCGGTATCGTTGCGTGGAGTCTGTACCTTGCTTTTTGCCATGCAACCGATTCTTGCGCGATAGTTGGTAGCGGCAACTGCCGGTTTTCTGGTAAAATAGAGGCGAGACAGAAGGGAGGTTGACCGCATATGAGGATCGGTCCCATAAGGATTGGCGTCAATGGGATGTTGGCGATCGTTTTGGTATTTTGGCTGCTGATGCTGGCAGTCGTGGCCGCGTTGGTGGTGCTCGCCGTCAGGGCGTTGTTAAAGTACATCCGGAGCAAAGGCGCCCCTGCCCAGGCGCTTCAAGCGGAAGAGGCGGCCATCAAAAGAACCCTTGGCGAAACCTTAGAGCAATCCCACCAAATATCAACAACATCCAGAACAAGCAAACCAGTTCCT
>CAZEIG010000129.1:0-5177 GCA_964511805.1 uncultured Faecalibacterium sp.
CTTGGACCAGTCGTTGTTTTTCTGCTCGTCCGAGCGGGCCCTCCGCTCCACCAGCGCGACGACCTCCTTGCCGTTCTCGGCGGCGTCCACCAGGGCCTGGACAATCTGGGACTCCCGCGCCAGACGGTAGAGGGTCATCTTGATCGAAATGACGTCGGGGTCCCGGGCTGCCTTCTTCAGCATCAGGATGAAGGGCCGGATGGACTGGTAGGGATAGTAGAGCAGGACGTCGTGGTCCTGAACCTCTTTGGTCAGGCTGTAGTTGAGGGGCGGCAGCATCGGCCGGGCCGAGGCATAGAACAGCTCGGGGTGGCCGTCGCTCTCGATCCGGGCATCCAGCTTGTAGAAAAAACTCAGGTCAAGCGGACTCTTCTGCTCAAAGACGCGGCGGTGGTTCAGCTCTAGCCGGGCGCAGAGCATCTTGACGATCTCGGGCGCGGGGGCCGGGGTGACCTGCAGCCGGACGGCGGCCAGCTTCCGCCGGCGCTTGAGCAGCTCGGTCATGATCTCACGGTAGTCGATGTCGTGGTCCATCATCCCCTCTTTGACGTCGATGTCGGCGTTCCGGGTCACCCGGAAGAGGCACTTTTCCACGATGGTCTCCTTGGCAAAGACCATGCTGACAAAGTGGTAGACCATCTCTTCGGTGAGGGCGAAGTGAGTCTCGCCGTCCCGCTTCAAAAAGCAGAGCCGCTCCATCTGGCTGGAGATGGGGATGATCCCCAGGCTGGGCTCGGCGTCCTTCTTGTCCTTGAGCAGGACGCCGAGGTAGACCTCCTTGTTCCGGAGGAACGGGAAGGGATGGCGGTTGTCCACGATCTGGGGGCTGAGGATGGGGAACAGCTCATTCTGGAAGTATTTCTTCCAGAAGCGTTCCTCTTCCTTGGACATCTTGTCAAAGTTGACCTTGTGGTAGCCGTGGTTGGCCAGCGCCTCGAGGGCGCGGTGGTAATACTTGTCGCAGTCTGCCTGGAGGGCAGCCGTCTTGGGCATGATGGCGTTGAGCTGCTCCTCCGGGGTCATGTTGGTCTTGTTCTCGGGCTTTTCCTTCTTCCCTTTGAGGTTGGTCCGCTCCTGCAGAGAGCCGACCCGCACCATGAAAAACTCGTCCAGGTTGGAGCCGTAGATAGCCAGGAACTTGAGCTGCTCGGCCAGGGGAACGTTCTTGTCCTTGCCAAGCACGAGGACCCGCTGGTTGAAGTCCAGCCAGCTCAACTCCCGGTTGATGAAAATGCTTTCTTCCTTCATAAATCCTTTCCCCTTTTGATCCTGTCAGCTCACATAGGCGAGCCGGACCCAATCCTTGATGGTGTTCCGGGTAATGCCGCTTACCCGCGTTACGTCCTCAGCCTGCGCATAGGGGCCGTTGGCGGCACGGTCCTCGATGATGGCCCGCGCCTTGCTCTCCCCGATGCCGGGCAGGGTGCAGAGTGCCTCGAGGCCGGCGGTGTTCAGGTCCACCTGCGCCGCGTCCAGCAGGCTGCCGGAGGCGCGGACCGCCGCCCTGTCTGCCGCGGGGTGCAGGGGCGCCGCATCCCGAAAGGCCAACCCCGCCACCAGAAACGCCGCCGCCAGAAACGGGAGCTCCCGTGGGTTGGCATGTTTCCTTTTCATTGTACTGTATCCTTTTCCAAAAAGAAAGCCCTCCGCCGAAATTGCGGAGGACTTTTTGAAAAGTTTCGGAAGATTTTACACGGATTTTACCCTCTGCCATCGCTGTTCCGCACCAGCTGGTAGAGGTACTCGGCCGCAGCCCCCTCGCCGGCGCGGCAGAGGGTGACCTGCCCGGCCGCCAGCCGCACCTCGGCGGGGGCGTCAAAGGCGGCGGCGTTCCGCCCGGCCAGCTGCATCAGCTCCACCATTGGGCCGCTGCCCGCCAGGACTGTCACCTGCTGGGGGGAACACATGGCCGCGGCGCAGACCGCGCTGAATGCGGCCCCCATGCTGACACCGGCGGGAGTCAGCCCGAGGCAGTCGATGGCGAGGCGGTCCTGGCGGACCGGCGCGCCGCTCTCCTCCAGCGCCTTTTCGAAGGTCTGAAGGGCCGGGATGGTCTTGGCGTCCTGGTAGAGCAGAATCCGCAGCACGTCGGCGCTGGCCACCCCCTCCGGCTTGGTCAGCAGGTAGGGGGTCCACTCGTGGCGGAGATGGCGGTCGAGGGTGTGGCTCATCCGGAGGACCCGGGTGGCGCCATCCTTCATCTGGAGGGCGATCCCCACCCCCGGCGTGGCCGGCAGTTTGGTAAGAAAATCATCCCCCAGCACCTCAAAGCTGCCCATCGGCTGGCCGCTGCCGGCCGCAAAGCTGTAGACCAGCGTCCCCCCGCAAAGGAGCGCCGGCGCGCCCAGGGACACACTGCCCAGGATGGTCCGCACCGCCCGGGGCGTCTTTTGGGAAAAGACGGTCAGCCGCCCGCCCCTGACGGTGAAGAGCTGCAGCACATCCCGCAGCACCTGGGTCAGGTTGCCGTCGGCGCCCAGCATCAGGGCGTCCAGGTCGCAGAGGACCAATGTGGATTCCAGCGCCTGTTTCATATCTGGTTCCTCCTGATCGACCCAAGAAAATGGGTGAAATAGCCGGGCAGCGGGCTATCGAAGGACAGCTGCTCCCCCCTGATGGGATGGACAAAGCCGAGGGTCTTGGCGTGGAGGCACTGCCCGTGCAGGCTGGTGATGCAGTTGCGGGGCCCATAGACCGGGTCCCCTGCCACCGGGTGCCGGATGGACGCCATGTGAACCCGGATCTGATGGGTCCGGCCGGTCTTGAGGCGGCATTCCAGCAGGGTGAACGCCCCCAGCCGTTCCAGTACGCGCCAGCCGGTGTAAGCGTACTTTGTGTGCGGCTCGCCGGCGGGATAGACCGCCATCTTCTTCCGGTCGGTCCTGGAGCGGCCGAGATACCCCTCCACAAAACCTTCGTCCTGGGCAAAACCGCCGTAGACCACCGTCTGGTAGGCCCGCCGGACGCTGTGCTCTGCCATCTGGCGGGACAGGCCGATGTGGGTGGCACCGTCCTTGGCCACCACCAGCAGGCCGCTGGTGTCCTTGTCGATCCGGTGGACAATGCCGGGCCGTATCTCCCCGCCGATCCCAGACAGGCTGCCCCGGCAGTGCCACAGCAGGGCGTTGACCAGGGTGCCGTCCGGGTTGCCGGGGGCGGGATGGACCACCATCCCCTTGGGCTTGTTGACCACCAGCAGGTGCCCGTCCTCATAGACGATGTCCAGCGGAATGTCCTGGGGGACGGCGGCGATGGGGGCTGCGTCCGGGATCTCGACCAGGATGGTGTCTCCCGCCTTGAGCCGGAGGTTCTTGGCCGCAGGGCGGCCGTTGGCCAGCACATGGCCGTCGGCCATCAGGTTTTGCAGGGCGCTGCGGGACAGGCCGGTGTCCTCCCCGGCCAGGAAGCGGTCGATCCGCTGGCCGGCGTCCCCGGCTTCAACGGAAAACGCGCGCTGTTCCATCGCTCACTTGTCCTCCTTGGGGGTGTCGGAAGCAGAGGCGGCGCTGCGGCGCTCCTCCAGGATGACCGCCAGGACCCACAGACCCATCCCCACGCAGACGCAGATGTCCGCAAAGTTGAAAACTGCAAAGTTCATGAACAGAAGGTTGATATAATCCACCACCTTGCCCGCGGCGATCCGGTCGATCAGGTTGCCGATACCGCCGCCCAGTACCAGGACCAGCGCCCAGCGCTGGAGCTGGTCCTGCCGGCAGTGGGTGAAGAGCCACCAGGCGATCAGCAGCATACCGATGCTGGTCGCCACGATCAGGATCTCCTGCCTGCCCCAGAGCAGGCTGAAGGCCATGCCTTCGTTGTAGACAAAGTGCAGCTCGACGACATGGGGGATGAGGGGCATGGTGCCCACCGGCTGCAGCACCTGTACGGCCCAGAGCTTGATGGCCTGATCGATGCCCACCAGGGCCGCGATGCAGACAAGATTGAAGATCACAAACATAGACTACTCCTGTGGGCGGCCCGGCTGGGCGTCTGCCTGGCCCGGACCTGTTTTGAACGAATGTTGGATGTTTTACAAAGAACGGCGCTCCCGACAGAAGGGAACGCCGTTTTTCAGTTTTTCGACAGAAAGGCGGAGGTTACGGCTCAGCCCTCGATGACGCTGGCACAGCGTGCGCAGAGGGTCGGGTGGGCCGGGTGGGAGCCAATGTCGGCGGTGTACTTCCAGCAGCGCTCGCACTTATCGCCCTCGGCGTGAGCCGCGGTGATCCCCAGCCCCTCGATGGCGCTGGCGTCGCCGCCCTCGCCTTCCACCAGCTTGACCCGGGAAACGATCATCAGGTCGGCCAGCTCGTCCATCGGGACGCTGTTCAGCAGGCTGTAGACCTCGCCGCTGCAATAGAGGGTGACGGCGGCTTCCAGCGAAGCGCCGATCTTCTTCTCGTTGCGGGCGTTCTCGAGGGCCTTCTTGACCTCGTCGCGGACGGCGATCAGTTTGGCCCACTTGGCCTTGAAGGCGTCGTCGGCGGTATACTGGCCGGCGTGGGGCATATCCTCAAAGACCACATAGCGGTGCATCCCCTCGCACTTGGGCAGGAAGTCCCAGATCTCCTGGCTGGTGAAGCAGAGAATGGGAGCGATGATCTTGTCCAGGGCCACCAGGATCTTGTACATGGCGGTCTGGGCGGCCTGCCGGGCGGTGCCGCTGGTGCAGTAGAGGCGGTCCTTGGTGACGTCCAGATAGAAGTTGGACATGGCCACCACGCAGAAGTTGTAGACGGCGTGGTAGACCTTATTGAAGTTGTAGGCCGCATAGCCTGCGTCGGTTTCCTTCAGCAGGTCGTCCAGGGCGGCCAGGGCCCAGCGGTCGATCTCCTGGAGCTGGTCGTCCGGCAGCAGGTCGGTGTTGGGGTCGAAGCCGTCCAGGTTGCCCAGGATGAAGCGGGCGGTGTTCCGGATCTTCCGGTAGGCCTCGCTGAGCTGCTTGAAGATGTTCTTGCCGGCCCGGACGTCCACCGTGTAGTCGGAGGAAGCCACCCACAGACGGATGATGTCGGCGCCGTAGTCTTTGATGATTTCGGCGGGCTCGACGCCGTTGCCGGCGCTCTTGTGCATCTGCTTGCCCTGCTCGTCCACCACCCAGCCGTGGCAGAGGACCCCCTTATAGGGGGCGACCCCCTGGCTGGCCACGCTGGTCAGCAGACTGGACTGGAACCAGC
>CAZEIG010000130.1:0-5128 GCA_964511805.1 uncultured Faecalibacterium sp.
AGAAGGCCCACCCGGATGTGTTCAACATTCTGCTGCAGGTGCTGGACGACGGCCGGATCACCGACAGCCAGGGCCGGACGGTGGACTTCAAGAACACCATCATCATCCTGACCTCCAACCTGGGCAGCGACATCATCCTGAACGATCTGGAGCAGCGCCGCGCGTCTGGCTCCAACGAGCTGAGCGAGGAGGCCCGCCAGCAGATTGACGCCCTGCTGCGCAGCAAGTTCCGTCCCGAGTTCCTCAACCGTCTGGATGAGATCGTCTACTACAAGAGCCTGACCCGGGACGAAGCCCGGCAGATCGTCGACCTGCAGCTGGACGATCTGCGCCGCCGGATGGACGAGGGCAAGCACCTTGCCCTGCACGTCACCGACGCAGCCAAGGACGCCATCCTGGATGCCGCCTACGACAGCGTCTATGGCGCACGGCCGATCAAGCGGTTCATCCAGGCCCGGATCGAGACTTTGGTGGCCAAGGCCATCATCCAGGGCAACTACCCCGAGGGCGCGGCCATGACCGTCGACTACGACGGCAGCCAGTTCACCCTGCGGTAAAAACCTAGGCAAAGAAAGGTCAAATCTTTCATAATCCTTGCATACAACGCATAAGTATGCTATCATAAATATAGAAAGGTGCTTTCCATCGTCGGAAGCCGGCGGCGGGAAGCGCCTTTTCCTATTTATTTTCACCCACATAAACCAAAAAGAAAGTTGAGTTGATTTTTTCCATTATGGACGATGGCAGTATTATAATCGTCGCGGCGCTGGTCGTGCTGGTCATCCTTTCCAGTTTCTTTTCCGCCTCCGAGACGGCCTATTCCTCCCTGAACCAGATCCGGATGAAGAGCCGGGCCGACGCCGGGGACGCGGCCGCCGCCCGGGTGCTGGCCCTGGCGGACGAGTACGACAAGCTCCTCTCCTCCATCCTCATCGGCAACAACATCGTGAACATCACCGCCTCTTCCCTGGGCACCGTCCTCTTCATCCAACTGCTGGGTGCGGAACGGGGCGCGACGGTCTCCACCATCGTGCTGACCATCGTCATCCTGATCTTCGGCGAGGTGACCCCTAAGAGCCTGGCCAAGGAGATGCCTGAGAAGTTCGCCACCGCGGTGGCCCCCATCCTGCAGGCCCTCGTCACCGTCATGACCCCGCTGACCTGGCTGTTTGCCCAGTGGAAGCGGCTGATCGGCCACTTCTTCCACACCAGCGAGGAGCCGGACACCATCACCGAGGGCGAGCTGATCACCATGGTATCGGAGGCCGAGAGCGAAGGCGAACTGACCGACCGCGAGGGCGAACTGATCCGCAGCGCCATCGAGTTCGACGACGTGGAAGTGGAAGAGATCCTGACCCCCCGGGTGGACGTGGTGGCCGTCAAGGACACCGTCACCCTCGAGGAGTTGGCCCACACTTTTGCCGAGTCGGGCTATTCCCGCCTGCCGGTCTACCACGGCACCATCGACAACATCATCGGAGTCATCCACGAGAAGGACTTCTACCTGGCCCGCCTCAAAAAGCAGGCCCGGCTGGATCAGCTCGTCTCCCCCACCGTCTACACCACCGGCTCGGTCCGCATCTCCGACCTGCTGCGCACCTTGCGGGAGCAGCATCACCACATGGCGGTGGTGGTGGATGAGTTCGGCGGCACCGAGGGGATCATCACCCTGGAGGACATCCTTGAGGAACTGGTGGGCGAAATCTGGGACGAACACGACGAGGCCGTCGAGGACTTCCGCCAGCAGGCGGACAGCAGCTGGCTTGTCTCCGGCACTGCCAGCGTGGACGACCTCTACGAAAAGCTGGACATCCCCCCGCAGGAGACCGACGCCAACACCGTCAACGGCCTGCTGCAGGACGTCACCGGCCATCTGCCCAAGATCGGCGACGGGTTCCAGCTGGGGAATTACAGCGGCGTGGTCACCCATACGGCCCGCCGCCGGGTCACCCAGATCCGCCTGACCCCCATCCCCGAACAGCCCGAGCCTGCCCCCGACCCGGCGCCCCGCCGCTTTGCCCGCAGCCGCTCGGCCGAGAGCGCATCTTAAAAAATCACACATACCGCCCGGCGTGCGTCCTGCCCGCCGGGCGTTTTTTTGCGCGTATCGGCAACTTCTCCAAAGGGCAGGCCGTATTTTCTCACAGGAGCGGTGGGTTTAGGCCACCGGAGCGATTGACGCCGGGAACAAGAGCCGCTATAATAGATAAAGAAATGGAACGAATACATAGGAGGCTCGGAGGATGGAGCTGTATCAGGTGGTGCGGATCGGCGAGGCCGATTACGGCTGTGAGGAACTGCCGGAGGGCGCGCCGGTCTGCTGTGAAGTGGAACTGAAAGGGACGGAGGGCACTCCCCTCTCCCTCACCCTGCCCGACGCGGAGCTGGCCGCCGCCAACATCAACGAGGGGGATACCGTCCTGCGGGACGAGACGGGGCTGCACCGGGTGCGGCCCATCCGGACCAGCGCCCTGATCGGGCTGGGGGCTTTGGGAATCCTCTTCGGGCGGAAGATGCCCGGGGTGCAGGTCATCGCGGACCCGGCCCGGGCCGCCCGGTATGCCGCCGAGCCCGTCGTCTGCAATGGCGAGCGCTGCGGCTTCGCCTACTGCGCCCCCGGTGACGGCAGCCCGGTAGACCTGATTCTGGTCACCGTCAAGGCCACCGCCCTCAAGGACGCCATCCGGGAGATCCGGCGGTTCGTCGGGCCCGACACCATCATCCTCAGCCTCCTCAACGGGATCACCAGCGAGGAGCAGATCGAGGCGGCCTATCCCGGCCATACCCTCTGGAGCGTCGCCATCGGGATGGACGCCAACCGCCGCGGGCGGGAGCTGGTCTTCAAGTCGCCGGGGATGATCCAGTTCGGCGAACGGGACGGCCGTATGACCCCGCGGGTGGCGGCGGTGGCCCAGTACCTGGATCGCTGCGGCATCGTGGGGGAACCATGCAGCGACATCCTCTACAAGCAGTGGCACAAGCTGATGATCAACGACGGGCTGAACCAGGCCTCCGCCGCCTTCGGGATGACCTACGGCGACCTGGCCGTCGACTGCCCCGAGCGGGACAAGATGCTGGAGGCCATGCAGGAGGTCATCCGGCTGGCCAACGCCGAGGGCGTCCCCCTGCCCCCTGACGACGACGTCACCTGGCTGGCGGGCGCCGTCCCCCGCTTCAAGCCCGACAACATGCCCAGCATGGGCCAGGACGTCCGCGCCCACCGCCCCACCGAGGTGGAGGAGTTTGCGGGGGTGGTCCGGCGGCTGTCCAAAAAGCACGATCTGCCCACCCCGGCCAACGACTTTTTCTATGAGCGGATCCGAGCCATCGAGGCCGGCTGGAACAAGTAAACCCTGTCCCACCGGGCCTTTCGCCCCGCGTTGTATCCACACAGTATCCCTGCTGTCCAGAAAAGAGTACATCTATGAACCGCCGTTTTTCGAAAGTCATCCTCTCCGCACTGGCCATTGCCGCCGTAGGCGGTCTGACCGTCCTGCACACCGGCCTCACCGCCCTCGCCGCCACCTGGTACGTCGAGGACAGCGAGATCGTCACCCAGACCTATCCCATCAGCGACAGCTTTTCCAATATCTCGGTCACCAACTATTACGCCAACGTCGACTTCCAGGTCTCCCAGGACGGCGCCATCCGCGTTGTGACCCAGGACTTCAGCGACGTCACCTATACCGTCGCCGTTAACAACAACACGCTGACCATCGCCCGGCCGGACCGCTCCGTGACCAAAATCAGCTTCTTCGAAATTCACATCCACAGTGACAATGAAGACCCCCAGATCACCGTCTACCTGCCCGCCGGCAGCTACGGCGACCTGACCGTCAGCGGCACCACCGGCGACATTGAGACGTCGAGCCAGCTCGGCTTCGCCTCGGCCAAGATCGACACCACCAGCGGCGACATCAGCCTGAACGGGCCGGTCACCGGCAGCGTCGAATGCAGCACTTCCAGCGGCGACATCGAGTTGAACAGCCCCACCCTGGGCAATATCCGGACCTCTTCCAGCAGCGGCGACGTCGACCTGACCGGCTGCTACATCCAGAGCCTGCGGGCCGAAGCCTCCAGCGGAGACATCGACCTTGAGCGGGTGACCGCCGCGGGCGAAGTGGTCATCGGCACCAGCAGCGGCGACATCAGCCTGGAAGGCACCGAAGCCGGCAGCCTCCGCCTGAGCGCCAGCAGCGGCAACATCAAACTGGAGCGCTCGGACGCCGGCACCCTCGAGCTGAACACCACCAGCGGCAACATCGAGGGCAGCCTGCTGACCGGCAAGGAGTTCTCGACTTCCAGCAACAGTGGCCGGGTCCGTGTGACCACCTCCGGCCCGTCCGCCGGCACCTGCACCGCCAACACCAGCAGCGGCAACATCCGGCTGACCGTCCTGTCTTGAGCCGTGCGCCGCAAATTACATTTATATCCCGCCCGGGGACCCTCCCCGGGCATTTTTATGGAGGCACAGCATGAAAACACTCTACTTCACCCGCCACGGCCAGACGGTCTGGAACGTCGAGAACAAGATCTGCGGCGTCACCGACATCCCCCTGACCGACCTTGGACGGGCGCAGGCCCGGCAGTTGGGCCGCCGCCTGGCCGCCGAGTCCCACGGGATCACCCGGATCCTCTGTTCCCCGCTGGTCCGGGCCGAGGAGACCGCCCGGCTGATCGCCGCCGAGACCGGCCTGCCCCTGACCGTCGAGCCACGCCTGCGGGAACAGGCCTTCGGCCGGTACGAGGGCACCGCCCGGAACGGGACCGAATTCACCATCGCCAAGCTCCACTTCATCGACCGCTTCGACGGCGGCGAAAGTATGCTGCAGCTGGCCGCCCGGGTCTACAACCTGCTGGACGAATTGGCCGGCCAGGAGGGCACCGCCCTGCTGGTGGCCCACAACGGCATCGCCCGGATGGTGCAGTCCTACTTCACCGACATGACCAACGAGGAGTTTGCCCTGTTCGGCATCGGCAACTGTGCGCTGGTCCAATATGAATTCTCGACACGGAAGTAACATAAAATCGAAATCAAAAAGCGCCTGCTTTTGCAGACACTTCTTTTGAGCCTCTCTAGAGCAATCCCATAAAATATCGTGAAGCAGTTTCAAAAACTTTACAAAAG
>CAZEIG010000131.1:0-5046 GCA_964511805.1 uncultured Faecalibacterium sp.
GCCACTACGGCCGTATGTGCCCCATCGAGACCCCTGAAGGCCCCAACATCGGCCTGATCTCCTACCTGGCCTCCTACGCCAAGATCAACGAGTACGGCTTCATCGAGGCGCCCTACCGCCGCGTTCAGAAGACCTACGACGAGAAGGGCCGGGTCATCGACCAGTACGTCACAGACGAGGTGGTCTATATGACCGCCGACGTCGAGGATGAGTACGTTGTCGCCCAGGCCAACGAGCCTCTGGACGAGAACCGCCGCTTCAAGCGGCAGCGCGTCTCGGCCCGCCGCCGGGATGAAATCCTTGAGATCGACGCCGAGAAGGTGGACTTCGTCGACGTCTCGCCCCGGATGATGGTCTCGGTGGCCACCGCCATGATCCCCTTCCTGGAGAACGACGACTGCAACCGCGCCCTGATGGGCTCCAACATGCAGCGGCAGGCCGTGCCTCTGATGGTCACCCAGCAGCCGCTGGTGGCTACCGGCATGGAGTACAAGGCCGCCACCGACTCGGGCGTCGCTGTCCTGGCGGAGAGCGACGGCGTGGTCGAGCGGGTGGACTCCGACCACATCGTGGTCCGGAATGACCAGGGCGGGCTGGAGGATTACAGCCTGATCAAGTTCGCCCGGTCCAACGCCGGCACCTGTATCAACCAGCGGCCCATCGTCTCGGTGGGGGAGACCGTCAAGAAGGGCCAGGTGCTGGCCGACGGTCCCGCCATGCGGAACGGAGAGATCGCCCTGGGCAAGAACGCCCTCATCGGCTTCATGACCTGGGAGGGCTACAACTACGAGGACGCCGTTCTGCTGAACGAGAAGATCGTCCGCGAGGACGTCTATACCTCCATCCACATCGAGGAGTATGAGACCGAGAGCCGGGACACCAAGCTAGGACCCGAGGAGATCACCCGCGACATCCCCAACGTCTCGGAGGATGCGCTGAAGGACCTGGACGAGCGGGGCATCATCCGGATCGGCGCCGAGGTCAAGAGCGGCGACATCCTGGTCGGCAAGGTTACCCCCAAGGGCGAGACCGAGCTGACTGCCGAGGAGCGGCTGCTCCGGGCCATCTTCGGCGAGAAGGCCCGCGAGGTCCGGGATACCTCCCTCCGCGTGCCTCACGGCGAGTACGGCATCATCGTCGACGTCAAGGTTTTTACCCCTGAGAACAGCGACGAGCTCCAGCCCGGCGTCCGGGAAGTGGTCCGCTGCTATATCGCCCAGAAGCGTAAGATCAGCGTCGGCGACAAGATGGCCGGCCGCCACGGCAATAAGGGCGTTGTCTCCCGCATCCTGCCGCAGGAGGATATGCCCTACCTGCCCGACGGCACCCCGCTGGACATCGTGCTGAACCCCCTGGGCGTCCCTTCCCGTATGAACATCGGTCAGGTGCTGGAGGTCAACCTGGGCTATGCGGCCAAGGCCTGCGGCATCAAGGTTATGACCCCCGTTTTCGACTCCGCCCGTGAGAACGACATCGGTGACGCCTTCGACGAGGCCTGCACCATCTGGCACGGCGAGAACGCCCCCGCCTATCCCACCAAGCTGCCCAAGATCATGGGTGAACAGGGCCACATCATCGACTTCTCCAAGATTGAGCTGGACCGCGACGGCAAGACCACCGTCTACGACGGCCGCACCGGCGAGAAGTTCGACAACCGGGTCACGGTGGGTTATATGTACTACCTCAAGCTCCATCACTTGGTCGACGATAAGATCCACGCCCGTTCCACCGGCCCCTACTCTCTGGTCACCCAGCAGCCGCTGGGCGGCAAGGCCCAGTTCGGCGGCCAGCGCTTCGGCGAGATGGAAGTCTGGGCCCTGGAGGCTTACGGTGCAGCCTACACCCTGCAGGAGATCCTGACCGTCAAGTCGGATGATGTGGAGGGCCGCGTCAAGACCTACGAGGCCATCGTCAAGGGCGAGCCTGTGCCCCAGCCTGGCATCCCCGAATCCTTCCGCGTCATGCTCAAGGAGCTGCAGTCCCTCGGTCTGGACGTGGTGGTTCAGGACAAGGACGGCAACGAGATCGACATGCGCCAGAACTTCGACGACGAGGAGACCGGCTTCGATATGCGCGAGGTGGCTGGCGCCGAGACCGTTGTCCAGGAGAGTGAGCTGGTCAATGACTACACCATTAAGGACGCCGACGCCGGCTTTGACGACGCGGCTGCCCTGGAGGACGCCCCTGCCACCGGCGCAGGCGAGGCAGGGCCGTCGGACGAAGTGGACTTCGACGAATAAAAAACAGCCAGTTTCGTATCGGAACTTTGTGATAGAGATTAAGGAAGGGTTCGATTCATGGAAAACACCGTTTTCGATTCGATCAAGATCGGTCTTGCCTCTCCCGACCAGATCCGCAAATGGAGCTATGGCGAGGTGAAAAAGCCCGAGACCATCAACTACCGCACCCTGAAGCCCGAGCGGGACGGCCTGTTCTGCGAGCGGATCTTTGGACCCACCAAGGACTGGGAGTGCCACTGCGGCAAGTACAAGCGGATCCGCTATAAGGGCAAGATCTGCGACCGCTGCGGCGTCGAGGTTACTAAGGCCAAGGTCCGCCGCGAGCGGATGGGCCACATTGAGCTGGCCGCCCCCGTCAGTCACATCTGGTATTTCAAGGGCATCCCCAGCCGGATCGGCCTGATGCTGGACATCAGCCCCCGCCTGCTGGAGAAGGTCCTCTACTTTGCAAGCTATATCGTCATCGACCCGGGCCTGACCCCGCTGGAGAAAAAGCAGCTCCTGACCGAGAAGGAGTACCGGGAGATGCAGGAACGGTACGGCGACGAGTTCAACGCTCAGATGGGCGCCGAGGCCATCCAGGCCCTGCTGGCCGAGATCGACCTGGACCAACTCTCCGTCGAGCTGACCGCCGAGGTCGAGAAGGCCAGCGGCCAGAAGCGGATCCGCATCCTCAAGCGGCTGGAGGTGGTCGAGGCCTTCCGCGTTTCGGGCAACCGCCCCGAGTGGATGATCCTGACCGTCCTGCCGGTCCTGCCGCCCGACCTGCGCCCGATGGTCCAGCTGGACGGCGGCCGCTTTGCCACCACCGACCTGAACGACCTCTACCGCCGGGTCATCAACCGGAACAACCGCCTGCGCCGTCTGCTGGAACTGGGCGCCCCCGACATCATCGTCCGGAACGAGAAGCGGATGCTGCAGGAGGCGGTGGACAGCCTGATCGACAACGGCCGCCGCGGCCGTCCGGTCACCGGCCCCAACAACCGCGCCCTCAAGAGCCTGTCCGATATGCTCAAGGGCAAGCAGGGCCGCTTCCGCCAGAACCTGCTGGGCAAGCGCGTCGACTACTCCGGCCGTTCGGTCATTGTCGTCGGCCCCGAGCTGCGGATGGACCAGTGCGGTCTGCCCAAGGAGATGGCCCTCGAGCTCTTCAAGCCCTTTGTCATGAAGGACCTGGTGGAGAAAGGGGTGGCCAACAACATCAAGTCGGCCCGCAAGATGGTGGAGCGCGCCCGTCCTGAAGTCTGGGACAGCCTCGAAACGGTCATCAAGGGCCACCCCGTCCTGCTGAACCGTGCACCCACCCTGCACCGTCTGGGCATCCAGGCTTTCAACCCGGTGCTGGTGGAGGGCCGCGCCATCAAGTTGCACCCCCTGTCCTGCACCGCCTTCAACGCCGACTTTGACGGCGATCAGATGGCTGTCCACCTGCCCCTGGGCGAGGACGCCTGCCGCGAGGCCAAGATGCTGATGCTGGCCTCCGGCAACCTGCTGAAACCATCGGACGGCGCGCCGGTGGCCGTCCCCACCCAGGACATGATCCTGGGCAGCTACTACTTGACCACCGTCCGCGAGGGCGACGAGGGAGCCGGGAAGGTCTTCCGGGACGAGGCTGAGGCCCTGATGGCCTACACCGAGCACATCGTTACCCTCCATGCGCCCATCAAGGTCCGCCGCACCATGACCCTGGACGGGGTGGAGCGGACCGGCCTGGTGGACACCACCGTCGGCAGCATCATCTTCAACACCCCTGTGCCCCAGAATCTGGGCTACGTCGACCGCACCGACCCGGCCCACTGGCTGGACTATGAGATCGGCTTCCGGGTCACCAAAAAGACCCTGCCCGACATCATCTCCCGCTGCATGACCCGGAACGGCACCCGCGCCTGTGCCAAGATGCTGGACGCCATCAAGAGCCAGGGCTACAAGTACTCCACCCTGTCCGCCATCTCGGTGGCCGTCTGCGATGCGGTCATCCCGCCCCAGAAGGCCGAGCTGCTGGAGGAGGCCGACAAGCAGGTTTCCCAGGTGGGCAAGCTGTTCAACCGCGGCCTGATCTCGGAGGAAGAGCGGTACAAGAAGACCATCGACATCTGGCAGGCCACCACTGACAAGGTCTCGAAGGCCCTGTCCGACAACCTGCCCAAGGACAACGAGATCTATATGATGGCTGACTCGGGCGCCCGCGGTTCGATGAACCAGATCAAGCAGCTGGCCGGCATGCGCGGCCTGCTGGCCAACACCGCCGGTCAGACCATCGAGATGCCCATCCGGGCCAACTACCGCGAGGGTCTAAACATTCTGGAATACTTCGTCTCGGCCCGCGGCGCCCGGAAGGGCCTGGCCGACACCGCCCTGCGTACCGCCGACTCGGGTTACCTGACCCGCCGGATGGTCGACGTCTCTCAGGACGTCATCATCCGTGAGCTGGACTGCGGCACCACCGACGGCCTGGAGGTCTCCGAGATCCACGAGGGAAAGGAGAAGATCGAGTCCTTCCGCGAGCGGCTGATCGGCCGCTTCGCCGTCGGTGACGTAGTCGCCCCGGCCACCGGCGAGGTCATCGTGCCCGAGGGCAAGATGATGGATCTCTACGACGCCAACGCCATCGAGGCTGCCGGCATCACCCACCTGAAGATCCGCAGCCTGCTGACCTGCCGGGCCAAGACCGGTGTCTGCGCCCGCTGCTACGGCTCCAACATGGCTACCGGCGAGCCGGTCCAGCTGGGCGAGTCGGTCGGCATCATCGCGGCCCAGTCCATCGGCGAGCCGGGCACCCAGCTGACCATGCGTACCTTCCACACCG
>CAZEIG010000132.1:0-5023 GCA_964511805.1 uncultured Faecalibacterium sp.
CAGCACCTCGCCCAGCAGGGCCTCGTTCTCCTCGGCGCCGTACTCGACGATTTTGCCGTCCTTGAAGGTGACGTGGAAGCCGCGGATGGCCTGCCCGCCGTGGATATAGGGCTTGGTGCCGTAGACGACGCCGTCCACCTTGTCCTTGTGGGGGGCGGTGAAGATCTCCTCGGTGGGGATGTTGGGCAGGAAGGTGACCCCCTTCTCGCTGACGCTGGAAGCACTCTCCCAGACGGCGCCGTCGGCCAGGCCCACCGTCAGGTCGGTGCCGTTGCCGCTCTCAAAATGGACCGAGGCCAGGTCCAGCGCGTTCATCTTGTCCTGCAGGGCCTTGAGCCGGTCCAGATGGGCCCGCCACGCGCCGACCGGGTCGCCGCCGGTCACCCGGCAGGTGTCGAAGATGAGCCGCCAGAGCTTTTCGATCGCCTCGTCCTCCGCCAGGCCGGGGAAGAGCTTTTTGGCCCAGGCCGCCGAGGGCATGGCCGCGATCGACCACTGCACCTTGTCGTTCATGGTGTAGACCCGCCAGGGGGCCAGGACTTTCCGGCGGGCGGTATTCACCCGGCTGACTTTGCCGGCGTCCAGTCCGGCCAGGGCCTCGGGGTCGTTGGCCAACAGGCTGAGGACGCAGACCCCGCCCTCGCTCTCGGCGTAGTCGAGGTAGCTGCGCAGCAGGTAGGGCTTGACGTCGCAAAGGGCCTCTTCGTTCCCCAGTTCCAGCCGGGTGCGGGCGACGGCGTCGTCGCTCCAGTCCACCCGGACATCCCGGGCGCCGGCCTCGAAGGCGCTGCGGACGCAGAGCCGGGCCAGGGGCGCGGCGGCCAGCGGCGCGGCGATGATAAGGGTCTGCCCCAGCTGGACGTTGCAGCCCACCCCGACGATGAAGTCGGCATATTTCTTCAAAAGCATCTCAAAGTTTTCCATACAGTTGTCCTTTCTATTTTTCCCGGCTGGCTGCCGGCCTGAAGTTCTGGTATTAGTATAGCCTAATTGGCTCCTGTTGTCCATAACAGGTTGTGCAGCCCTTGTCATTTTGGGCGGAACATGGTAAAGTAGAAGGGTACTGTGCCCCCTGCGGGGCCACACACAACGACACGGCAAGCCAGCCGCGGACGGAAAGGATGTATTTTACTATGGAACACAGCGAAAAGACCCTTGATATGATCGTCGCCCTGTGCAAGAACCGGGGCTTTATCTTCCCCGGCTCCGAGATCTATGGCGGCCTGGCCAACAGCTGGGACTACGGCCCTCTGGGCGTCGAGTTCAAGAACAACGTCAAGAAAGCCTGGCTCAAGAAGTTCGTCCAGGAGAGCCGCTACAACGTCGGCCTGGACGCCGCCATCCTGATGAACCCCCAGACCTGGGTGACCACCGGCCATGTGGCCAGCTTCTCCGACCCGCTGCTGGACTGCCGCGCCTGCAAGGCACGCCACCGCGCCGACAAGCTGATCGCCGACGAATTCCCCGACGTCAACGTGGACGCCATGAGCTTTGACGAGATGGACAAGTTCATCGCCGAGCATGAGGAAGTGGTCTGCCCCGTTTGCGGCAAGCACGACTTCACCCCCATCCGGAAGTTCAACCTGATGTTCAAGACTGCCATCGGCGTCACCGAGGACAGCTCCTCGGTCTGCTACCTGCGGCCTGAGACCGCCCAGGGCATCTTCGTCAACTTTGCCAACATCCAGCGCACCACCCGCCGGAAGCTGCCCTTCGGCGTCTGCCAGGTGGGCAAGGCCTTCCGGAACGAGATCACCCCGGGCAACTTCACCTTCCGCACCCGCGAGTTCGAGCAGATGGAGTGCGAGTTCTTCTGCAAGCCGGGCACCGACCTGGAGTGGTTCGCCTACTGGAAGGAGTTCTGCAAGAACTGGCTGCTGAGCCTGGGCATCAAGGAGGAGCACCTCCGCCTGCGCGACCACGAGGCCGCCGAGCTTGCCTTCTACAGCCGCGCCACCACCGACATCGAGTATGCCTTCCCCTTTACCGACTGGGGCGAGCTGTGGGGGATCGCCGACCGTACCGACTACGACCTGCGCCGCCACCAGGAGGCCTCCGGCAAGAGCCTCGAATATTTCGATCCCGAGACCGGCGAGCACTATATCCCCTACGTCATCGAGCCCTCCCTGGGCTGCGACCGTGTGGCCCTGGCCTTCCTCTGCGACGCCTATGACGAGGAGCACCTGATCGACGCCAAGGGGAAGGAGGACGTCCGCACCGTCCTTCGCCTCCACCCGGCGCTCGCCCCCTTCAAGTGCGCCGTCCTGCCCCTGAGCAAGAAGCTGGCCCCCAAGGCCATGGAGATCCGGGACGAGCTGTGCAAATACTTCATGGTGGACTACGACGAGACCGGCTCCATTGGCAAGCGCTACCGCCGTGAGGACGAGATTGGCACCCCCTACTGCATCACTGTGGACTTCAACACCATCGGTGACCCCGACAAGGGGACCGAGGCCGACAACTGCGTCACCGTCCGCGACCGCGACACCATGGAGCAGGTCCGTATGCCCATCGCCGAGCTGAAGGACTGGATCGAAGCCAAGATCGCTTTCTGAGCCTGGCCCTGTAAAATCAAACCGTAAAAAGACATCCCGCCAGGTCCGTGTAAGGCCTGGCGGGATGCTTTCATGTAAAAAGTCCCACCCGGACGACAGGCGCGTACGGGTGGGACCTTTTTACTTATGATATTTCATCCCTGCGTTGATGGTGCAGGCGCGGTAGAGCTGCTCGGTCAGGACCAGGCGGGCCAGCTGGTGGGGCAGGGTGATCCGCCCCAGGCTGATCCGGGCCGACGCCGCCCGCTTGACCTCCTCCGACAGCCCGTGGGAGGAGCCGATCACAAAGGCGATGTCCCCCGCGCCGCTGCCGGCCTTCTCGGCCAGCAGGGCCGCCAGCTCCTCACTGGAGATCTGCCGGCCCTCGACGCAGAGGGCCACCAGACTCTCCCCCCGCCGGACGTTGGCCAGGATGGCCCTGCCCTCCTTTTCAAGGGCGCGGGCCACCAGCGCCGGCGAGGCGTTCTTCTCCTCGATCTTTTCCTCCGGCAGCTCGACGATCCGGAACCGCACAAAGGCGCCCAGCCGCTTAGCGTAATCCGCCACCCCGTCGGCATAGTATTTCGCGTTCAGCCTGCCCAGACAGATCAGGTCAATGTTCTGCATAGGGTTCTCCCTTCTTTAACGGTATCACGCCCCGCTTACAGCAGGCTGGTCTGTTCGGCGACGTCCTCGCCGCGCAGCAGGGCGCCGGCGGCGGGCAGGGTGCGGACGCGATAGCGGTGGAGGTCGGCCAGTTCGAGGCCAGCGGCGGGGCGGACCGAGGTGATGGTCTGGTTCTTTTTCAGGGTGACCACCGCCACCCCCTGGCTGTCCCGGGTGGCCTTTTCGGCGATCTGGGCGGTGCCCAGCAGCAGCAGCCGGCTGGCGCTGGTCCGAACGGCGATGTCGGTCTCCTCGGGGATGAAGAGAAGGGCGGACAGTGGCTCCTTGTCACTGTAGGCCCGCAGCAGCTTGCGGCGGTTCTGCTTGGTGGCGTAGGAAGCCAGGGGGATCTTGGCGCACTTGCCACTGGCAAAGAAGAAGAGGACCCAGCCGCTGTAGTCCGCCGTCAGGACCATGGCGATGGGGCTTTCTCCTTCCTCCATCCCCAGACGGGTGGGCAGGTAGATCCCCATCTGGCCCACCTTGCCGTCCTCGAACTCGGACAGGCGGATCTTGTAGACCTGGTGGTGGTCGGTGAAGAAGAGGGCCTCGAGGTTGTTCCGGGCCTCGGCCTGGACGACGATCTCGTCCCCCTCTTTCAGCTTGTGGGCGCCGGCGGTCCGCAGGCTCTGGGGCGGGATCTTCTTGAGGTAGCCGTCCCGGGTGAAAAAGATGGTGACCGGGTAGTCGGGGACGGCCTCCTCTTCCCCGGCGACCTCCTCCTCGGGCAGGTCGTAGAGTATCTCGCTGCGGCGGGGCTTGCCGTACTTCTTGGCCACGGCGGTCAGCTCCTGGATGATGATCTTCCGGATCTGGGCGGGCTTGGCCAGGATGTCGTTCAAATCGTCGATCTCTTTCCGTAGCGCGTCGATCTCCCCGGTCCGCTTGAGGATATACTCCCGGTTGAGGTGGCGCAGACGGATCTCGGCCACATAGTCGGCCTGCTCCTCGTCGATGCCGAAGCCGATCATCAGGTTGGGGACCACCTCGGCCTCTTCTTCGGTCTCCCGGATGATCCGGATGGCCTTGTCGATGTCCAGCAGGATGGCGGCCAGACCCTCCAGCAGATGGAGCCGCTTTTCCTTCCCGTGGAGGTCGTACCAGGTGCGGCGGCGGACGCACTCGGTGCGGAAGGCGGTCCACTCCTGCAAAATCTCCCGCACCCCCATCACACGGGGCTGGCCCGAGACCAGGATGTTGAAGTTGCAGCTGAAACTGTCCTCCAGCGGGGTCAGCTTGAAGAGCTTGGCCATCAGCTTGTCGGGGTCCGCCCCCCGCTTGAGGTCGAGGGTGAGCTTGAGGCCGTTCAGGTCGGTCTCGTCCCGCATATCGCTCAGCTCTTTCAGCTTGCCGGCCTTGGCCAGCTCGGCGATCTTATCCATGATGGCCTCCACCGTGGTGGTGGGGGGAATCTGGGTGATCTCGATCATGTTTTCGCCCGGGACGCCCCGCCAGCGGGCCCGCACCCGGACGCTGCCCCGGCCGGTGTCGAAAATGTCCCGCATCTGGGCGGCGTTGTAGAGGATCTGCCCCCCGCCCACAAAGTCGGGGGCGGGCATGGTGGAAGCGATGTCGTGGCTGGGGTCCTTGATGAGGGCGATGGTGGTGTTGCAGAGCTCGGTCAGGTTGAAGGAGCAGATGTTGCAGGCCATCCCCACCGCGATGCCCAACGTGTTGTTGGCCAGGATGGTGGGGAAGGTCACCGGCAGGAGGGTGGGCTCGGTGGTGGTACCGTCGTAGTTGGGGACAAAGTCGACCGTCTCCTTGTCGATGTCCTGGAACAGCTCCTCACAGACCGGCTCCAGCCGGGCCTCGGTGTAGCG
>CAZEIG010000133.1:0-4975 GCA_964511805.1 uncultured Faecalibacterium sp.
CTGCATTTTCCTGTGTTACAGCTTCGGATTGCAGGAACTGGTTTGCTTGTTCTGGGTGTTGTTGATATTTGGTGGGATTGCTCTAAAATTTTGCAAAATCTCAAAAAAGCTGGTACAAATCCGACAGTTTTGTGTTATACTGTCTGCAGGTGCGCGGCGCTGGGCGCTGCGGATATTGTGTGGACCAATTTCAAGTTGATAGAGGAGTTTTGTGCGTATGGCTTGGTATGACAGTGCTGTTTTTTATCATATTTACCCGCTGGGGCTCTGCGGATGCCCCCATGAGAACGACGGCCGGCCGGTGCCGGGCGCCTTCCGGAAGCTGGACGACTGGGCCGCCCATGCGGCGGCGCTTGGCTGCAACGCCATCTACATCGGCCCCCTCTTCGAGAGCGGCAGCCACGGCTACGACACCGTCGACTATCGCCGGGTGGATCGCCGTCTGGGCTCCAACGAGGAGTTCGCCGCCTGGGTGGCGGCCTGCCACGCCCGGGGACAGAAGGTCATCGTCGACGGGGTGTTCAACCATGTGGGCCGGGGCTTCTTCGCCTTCCAGGACCTGAAGGCCCATCGGGAAGGCTCGGCCTACCGGGACTGGTTCTGTGACCTCAACTTCTGGGGGAACAACGAGTACGGCGACGGCTTCTCGTACGGCAACTGGGGCGGGCATAACCTGCTGGTCAAGCTCAACCAGAAGAATCCCGCCGTCCAGCAGTACCACTTCGAGACGGTGCGGTTCTGGGTGGAGCAGTTCGGCATCGACGGCGTCCGGCTGGACGCCGCTGATGTGCTGGACTTCGGCTTCATGCAGAACCTCCGCCGCTTCACCGACAGCCTCAAGCCCGACTTTTGGCTGCTGGGGGAGGTTATCCACGGCGACTACAGCCGCTGGGCCAACCCTGCCACCCTCCACTCGGTCACCAACTACGAGCTGCACAAGGGCCTGTGGAGCGGCCACAACGATCACAACTACTTCGAGATCGCCCACACCATGCGGCGGCTGCAGGGCCTGTGCGGGGATACCCGGCTCTACACCTTCTCGGACAACCACGACGTCGACCGCCTGCCCAACAAGCTGCGGAACAAGGCCCATCTGCGGCACGTCGCCATCCTGGTCTATACCCTCTGGGGCATCCCGTCCATCTACTACGGCTCCGAGTTCGGCATTGAGGGGAAGAAGGACCGCTGGAGCGACTGGCCCCTCCGGCCCTGCCTTGGTCTGGACGACTTCAAGGACGCCGTCCAGACCAATCCCCTCACCAGCCTCTACGCAGCCCTGGGCCGGCTGAAGGCCGCCGAGCCCGCCCTGACCGAGGGCCGCCCCCAGGAGCTGCTGCTGACCACCCAGCACTACGCCTTTGCGCGGACGTTGGGGGGCCGGGCGTTGGTCAGTGTCCTGAACAACGGCGACGCCCCCGTCCGGATGGAGCTGGCCCTGCCTGTCCCGGCCGATGCAGCCAAAGACCTGCTGGCTGGCTGCACCGGCAGCCAGCCGGTCCCCGCCCGGGTGGAGAACGGCCGTCTGGTGGTCGAGCTGCCCTCCAACTACGCCACCGTCCTGGGGCTGGGCCAGTGAAAGGGGGCGCCGGTATGGATGCAGCCAGCCGCCGCCAGGCCATCCTGGACAAACTTGCTGCCGCCAGCGGCCCGGTCAGCGCCAGCGCCCTGGCGGCCCAGCTGGGGGTGTCCCGGCAGATCGTGGTGGGGGACGTGGCCCTGCTGCGGGCCGGCGGTGCCAAGATCGACGCCACCCCCCGGGGCTACCGGCTCCACGCCGCCGGGGCGGGGTACACCGGGCTGGTGGTCTGCGCCCACAGCACCACCGAGGAGATGCGCCGGGAGCTCTACGCTGTGGTGGATCAAGGGGGGACGGTGGCCGACGTCATCGTTGAGAACCCCCTCTATGGCGAGCTGCGGGGCAACCTGAACGTTGCCAGCCGGTATGAGGTGGACCAGTTCGTCCGCCAGGCCGAGCAGGCCCCCGCCAGCCTTCTCAGCAGCATGACCGGCGGGGTCCACCTGCACACCATCCACTGCGCCGACGAGGCGGCCTTCCGCCGGATTGAGGCGGCCCTGGCCGCGGCGGGGGTGCTGTATCCTGCCGGCCCCACCTGATTGTAAAGCCTGCCGCCGGCCTCGGAGAAAAAGAAAGGAGAACGCCTATGTATCCCACCCGCCCGGAGGCCGAGCGCCTCCTGACCGAAGCCAAGGCCCGCTACGACGCCGTCAGCCAGATCCACGGCCGCTGGGATGACCACTGCCGCACCGCGGCCCGCTGTGCCGAAGCCATCGCGGCCCGGTGCCCCGGCCTTGACCCCGACAAGGCCTATGTGCTGGGCCTGCGCCACGACATCGGCCGGTGGTACGGCGACGGCCACCTCTGCCACGTCTACTACGGCTGGAAGTACATGACCGAGCTGGGCTACGACGATGCCGCCCGCATCTGTCTGACCCACTCCTTCCAGATCCAGCGGCTGGACAGCTATGTCGGCAACTTCGACATCCCGCCCGATGCCGTCGCCGGCCCTGACGGCCCGGTGGACATGGCCGCCCGGATGGAGGACGTCCGCCGCCGCTACGGCAGCTACCCCCAGGACAAATGGGACCGCAACTTCGAGCTGAAGGGCTACTTCGAGCACTGGGCCGGCGGCGAGCTATACGCGGTGGTGGGGGAGGGGTAAAAGGCCGCTCCCAGAGAAACAAAAAACACACAAATCCCATCCCACAGGGGTTTGTGTGTCTTTTTATACGCTTGTGTGCGTTTTTTTAGGCCTGACGCGCCTTCGCCACGTTGTAGCCCACCACGCCGACCACTACGATGACCGCGCCGGCCAGAGCCAGGGGGCCGATGGTCTCGCCGTAAAAGGCCGCCACCAGGATGGGGTTGAGCACCGGCTCGATGCCGGAGACAAGGCTGGCAGTCACGGCGGGGGTGGTCAGCAGGCCGATGGTCAGCAGGATGTAGGCCACCGCCACCTGGAACACCCCCAGAACCAGCAGGCTGCAGAGGGCGGTGGGGGTGAAGACCGTCTCCTGCAGCAGGAAGGGCAGGCCGGTGGCCGCCGACAGCACGTCCCCCCAGAATACCGAGGAGATGGCGTCGCTGTCGGGGAAGTCGTTCAGCAGAAAGACCCCCGCATAGCAGACCCCCGACAGCAGAGCCAGCAGGTTGCCGAGGGTGCCGCCGGCCTCCAGGCTGTCCACAAAGAAGAAGAGCACCCCGCCAAAGACCACCGCGCAGGCGGACAGGTCCAGCTTTTGGGGCTTCTTCTTCCAGAACAGGATCGAAAAGAGGATGACGAAGATGGGCGCGGTAAACTGTAAAACGATGGTGTTGGCGGCGGTGGTCAGCTTGTTTGCCACCGCGTAGAGGGTGTTGGTGCCGAAGATGCAGAGCGCCCCCAGAAAGATCCAGCGGCTCAGCCGGGGCCTGTGCCGTGTGGCCAGCAGATATCCCCCGATCACCACCAGAGCGATGGCGGTCCGCCCGCCGTTGATGGCCAGCCCGCCCCAGGGGATCACCTTGATGCAGAGCCCGCCCAGGCTGTAGAGCAGCGCGGCCAGAAAAACGCAGACCGTGCCGGTGTGTTCCTTTTTCATGATACTTTCCTCCCTCGCGGCCCGCAGGCCGCCTTTTTATTTGACCTGCCGGATCTCGTGCTGGAGCCACGCCAGGAACTGGCTCGCCTCCCGGCCGTCCATTTGGGTGTCAATTTCTCTCGCCATAGGGTCCTCCTTATCCTTTACAGAAATGATTCCGCAATGTAGAGCCTTCCGGCTGCCCTGTCCCAGAAGATCAGCAGCTCGCTGCTGTCCTGGCGGGGCTGGTACCAGTAGAGGCAGGCGTCATAGGCGGGGCGCTGGGCGGACGGGACGCCCAGCTCGTCCAGCCAGCTTTCGGCGGCCGCGGCGTAGCTGCCTGCGTAGATGGTGGGGGCCTGGGTGTCGGCCCAGTCGAAAAGCTCCTCGATGTGGGACGGGTCCTCGCAGCCAAAGACATGGTACCGCAGCCCGTCTCCATGGGGGCTGCCGCCCTGGTCCTGTTCGTAGAGCTGGGTGCAGCCGGCTTCATGGGGGAGGGTGAAGCCCCAGTTGGCCATCAGGATGAGGGAATAGTCCTCAGTCATCAGCCACCCGGCGGCAAAGACCACTCCCAGCAGAACCACCAGTCCCGCCACAGCCAGGATCTTTCTGCGCATCGGAACACCTCCTTTTTGATTCCACTATCATAGCACAACCGGCCGCCCCTGACAAGCGGACAAGTTATCACCTTTGGGTTGAAGCCTCCCAACCAATCGGCACTTCCACCCCGGGGCGCGCTTTTTTGTACTATAGATACAGACCGGCCACGGTCCCGCGCAACCAAAAGGAGGCTTTTTCTATGAAAAACTTTGTCTATTCCTATCCCACCCGGGTCTACTTCGGCAAGGGGGCCGGGCGGGAGCATCTGCCCACCGCCCCGCTCTCCCGCAGCAGCTCGGCCACGAACTGGGAACAGAAGTAGTGCTCCCGCCACCGGAAAAACATATCTACGACAATTATCACAAGCTTGGTGGCAATGGTACTGGTACGGCTCGGTATGAGAGAATTCTTCGCTTGCCGATTGACCACGGAAAAGATGATGTCACAAACACTTGAGATTCAGTGTAGGATATGTTATAATGAATCAAACTCGATCGTTCGTCGTTCATCGTTCGAGCTAAAAATTGTCCCATTTAAGGAGGGTAATAAACTTATGAAACTGAAGAAAATTGCTTCTCTGGTTCTGGCTGGTGTTATGGCCGTCAGCATGATGGCTGGTTGCTCTAGTTCTTCTACTAGTGCTATCATAGTGAGTTCTGCTACTACCTCTGCCACTAACTATTACGGTTCGACTTTCCATAACTATCTGAATAGTACCATGGAGAACGCAACCACCTATAGTAATACCAACACCAGGCTGACCACGGGCCTCAAGAGCGCCGTCAAGGCTTAT
>CAZEIG010000134.1:0-4808 GCA_964511805.1 uncultured Faecalibacterium sp.
CCGCACTCCCCAACGGCCACCACCTTGGGATCGTCATAATAGGGGGCCAGGGCCCGCATCTCGGCAGCCCAGTCTCCGCCGTAGACCGAGACGGTGGGGGCAGGCTCGGCCGAGCCGCACTTGTCGGCGGGCAGCAGGCTTTCGGGGTGGATGCCGATGGCCGCCCAGACCCAGGGGTAGCGGTGGGCCAGCTCGAGGCAGTGGGGGGTGTCCCCCGAGTGGGTGGCCTGCTCGCAGACGCCGACCACCCCTTTGGCGGGCAGGCCGTCCAGCACCGCATAGCGGTCGGCGTTGAAGGCCCCGGAAGAATAGTGGGCGTGGGTATCGAAGATCGGCCCCGCAGAAGGGTATGCGCTCATCCTTTCGCCTCCTGTCCGGCGGCTGCCGCCATCAGTGGATCCGGCTGCCGGCGGGCAGATCGTTGGGATAGAAGGCGATGGAGGCCCCGCCGTCGTCGGTATCAGCCGCGAGGATCATACCCTCGCTGACGTACTTGCCCTTGAGCATCGGCCGGGGGGCCAGGTTGGCCACGATGCCGACCTTCTTTCCGATCAGGTCCTCGGGCTTGTACCACTTGGCGATGCCCGAGAGGATGCAGCGGTCCCGCTCGCCGTCAAAGACGGTCAGGTGGAGCAGCTTTTTGCTCTCCTTCAGGTTCTCGCAGGCCCGCACCTCGGCCACCCGCATCTCGAGTTTGCAGAAGTCGTCAAAGCTGATCTCAGCCTCGTGCTCAAGTGCGGCGGGGGCGGCGGCCTTGGCCTCAGCCTCCTCCTTGGCCTTCCGGGCGGCTTCCGCCTCGGCGCGGCGCTTCTTGTCCTCGGCCTTCAGATGGGCGATCTCCTTGGCCACGTCGATCCGGGGGAAGAGGGGCGCGCCCTTGTGGACGGTGTAGCTCTCTTGCTTGCCAAAGACGGCGTCCGCCAGAACGAGCTGGCTGGCCGGCAGGCCGAGCTGCTCCATCATCTTGGGGGCGGTGTCGGGCAGGTAGGCGTTCAGCAGGATGGCGGCCACCCGCAGGGCCTCGCAGAGGTGGTAGAGGACCGACTCCAGACGGTCCCGGTTGGCCTCGTCCTTGGCCAGAGCCCAGGGCGCGGTCTCGTCGATATACTTGTTGGCCCGCTGGACCACCGCAAAGATGTCGGCCAAGGCCTGGGGGATGGTCAGGCTGTCCATGTCGGCGGCCACCTTGCCGGGCAGCTCTTCGATCATCTGCTCCAGCTCGGTGTCGAGGGCGTCGCCGCCGGCGTACTTGGCCACCGTGCCGCCGAAGTATTTCTCACACATGGCCACGGTGCGGCTGAGCAGGTTGCCCAGGTCGTTGGCCAGGTCGCTGTTGATCCGGTTGATCAGGGCCTCGTTGGTGAACATCCCGTCGTTCCCGAAGGGGATCTCACGGAGCAGGAAGTACCGGATGGCGTCCACACCGTACCGATCGCAGAGAATGACCGGGTCCACCACGTTGCCCACCGACTTGGACATCTTGCCGCCGTTCATCAGCAGCCAGCCGTGGCCAAAGACACGCTTGGGCAGGGGAAGGTCGAGGGCCATCAGCATGGCGGGCCAGAGGATGGTGTGGAAACGGAGGATCTCCTTGCCCACCATGTGGAGGCCGGCAGGCCAGAACTTGTTGTAGTCGTGGTAGGTCTCGTTGCCGTAGCCCAGGGCCGAGATATAGTTGCTCAGGGCGTCCACCCAGACGTACATGGTGTGCTTGGTATCGAAGGGGACGGGGATGCCCCACTTGACCGAGGTGCGGGAGACGCAGGTGTCCTGCAGGCCCTGCTTGATAAAGGCGATCATCTCGTTTTTCCGGCTCTCGGGCTGGATAAACTGGGGGTTCTCCTCATAGAGTTTGAGGAGGCGGTCGGCGTACTTGCCGGTGCGGAAGAAATAGGCCTCCTCGTGGGCGTCGTAGACCTCCCGGCCACAGTCGGGGCACTTGCCGTCCACCAGCTGGCTGTCGGTCCAGAAGCTCTCGCAGGGCTTGCAGTAGTGGCCGACGTACTCGCCCTTGTAGATGTCGCCCTGTTCGTAGAGCTTGGTGAAAATCTTCTGGCAGGTTTCGATGTGGTAGTCGTCGGTGGTGCGGATGAAGCGGTCATAGCTGACATTCAGCAGCTTCCACAGATCCTTGACGGTGGCGACGATGCCGTCCACATATTCCTTGGGCTGCATCCCGCAGCTGGAGGCTTTGTCCTGGATCTTCTGGCCGTGCTCGTCGGTGCCGGTCAGGAACATGACGTCGTAGCCCTGCATCCGCTTGAAGCGGGCCAGCGCGTCGCAGGCCACGGTGGTGTAGCTGTGGCCGATGTGCAGCTTGTCGCTGGGATAATAGATAGGGGTGGTGATGTAAAACGTTTTGTGCTTAGGCATGGCTCGATTCTCCCTTTTCCCATAGGTATTGGCGGCGGCAGAAAAGCAAAAACCCCCGTCCCGGCCGGGCTGTGCCCTGCAAGGACGGGAGCAGAAAGCTTCCGTGGTACCACCTTGGTTCACCGGCCCTTTGCAGGGCGCGGCCTCGACGCTGCGGTGCGGTGAGAAAGCCGCGGTACAGCCGGACGCTGTAACGGGCGCACCCGGCGCAGGCTTGGGACGCAGCGGGGCGCCCTTCGCCCGTGCGGCTCCGAGACCATTTTCAGTGCCGCGATGCCTGCCCGGTTCCACCGCCGCGGGCTCTCTGGAAGGGTCGAAAGGCGCCTACTCTTCTCTTCACAGCCGATTGGATATCGTAATTATTATAGGGTAAGCGGTCCGATTTGTCAACAGGGGAGGGGAAAGTTTTTGCACACAAAAAACCTGGCGGATGAGAGCAGTTGCAAGCCTCTCATCCGCCAGGATGCTTACTTCTTCGGAGTCATAGCCTCTTTGCCTCACATAACCTATTTTTCGGAGTTGACCTTGGCTTTCATAAGTGTTGGCCTTTCCTTATGGGTTAGGAAAATAGGGTAGGGATTCGCCGATTTAATTAGTACATTGGTTTCAAGCCTCATCCGAATCGCTGCATTGTTTCTTTATGAAGTACCCTTGCAGGTACGTTCTTCAGGAACACATTCTTTCGATTTGAATCACTCCACGGGCAAATTACCTAGATCATTGGAGTACTCCCTCCGTGCTACTCAAATATCTGCATCCTTACTGGAATCTTCACTCGAATCATCCTTTTGCGGTTTGCATTATTTAAATGACCATTATCGGATCGGATCTTTGCTCGGCTCAGAACATCTTGACCTCAAGCCGTTTTCTTTTTCCTTATTCTTTCAGTATGCCGAACGGCCTTTTCCCCGTTGCCTGATACGATGAACTTTTCTCTTGGTTTTGAGGGGACACATCGTCAGCCGCTCAAACAGTTACGACGTTCTCTCTCTGCCTGCAATTTCCAGATATCTTCAAATCTGTACAGCAGTTCTCTCAAGAATTACCCTTTACAGTCTGGGTTCATCCAAATTGCTACCTAGCAGGGGAACCATCTGCTTTCAACCTTCGTTTTCCATTTTTATGGGTTCCAGTCATTTCCTTGGTTCATCTTCCACGCTCTATGGAAACCGACCGCTCCGCATCTTTCCGATGCAGGAAATTTGCTTCGTCCTGAGGACGCGACTACTTAAATCATTGGAGTTGCTCCTTCCGTGCTATTCAAACAGTACCATCCGTAACAAAGTTTTCATATCTGATCACTTCCTGCGGATCTATTCGAATTGCCAAGGGGTTTCTCGACAGACTGTTCGTAACCGTATGATTTATATGCTAAAGTCTTCACTTAAATGTCTATCATCAGAACTTTTCGGGGGAAACATCCCGTACTGGTAAGCGGCTTTTCGCTTATTTCAACGATTCCCGACAGTCTGTCCAAACTGAACGGGTGTTACATCAACCATCGGTCTTCGCTCCTTTCTCCCCTTAAGCCAGCGGGGTTGGATCTCTTTTGATCCTCTGCTGTACTTCTCTGGTCTCTGGCTTTATTATACACGACGGCAGGGCATTTGTCTATTCGCAGAATCCACAAGGATAATGCTGTGAATATGTATAATTTTAATGCTTGGTGTGATGGGTTCTTGTTCAAAATGTGGATTGAATGAACAGAGAAACGTCCCGCCCCGGGCGGCCCGGAAGTGGGACGTTCTGTCGGTCACATCTTGTTGGGGGCGTTGATCTTGAACATGGTCAGCACGTTCCGGATGACGTTCCGCACTCCGATGCAGAGGGCGATGCGGGCCTGCTGCAGGGCGGGGTCGGCGCCCTGGATCCGGCAGCTGCCATAGAAGCGGTGGAAGGCGCTGGCCAGTTCGATGACGAAGCGGTTGATCCGGCTGGGGTCGTACTTCTCGGCCGCCAGGACGATCTCCTGGGGGAAGGCGGCCAGCATCCGGATCAGCTCCATCTCGGCGGGGTCGGTCAGGAGGGTGGCGTCGGCGTTCTCGATGCCAAGGAACTCGATCCCTTCGCCCTCCAGCTTCCGGAGGATGGAGCAGATGCGGGCATGGGCATACTGCACATAATAGACCGGGTTGTCGTTGTCGGTCTTGACGGCCTGGCCCAGGTCAAAGTCGATACCGCTGCCGGCGTCGTGCATATTAAAGAGGAAGCGGGCGCTGTCGATGGGCACCTCTTCCAGCAGGTCGGTCAGGGTGATGGCGTTGCCGGTCCGCTTGGACATACGGACGGGCTGGCCGTCCTGCATCAGGTTGACCATCTGCATCAGGACCACATCCAGGCGGCCGCCGTCCAGCCCGATGGCATCCATGGCGCCCTTCATCCGGGCGACATGGCCGTGGTGGTCGGCACCCCAGACGTCGATGGCCTTGTCAAAG
>CAZEIG010000135.1:0-4713 GCA_964511805.1 uncultured Faecalibacterium sp.
ACAACTGCGGCAGCCAGGACTCGGAGCACGACGGTATCCACCGCTTCCAGTTGGGGAAGAACGCCCATGTCCGCTATGTGGAAAAGCACTACGGCCAGGGCGACGGCCGGGGCAAGCGGATCCTCAACCCAGTCACCGAGGTCCACCTGGACGAGGGCAGCTCGATGGAGATGGATATGGTCCAGATCAAGGGGGTCGACTCCACCGACCGGAAGACGGTGGCCGACCTGGCCGCCAACGCCCGGCTGGTGGTCCGTGAGCGGCTGATGACCCACGGCAGCCAGTACGCCCTCAGCGGCTACGAGGTCACCCTGAACGGCGCCGGGTCCAGCGCCGACGTGGTCTCCCACTCGGTGGCACGGGACGAGTCTTACCAGAAGTTCGACGCCCTCATCACCGGCAACGCCCCCTGCTCGGGCCATTCGGAGTGCGACGCCATCATCATGGACAAGGCCCGGGTGCTGGCCGTCCCCCAGCTGGACGCCAACGATCTGGACGCCGCCCTCATCCATGAGGCCGCCATCGGCAAGATCGCCGGCGACCAGATCACTAAGCTGCTGACCCTCGGCCTGACCGAGGAAGAGGCCGAGGAACAGATCATCAACGGCTTTTTGAAGTAAGCTGGCGGCAGATGCCGGCATAAAACGGCGATGTGGAGGAACTTTTTGCCTTTCTGTTCAGATTGCGACACAAAAATATGGAATTTTCAGGCAAAATGTAGTATACTATTCCATAGTGGGTCTTGCGGATGCCGCCCCGCCCTGTGCAGGCAAGGGGACGCGGCCTTCCGCAGCCCAGAAAGCAACTTTGACAGAGAAGGTGGAGGGTTCATGTTTCGTGGAGCAAACCGGTTTGAGCTGGATCAGATCATGGAGATTTATGCCCGTGCGCGGGCCTTTATGGCCCAGACGGGCAACCCTGACCAGTGGGGGGACAGCTATCCCTCCCGCGAACTGATCGAAGAGGACATCCTGTCCAACCGGCTGTTTGTCTGTGTCATCAACGGCGAATTGGAGGCCGTGTTCGCCTTCATCCTGGGCGAAGATCCTACCTATCAGACCATCGAGGACGGGCAGTGGCTCAGTAATGGGCCCTACGGCACCCTGCACCGGCTGGCATCGGCCGGGCACCGCACCGGCATCGCCCGGATGGTCATCGACTGGTGCCTTGAGCACTGCGAGAGCCTGCGGGCCGATACCCATGCGGACAACAAGATCATGCAGCATCTGCTGGAGGCCAACGGCTTCAACCGCTGCGGCATCATCCATCTGGCCAATGGTTCGCCCCGCATCGCCTACCAGAAGCTGGGCGTCCGCCAGCCGCCGCGCGACTGACAGCGCACAGACAAAAACCATACATCAAAAGGGGACGGGCCAGCCTGTCCCCTTTTCTTTTTCCAAAGGGAGGGCATTGTATGAAGATCACCCAGGTACGTTTGGGCAGGCTGTCTGTCCCGCTGCGCGTCCCCTTCAAGACCGCGCTGCGCACCGTCAACCAGGTCGAGAACATTGTGGTGGAGCTGCAAACCGACACCGGCGCCGTCGGCTACGGCGAAGCCCCGCCCACCGGCCCCATCACCGGCGACACCGCCGGGGCCATCATCGGGGGCATCCGGGACCTGATCGCCCCGGTCATCCTGGGGCGGGAGGTGGACGACTTCGAGCCGCTGACCGCCGCCGTCCAGAAGGCCGCCGTCCACAACACCAGCGCCAAGGCCGCCGTCGATACGGCCCTGTGGGACCTCTACGGCCAGCTGCACGCCATCCCGGTCCACAAGCTGCTGGGCGGCGGGCGGCGCACCCTTGTCACCGACATCACCATAAGCGTCAACCCGCCCGAGCAGATGGCAAAGGACGCCTTGGACGCCGTCGCCCGGGGGTACGACTGCCTCAAGGTCAAGGTAGGGGTGGACCCCGCCCTGGACCCCGCCCGGCTGGCGGCGGTCCGGCAGGCGGTGGGGGAGGACGTCTGCATCCGGATTGACGCCAACCAGGCCTGGACCCCCCGACAGGCCGTCCGGATCCTCAACGAGATGCAGGAGAAGGGGCTGGCCCTCGAGCTGGTGGAGCAGCCCGTCCCCGCCGCCGACCTCGAGGGGCTGGCCTACGTCACCCGGAACAGCCGGGTCCCCGTCATGGCGGACGAGAGCGTCTTCAGCCCCGCCGACGCCATGCGGATCTTCCAGACCCGGGCGGCCGACTACGTCAATATCAAGCTGATGAAGTGCGGCGGGCTGACCAACGCCCTCCGGATCGCATCGGCGGCCGAGGTCTACGGGGTCGAGTGCATGATCGGCTGTATGCTGGAGGCAAAGATCGCGGTCAACGCCGCCGTCGAGCTGGCCTGCGCCCGCAGCGTCATCACCAAGGTGGACCTGGACGGCCCCGTCCTCTGCAGCGCCGACCCGGTGGAGGGGGGCGCTGTCTTCCACGAGCGGCAGATCACCGTCTCGGACGCGCCCGGCATGGGCATCCACGGGATCGACCCTGCTTATTTTACCTATCTTACAGACTGATTTGGCCTTTCTCTGCCCCAAAAGCGGGGGCAAGGCTCTGGCAATTTTCACAAAAAAGGTGCGGGACCGACACATTTTTGCCTTCTGCCGTACATTTTGCTGAAAATCCCTTGACCTTTTCGGGCAGAATCGATAATATGTAAGGTGGAATATAGTGGGTCTCCGGCATTCCGGCCCATCAGATGGGCCCATCACACGGGGAGACGAACCAGTGCAAATGGAAGGACGTTCTATGACTAACGCAGAAAAACTTGCCCTGCAGAAACACGCCTGCCGCATCCGCATCGGCGTGATCGAAAGCACCCACAGCGCCAAAAGCGGCCATCCCGGCGGCAGCCTGTCCATCGCGGAAGTGCTGTCCTATTTGTACTTCCGGGAGATGCAGGTCGATCCCTCTAACCCCGCCTGGCCTGAGCGGGATCGTCTGGTCCTCTCCAAGGGCCACGCGGCCCCGGCCCTCTACGCCGCCCTGGCCGAGCGCGGCTTCTTCCCCGCGGAGGAGCTGACCACCCTGCGCCAGATCGGCAGCCGCCTGCAGGGGCATCCCAATATGAACACCGTCCCCGGTGTGGATATGTCCACCGGCAGCCTGGGGCAGGGCATCTCGGCGGCCTGCGGCATGGCCCTGGGCGCCAAGGTCAAGGGGTTGGACCAGGTGCGGGTTTACGCCATCATGGGCGACGGCGAGATCGAGGAGGGCGAGTGCTGGGAGGCCTTCATGTTCGCCGCCCACTATAAGCTGGACAACCTCTGCGTCTTCCTCGACCTGAACCATCTGCAGATCGACGGCCCCATCGAAAAAGTTATGAACAGCGCCCCCCAGGACAAGAAGCTGGAGGCCTTCGGCTTTAAGGCGGTGAGCGTCGACGGCCACGACTACGACCAGATCGAGGCCGCCGTCGAGGCCTTCCACGCCGAGCAGGGCCGCCCCACCTGCATCATCCTGAACACCACCAAGGGCAAAGGGGTCAGCTATATGGAGAACAACCCCAACTGGCACGGCAAAGCCCCCGGCGACGCCGATTACCGCACCGCTATGGACGAGCTGAACGCCGCCATGGCCGAACTGGAAAAGGAGGAGGGCTGAGCTATGGCAGAAGTGAAAAAGATCGCGACCCGGGACAGCTATGGCGCTACTTTGCAGGAGCTGGCCGCCGAACACCCCGACCTGGTAGTGCTGGACGCCGACCTGTCCGGCTCCACCTGCACCGTCATGTTCCAGAAGGTGGCCCCCGAGCGCTTTTGTGACTGCGGCATCGCCGAAGCCAACGTGATCGGCGTGGCCGCCGGCTCGGCCGCCATGGGGATGACCCCCTTTGTGTCCAGCTTTGCCATGTTCGCGGCGGCCCGTGCCTACGAGCAGATCCTTAACTCGATCGCCTACCCCCAGCTGAACGTCAAGATTGGCGCCTCCCACGGAGGGATCTCGGTGGGGGAGGACGGCGCGTCCCACCAGTGCTGTGAGGACTTCGCCCTGATGCGCTCCCTGCCCGGGATGACGGTTCTCTCGCCCGCCGACGACATTGAGGCCCGCGCGGCCGTCCGCGCCGCCTACGAGATGAACGGCCCGGTCTACATCCGCTTCGGCCGTCTGGCGGTGCCGGTCTTCCATGACCCCGCCAACTACCACTTTGAGATCGGCAAGGGCGAGCAGATCACCACCGGCAGCGACATCGCCATCATCGCCACCGGCCTGGAGGTCAACGAGGCCCGGACCGCCGCCCAGCATCTGGCCGCCCAGGGCAGCGGCGCCCGGGTCATCAACATCCACACCCTCAAGCCACTGGACGAGGAGCTGATCCTCGCCACCGCCGCCGACTGCCGCGCCGTCATCACCTGTGAAGAGCACAGCGTCATCGGCGGCCTGGGGGAGGCCGTCTGCTCCCTGCTGAGCGAAAAGCTGCCCACCCCCATCCGCCGGATCGGCATCCAGGACCGCTTTGCCTGCTCCGGCCCCGCCTGGGACCTGATCCACGCCTTCGGCCTAGACGCCGCCGCCATCAAAAAGACCGCCCACGAGATGCTGGGCTACTAAACCCACGGCAAATAAAGATCCCCGCCTGGCTTAAAAGAGCCCTGCGGAGATTTCTTTGGTTATACACCAAAATGATGCGAAAAAACCCGGAACATCTGTTCCGGGTTCTGGTGGACGGTACAGGACTCGAACCTGTGACCTCCTGCACGTCAAGCAGATGCTC